>CALMQI010000367.1 GCA_937871935.1 uncultured Burkholderiales bacterium
GCGACTATCTGAAGAAACTGGGATCCGCGCATCGACGAACGTCAGCGAGCTGTCCGACGTGCCGGCCGATCGCATGAACCTGTACCAGCAGATCGTCTCGAAGCCGGTGCATCTGGACTACCGCGTCAACCATACGCGCTGGGTGGTGTTGCGCTACCCGAACGCGGCCATGTCACAGCTCGCGAGCATGAGCACGGAGGCGTTCGAGGACTTCTACTTCAAGGTCTGCAACGTCGACTACGCCCGCATGCGCGACGCCATGCAGCCGCTGGTCGCGCGCATGAAGCGCACGGACCGCGTGCACATCAAGAGCCCGGGCACGGACTTGAAGTTCAGCATCAAGGACATCGGCGTGATTCCGTGCTTCGGCGAACGCAACATCCCGGACGGCGAGTGCTTCACCGCCCCGGTGCGCGATTCGGTCGAGGGAGTGATCGCGTACAACACGCCGTCGGTGTACCTGGGCACGACCTACGACCGGCTGACGTTCACGTTCGAGAAGGGCAAGATCGTCAAGGCCACCGGCAATCCTCAGGACAAGCTCGAGAAGCTGCTCGACACCGACGAGGGCTCGCGATACATCGGCGAGTTCTCCCTGGGGTTCAACCCGCACGTCCTCCAGCCGATGAAGGACACGCTGTTCGATGAGAAGATCGCCGGCTCGCTGCACTTCACGCCGGGCCAGTGCTACGAGACGACCGAGAACGGCAATCGCTCGCGCATTCATTGGGACCTGGTGCTGATCCAGCGCCCCGACTACGGCGGCGGCGAGATCTGGTTCGACGGCAAGCTGGTCGATTGGCGCGACGCCAAGATCCACGTGTTGTCGCACACGCTGCACTACGGCTGCGGTGCCTTCGAGGGCGTGCGCGCCTACAAGACCGACAAGGGCACCGCAATCTTCCGGCTGCGCGAGCACACCGAGCGCCTGTTCAACAGCGCCAAGATCCTGCGCATGAAGATCCCGTTCAGCTTCGAGCAGGTCTGCGAGGCGCAATGTCAGGTGGTGCGCGAGAACAAATTGGAGAGCTGCTACCTGCGCCCGCTGACGTGGATCGGCGACCAGAAACTCGGCGTCAGCCCCAAGGGCAACACCATTCATCTGATGGTGGCGGCGTGGACCTGGGGCGCCTACCTGGGCGACGAGGGCCTCAGGAAGGGCATCCGCGTCAAGACCTCGAGCTACACGCGGCACCACGTCAACATCACGATGACGCAGGCCAAGGCGGTGAGCAACTACACCAACTCGATCCTGGCCAACCTGGAGGTCACCGAGGACGGCTATGACGAGGCGATGCTGCTCGACAGCGCCGGCTTCGTCAGCGAAGGCGCGGGCGAGAACCTGTTCATCATCAAGGGCGGCACCGTCTACACGCCGGATCTGTCGGCCGGCGCGCTGAACGGCATCACGCGCAACACCATCTTCTCGATCTGCGCCGACCTCAAGCTCAAGATCGTCGAGAAGCGCATCACCCGCGACGAGGTCTACATCGCCGACGAGGCCTTCTTCACCGGCACCGCCGCCGAGGTGACGCCGATCCGCGAATACGACCGCGTCACGCTCGGCGCCGGCGAGCGCGGCCCGATCACCACCAAGATCCAGAGTGCGTTCTTCGACATCGTGAACGGCCGCAACCCCCAGTACGCCGAGTGGCTGACCCTCGTATGAGCACCCACAGCAACAACAAACCCAAGGCCGTGGTCGAAGTGACCGCCGGGGATCTGCAAGGCCCCGGCGTGGTGTTCTGCCCGAACCCGAAGATGCCGCTGTGGAGCAACCACCCCAAGGTCTTCATCGACGTCGCCACCGAAGGCGCGGGCCGCTGCCCGTACTGCGGCACCGAGTACAGGTTGAAGGCCGGCGAGAAGATCGCGCACGGGCATTGAGCGTGCCCGCCTGCCCTTGACCGGGCCAGGCGGGGTCCGGCCGCCCGCAGCGGTACCGGGGGCCGATCAGGCCAGCGACCTCGCCGCCGTCAGGGGCAAGCGCGTCCGTTCGCGCTCGTGCACGGATGATTCGGCCGACGCGCGCAGCCTGCGCCGCGGCACAGTCGCGAAACCCCTGATGTGATCGCCGACGACATCCGTCGATTCGTCCTGACGAGCATCCCTTCGGTCCCGTACCTGGAGGCGATGCTCGTCTTCCACCGTCAGCCGTCGGCCGACTTCAGCGCGGCCGACATTGCCCGCGCCCTGTACATCGACGAGGAGCGTGCGCGGGCCCTGCTCGAGTCGCTGGTCAGCTCGGGCATCGTCGTCGGCGTCGGCGTCGGCGTCGGTGACAACGCGGCGCGATGGCGCCTCGGCCCGCGCGACGACGCGTTGCAAGGTCTCATCGATCGGCTCGCCAGGACCTACGACGCCGAGATGATCGCGGTCACCCACCTGATTCACGACGCGGTGGGCAAGAGCGCCCACCGTTTTGCCGACGCGTTCAAGCTGCGCAAGGAGCGATGAAATGGAGAAGATCATCTACAGCCTGTGTGCCTTGACGGCGGCGGCCTGCGCGACGCTGTTGCTGCGCAGGTACCTGCAGACGCGTTATCGCCTGTTGTTGTGGAGCGGACTGTGCTTCGTGGGACTGACGCTCAACAACGTGCTGCTGGTCGCCGATCGGCTGGTCTTCACCGCGGTCGACCTCTCGACCTGGCGGCTGCTGGCCGCGCTGGCCGCGATCGTGCTGCTGCTGTGGGGCCTGATCATGGACGGCAGTTCGTGAGGCGACCGCGATGAATCAATTCCTGATGGGCGCCATTGCGGTCGGCTCCTTCGCCGCCGGGCTGTTCTTCCTGCGCTTCTGGCGCAGCACCCGCGACCGCTTCTTCCTGTACCTGATGCTGTCGTTCTGGATCGAGGCCGGCAATCGGATCGCGATCGCCTGGACCGGGGCGTTCAACGAGGACTTACCCGAGTTCTACTTGATCCGCCTGCTGTCCTACGGGCTGATTCTGGCCGCCATCTGGCACAAGAACCGCTCGCCGGACGCGTAGCGGTGGTTCGCCGGGGTCGCCGCCGTGTGTCTGACCGCTATGGGTGATTACACCCGTTCTGCGGGACGACTCGGGCGCTAGACCCGGCGTGTGTCCCCCGTGTGCTTTCGCCGCCAACGAAGACGGATCGCCGACTATCGCCGCCCACGCCGCGCGCACTTGAGGGCGCGGGCGACGAGGCTCAATCCGCCTGCAGCGTCGCCACGTCGGTCGGCGGCGCGTCGACCCCATCGCTCGACCGCTCGCCGACCAGCTTGCGCAGCGCCGGCAGGCACGAGCCGCATGAGGTGCCGCAGCGCAGCTGCTGCTGCAGCGTCGCCAGTCGGGCCTGCGGCGTGCCCTCGATGGCGCCCAGCGTGTCGCGGATGCGCGCCTCGCTGACATCGTGGCAGCTGCACACCTGCGGCGAGCGCGGCGGCAGCGCGCCCGGTGGCGTGGCGCCGGCGCGCAGCAGGCCGCGACCGTAGGCCTGCGCCGGCTGCTCGTCGAGCAGCAACGCGCGCAGCCACGGCCCGGCGTCCGTCTCGCCGGCGAGCAGGAACGCGTCGACGCGCTGGGACCCGTCATCCAGGGTGCGCAGCACGATCGTGCGGCGTCGTCCGCGGCGCGGGTCGGCATAGCGCAGCGCCAGCGGCTGGTCGAGTGCGAGCAGTGCCTCGATGCGGTCGAGCACCGTGGCCGGCGCAGCCTCGTGCGCAGCGGCGTGCCAGGCCAGGCCCAGGCGGCCCTGGGCGTCGGGCTCGCGGCCGAACGGCACGCAGGCCGCATAGGCGAACGCGGGCATCAGTTCGCGCAAGGCCGCACGCGCCCGGTGGGCCTGCTCGGCCGGCAACCAGGCCAGCGCCAGCAGCCGCCACGGCAGCTCGGCCTTGAGCAGCTTGACGGCGCAGTGCTTCAGCTGCGGCTGCTTGCTGACCGCGCAGTAGGCGCTGGTGGTCAGCTCGTTCACGCCGGCCAGCGCACGGCCCGACGCAGCAGTCCCGCCGAGCACCTCGCTGCCCCAGTGCATCGCGATGTGCACCTGCGTCGGTGCCATCGCGTCGCTGGGCTGCGCCGGCAGCACGATCGAGCCGCGCCGCGAAGTCACCTGCAACAAGTCGCCGGCCGTCACGCGCAGCCGCGCCATGTCGGCCGGGTGCAGCTCGATGGCCGGTTCGCCGGCGTGGCCGAACAAGCGCCCGAGCGTGCCGGTTCGGCTCATGCCGTGCCACTGGTCGCGCAGGCGCCCGCTGTTCAGGCTGAACGGATGACGTGCGTCGCGCGGCTCGACCAGCGGCCGCGGCCGGACGGCGGCGAACCGCGCACGACCGTCGGCGAAGACGAAACGGCCGTCGGCATAGAGCCGCTTGCGGCCAGCCACCATCCCCTCGGGCAACGGCCACTGCTGCGGCCCCTGCGCATCGAGCATCGCATAGCTCAGGCCGGTGATGTCGAGGTCGTAGCCACGGGTCGACTCGCGATGCTCGTTCCAGATCGCCTGCGGGCCGTCGAAGGCGGCGAAGCCGCTGGCGCGAGCGTCGCTGCGCGGACGCGCCAGCCGCAGCTCCAGGCGCAGCGCCACGTCGACCGCGATGCGCCAGTCGGCGCGCGCCGAGCCCGCCGGCGCGACTGCCGCGCGCACGCGCGAGATGCGGCGCTCGCTGTTGGTGACGGTGCCGTCCTTCTCGCCCCAGGGGGCGGCCGGCAGCAGCAGGTCGGCCCAGTTGCAGCTCGCCGTGCCGCGAAACGCCTCCTGCACGATGACGAACTCGCAGCGCTCGAGCGCGCGGCGCACGGTGGCTTGGTCGGGCAGCGACTGCGCCGGGTT
Organism: uncultured Burkholderiales bacterium; assembly: GCA_937871935.1. GTDB lineage: Bacteria > Pseudomonadota > Gammaproteobacteria > Burkholderiales > Burkholderiaceae_C > JAEUPI01. The sequence continues at coordinate 4,798 of CALMQI010000367.1, forward strand.
CGTGCAGACGATCCACAGCAGTTTGATCTCGCCGTCGGCCGCGGCCTGGAACATTTCGACCGCCGTCTTGCCGGGCCGCGACGGCAGGTCCGGCACGCCCCACAGTGCCGCCATCTCGGCGCGATGGGCCGGGTTGTCGAGATCACGGTGCGCCGCCAGCTGGTTGGCCAGCGCGCCGACCTCGCGACCGCCCATGGCATTGGGCTGGCCGGTCAGCGACAGCGGCCCCGCGCCGGGCCTGCCGATCTGACCCGTCAGCAGGTGCAGGTTGATCAGCGCGGCGTTGTTGTGCGTGCCGTTGACGCTCTGGTTCAGGCCCTGGCAGTACAACGACAGCGTGGGTGTGTGCTGGCCGAACCAGCGCGCGGCCTGCAGCAGGTCGGCCTCGGCGATGCCGCAGGCGTGCGCCACGTCCTTCGGCGTGTGCTCGCGCACCAGGTCGCGGTAGGCGTCGAAGCCCTGCGTGTGCGGCGCCACGAAGGCGGTGTCGGCCAGGCCCTCCCACAGCAGCAGGTGGGCGATGCCATGGAACAGCACGATGTCGGTACCGGGCTGGATCTGCAGGTGCAGATCGGCCATCGACGCGGTCTCGGTGCGGCGTGGGTCGACCACGATCCACTTCTGTCCGGGGTTCGCGCGGCGCGCGTCCTCCAGCCGGCGCGTCAGCACCGGGTGCGCCCAGGCCATGTTGCTGCCGGCAATGAACACCGTGCTCGCGTGATCGAGGTCCTCGTAGCAGGCCGGCGGCGCGTCGGCGCCGAGCGTGAGCTTGTAGCCGGCCACCGCCGAGCTCATGCACAGGCGCGAGTTGGTGTCGATGTGGTTGGTGCCGATCAGCGCACGCGCCAGCTTGTTGAAGACGTAGTAGTCCTCGGTCAGCAACTGACCCGACAGGTACAGGCCCACCGCATCGGCGCCATGCGTGCGCACGGTCTCGGCGATGCGGTCGGCCGCCCCGTCGAGCGCGGCGTCCCACGCGATCGGCCGTGGCGCCTGACCGCGCACGAGGCGCTGCATCGGCTGCAGCAGCCGCGTGTGCTGCGTCACCGTCTGCGTGGCGGTGAGGTGCAGCGTGGCGCCCTTGCTGCACAGGCGGCCGAAGTTGGCCGGGTGATCGGGGTCACCCCGCACGCCGGTGATCTGCTCGCCCTCAGACTCGATGACAACACCGCAGCCGACGCCGCAGTAGGGGCAGGTGGATCGCGTCTCGCGCATGGTGCTGCGCTTCGGGCTCAGCAGCTGGTCTTCGCTAGCGGCCCGGCCATCGGTGCCGCCAGATCGACGGCCCGGTGCGCCAGCTCGTCGGCGTCGAGGTACACCTGCCCGGCGTCGACCTTGCAGGCGAAGCGCACCGCGCAGCCCACGTCGGGCGCGCGGGCCTCGCCGTCGACGAGCGAGATCGTCCAGTTGTGCAGCGGGCAAGCCACGTGGTCGCCGAACACGATGCCCTGGCTCAGCGGGCCGCCCTTGTGCGGGCAGCGGTCGAGCAGCGCGAACACGCGGCCGTCGCCGGTGCGGAACACGGCCACCGCCACGCCCTGCTCGCGCGCCACGCGACGTGCCCCGAGCGGCGCGATGTCGTCGACGGCGCACACCGCCTGCCAGATCGGCACGCGGGCGTTCATGGCGCCCCCAAGGCGCTGCGCGCCGCCCCCCCGAGGGGGGCTGAACGCCTGCGGAGCGGCCGTGCGGCGTTCATGTCGTCACCCCCGCCGCCACCGGCGCGAACTGCCGCAGGTCCACCTGCGCCTTCGCGGGCTCGAACCAGGGGTCGGGCTCGCCGTCGAGGGCGAACTGCAGCCGCTCCCACAGCGCCTGGCGGTTGGCGGCGTCGTCGAGCACGCGCTGCTTCACGTGGTCCATGCCCACGCGGCCCAGGTAGTGCACCGTGCGCTCGAGGTACCAGCCCTCCTCGCGGTACAGCTGCAGGAAGGCGCCGCTGTATTCGAGCACCTCGGCTGCGGTACCCACCTTGACGAAGAACTGCGCCACCTCGGTCTTGATGCCGCCGTTGCCGCCGATGTAGAGCTCCCAGCCGGAGTCGACGCCGATCACGCCGACGTCCTTGATGCCGGCCTCGGCGCAGTTGCGCGGGCAGCCGCTGACCGCGAGCTTGACCTTGTGCGGCGCGTACATGCGCCACAACGCGCGCTCGAGGTCCTTGCCCATCTGCGTGCTGTCCTGCGTGCCGAAGCGGCACCACTCGCTGCCGACGCAGGTCTTCACCGTGCGCAGCGCCTTGGCGTAGGCGTGGCCGCTGGGCATGCCGATGTCGCGCCACACGTGCACCAGGTCTTCCTTCTTCACGCCGAGCAGGTCGATGCGCTGGCCGCCGGTGACCTTGACGGTGGGGATCTGGTACTTGTCCACCGCGTCGGCAATGCGACGCAGCTCGTCGGCCGTGGTCTCGCCGCCCCACATGCGCGGGATCACGCTGTAGCGGCCGTCCTTCTGGATGTTGGCGTGGCTGCGCTCGTTGATGAAACGGCTCTGCGGGTCGTCGGCTACCTCCTTGGGCCAGGTGCTGAGCAGGTAGTAGTTGAGTGCGGGCCGGCAGCTGGCGCAGCCGTTGGGGGTGCGCCAGCCGAGCGCGGCCATCGTGCCGGCCACGCTCAGCAGGTGCTGCGCGCGGATCGCGTCGCGCACGGCCTGGTGGCCCAGCTCGGTGCAGCCGCACACGGCCTTCAGCTTGGGCGCGGCCGAATAGTCGCCGCCGGCGGTGAACATCAGCAGCTGCTCGACCAGCCCCGTGCACGAGCCGCAGCTGGCGCTCGCCTTGGTGTGCTTGCGCACCTCGTCGAGCGTGAACAGGCCCTTGTCCTTGATGGCCTTGCAGATGGCGCCCTTGGCCACGCCATTGCAGCCGCAGACCTCGTCGCTATCGGCCATCGCGGCAGCGCGGTTGTGGCCTTCGTGGCCGACGTCGCCGATGTTGGATTCGCCGAACATCAGCCGGTCGCGGATGTCGGCGATCGAGCGGCCGTCGCGCAGCAGCTTGAAGTACCAGCTGCCGTCCACCGTGTCGCCGTACAGGCAGGCGCCGACCAGCTTGTCGTCGCGGATCACGAGCTTCTTGTAGACGCCGCCGATCGGATCGGACAACACGATCTCCTCGGTGCCCTCGCCGCCGGCGAAGTCGCCGGCCGAGAACAGGTCGATGCCCGTCACCTTGAGCTTGGTGCTCACCTGGCTGCCGGCATAGCGCCCGATGCCGAACTGCGCCAAGTGCGTCGCACACACCTTGCCCTGCTCGAACAGCGGCGCCACCAGCCCGTAGGCGATGCCGCGGTGCGCCGCGCACTCACCCACCGCGTAGATGCGCGGGTCGGTCACCGTCTGCAGCGTGTCGGTGACGACGATGCCGCGCTGGCACAGCAAGCCGGCGCGCTCGGCGAGAGTTGTGTTCGGGCGGATGCCGGCGGCCATCACCACCAGGTCGGCCGGGATTTCGGTGCCGTCCTTGAAGCGCACCGCGCGCACCCGCGACTCGCCGATCAACGACTCGGTCTGCGCGCCGATCAGGAACTTCAGGCCCCGGTCCTCGAGCGACTTCTGCAGCAGCTTGCCCGCCGTGGTGTCGAGCTGGCGCTCCATCAGCCACGGCATGATGTGCACCACCGTCACGTCCATGCCGCGCTGCTTCAGGCCGTTGGCTGCTTCCAGTCCGAGCAGGCCGCCGCCGATGACGACGGCGTGCTTGTACTTGGCGGCGGCGTCGATCATCGCCTCGGTATCGGCGATGTCGCGGTAGGCGATCACGCCGGGCAGGTCCTTGCCCGGCACCGGCAGGATGAACGGCATCGAGCCGGTGGCGATCAGCAGCCGGTCGTACGGCGCCGTGGTGCCGTCGTCGGCGACGACCCGCCGCTTCACGCGGTCGATCGACGCCACCGTCTTGCCCGTGTGCAGCGTGATGCCGTGCTCGGCGTACCACGCGAGCGGATTGAGGATGATCTGGTCGACCGTCTGCTCACCCGCGAGCACCGGGCTCAGCAGGATGCGGTTGTAGTTCGGATGCGGCTCGGCGCCGAACACCGTGATGTCGTACAGATCCGGCGCGATCTTCAGCAGCTCTTCTAGCGTGCGCACGCCGGCCATCCCGTTGCCCACCAGCACCAGTTTCGTCGTCTTCATGCTAAGAGCCTGTCCCTTCCATCGCGGCGCCCGCTCAGTGCTGGCGCCCGCAGTCCTCGAGGAAGCCGATCAGCTGCTCGCGCAGCTCGTAGTAGCGCGGGTGCGCCAGCAGCGCCTCGCGCGTGCGAGGCCGCGGCAGCGGCACGTTGAGCACACGGCCGATCCTGGCGCGCGGCCCGTTGCTCATCATCACCACGCGGTCGGCCAACAGGATGGCCTCGTCGACGTCGTGGGTGACCATCACCGCCGTCACCTGGCTGCGGGTCCACACCTCCATCAGCACTTCCTGCAAATCCCAGCGCGTCAGCGAGTCGAGCATGCCGAAGGGCTCGTCGAGCAACAGCAGCTTGGGCTCGAGCGCGAACGCACGCGCGATGCCCACCCGCTGCTTCATGCCGTTGGACAGATCGGCTGCGCGCTTGTGCATCGCGCCGCCCAGGCCGACGCGGCCAAGGTAGTAGGCCACCATGTTGTGGCGCTCGGTCTTCGACGCATGCGGGAACACACGCTGCACGCCGAGCATCACGTTGTCGAACGCCGTCAGCCAGGGCACCAGGCTGGGTGCCTGGAAGACCAGGCCGCGGTCAGGGCCGGCACCGGCGACCTCGCGGCGGTCGAGCACGATCACGCCTTCGCTGATGTCGGTCAGGCCGGCCACCATCGACAGCACGGTTGACTTGCCGCAGCCCGAGTGGCCGATGATCGAGATGAACTCGCCGCGCTTGACCTTCAGCTCGAACCCGTCGACCACCGTCTGTGGCCCCTTGGGCGTGGGGTAGACCTTTACCACCTTCGAGAACTCGACGAAACGCTCATCACTTGCCTGTGCCAGCGTGGCCGCGTCGGCCGCCGGCGCGTGAGGCTCGCTCGCCGCCGCTTCGATCGCCTCCACCTGCGTCGCATGGCGCAACCGGAACAGGCTCGCCGCGGTAGGCAGACGTTGCGCCTGCACCGGCCTGGGTTCGAGCCTGGGCAGCGCGATCACCTGGGCCCCGCGGTCGCTCTCGCGCCGGTGCGCCAGGCCGATCAGATGCTGCGTGATCTCGCCGCGCAAGGCCTGGAAGCGCGCGTCGTGGTTCATCTCGCGGCGGTCGCGCGGGCGCGCGATGTCCACCGTGAACGAAGGTCCGAGCCTGGCGCGCGGGCCGGTCTCGAGCGCGATGATGCGGTCGGCCATCATCAGCGCCTCGTCGACGTCGTTGGTGATCAGCAGCACCGTCTTCTTGTCGTCGTTCCAGATGCGGACGATCTCGTCCTGCAGCGTGGCGCGCGTCAGCGCGTCCAGCGCCGACAGCGGCTCGTCGAGCAGCAGCACGTCGGGGTCGGTGGCCAGCGCGCGCGCCACCGCCACGCGCTGGCGCATGCCGCCGGAGAGCTGGGCCGGCTTCTTGTCGACCGCCGCGCTCAAGCCGACCATCGTCACATAACGCTTGATGCGCTCCGCGCGCAGCGCTGCGCCTTCGTTGGCGAACACACGGTCGACGGCGAGCGCGACGTTCTCGCGCACGCTCAGCCAAGGCATCAACGAATAACTCTGGAACACGACGCCGCGGTCGGGGCCCGGCTCGGTGATCGGCCGCCCGTTCTTCAGCACCTCGCCCTTGTCGGCCCGGATCAGGCCGGCGAGCAGGCTGACCAGCGTGGTTTTGCCGCTGCCCGAGAAGCCGACGATGGCGACGAACTCGCCGGGCTCGATGCGCAGGTTCAATCCTTCGAGCACCTCGGTGCGGCCCGCTGCGCTGCCGTAGGACTTGCTGACATCACGCAGCTCGAGCGCCGCCGCGGCCGGCACGGCGCCGAGTGCCGGCCCCTGTGCCGCTGCGGCCCGCGCGCGGGACCTGGTGCCGTGCACCGCCAGCGGTGCCTCGAGCGCGAGGTTCATGGCAGCGCCGGAGCTCATCGGTGCGCCGCGAGGTTCTGCAGCACCGACATCAAGCGGTCGAGCGCGAAGCCGATGAGGCCGATCGTGAACACCGCCACCATGATGCGGGCCAGCGAATCCGAGCTGCCGTTCTGGAATTCGTCCCAGACGAACTTGCCCAGGCCGGGGTTCTGCGCCAACATCTCGGCGGCGATCAGAACCATCCAACCCACGCCGAGCGACAGGCGCATACCGGTGAAGATGTAGGGCAGAGCCGAGGGCAGGATGATCTTGCGTATGCGCGTGAGCAGCGGCAGTTGCAGCACCTTGCCGACGTTCACCAGGTCCTTGTCGACCGACGTCACGCCCACCGCGGTGTTGATCAGCGTGGTCCACAGCGAGCACAGCGTGACCGTGATGGCCGAGATCAGGAACGACTTCTCGAACATCGGCTTGCCGCTGGTCACGTAGAGCGCGCTCACGATCAGCGTCACGATCGGCAGCCAGGCCAGCGGCGAAACCGGCCGGAAGATCTGCACGATCGGGTTGATCGCCGCCTGCGCGATGCGTGACGCACCGGCCAGAATGCCCAGCGGCACCGCGACGACGGTCGAGATCAGGAACCCGGTGAAAACAGTCAGCAGGCTGGTGACGATCTGGTCTACGTAGGTCGACTTGCCGGTCCAGTCGAACTGGCGCGGCTGGAAGCTCGGGTCCTCGGCCAGACGCTGCTTGTTCCTGGCCTCCTGGCGCTCGTAGAACTCGCTGCGGCGCACGCGTTCGGCCGTGTGGTCGACCCACAGCGCGTGTGCCTGTTGCAGCACCTGGGCCGGGCCGGGCACCGCGCCCAGGCTGGTGTGGATGCGTGGCGCGGCGGCCGCCCACAGCACCAGGAACAGGCCCATCGCCAGCAGCGGAATGCCGACGGCGAACCAGAGTGAGCGCGCCGTTTCGCGCGGATCGCGCCCGGCAGCGCCGAACATCCTGAGAACGAATTGCATGTCGTGCCCTCGTCGTCGTGCGCCGCGGTCAGACCGCGTCGCTGGCCTTGAGGCCGATCTTGAATTTGCCCAGGTATTCGTTGGGCTTGCGGCCGTCGTAGGTCATGCCGTCGATGAAGCCGTCCTGCAGGCCCTTGAAGCCGTCGGTCTTCATCGGGAAATCGACCTCCTTGGCCTTGCCTTCGGCGATCAGCGCCTTGGCGGCGGCCATGTAGACGCCGGGCAGGTAGACCTTCTTGGCGATGTCCATGTACCAGGCGTCGGGCTTGGATTCGGTGATCTGGCCCCAGCGCCGCATCTGCGTCAGGTACCAGACGGCATCGCTGTAGAACGGGTAGGTCGCGAAGTAGCGGAAGAAGACGTTGAAGTCGGGCAGAGGGCGCTTGTCGCCCTTCTCGTATTCGTAGGTGCCGGTCATGCTGGCCCCGATCACCGCTTCGTCGGCACCCACATAGTTGGGCCTGGACAGCAGCTTCACGGCCTCGATGCGGTTGGCCATGCTGGTGTCGAGCCACATGCAGGCGCGAATCAGCGCCTTGACCACGGCGACGTGGGTGTTGGGGTTCTTGTCGGCCCAGGCCTTGGTGACGCCGAACACCTTCTCGGGGTTGTTCTTCCAGATCTCGAGGTCGGTGACCACCGGCACGCCGATGCCCTTGACCACGGCCTGCTGGTTCCACGGCTCGCCGACGCAGTAGCCGTTGATGGTGCCGGCCTCCATCGTCGCCGGCATCTGCGGCGGCGGCGTGACCGAGAGTTGCACGTCGGCGTTCTTGGTGCCGGTGACGTCGCCCGAGGTGTAGAAGCCGGGGTGCAGGCCGCCGGCGGCAAGCCAGTAGCGCAATTCGTAGTTATGGGTCGAGACGGGGAAGACCATGCCCATCTTGAAGGGCTTGCCCTGCGCCTTCCACTTGTCGACCACCTTCTTCAGCGCGTCGGCCTTGATCGGGTGCTTGATGCGGCCGCCCTCGACCGGCAGGAAGGGCTTCATCTCCTGCCACACGGCATTCGAGACCGTGATGCCGTTGCCGTTGAGGTCCATGCTGAATGCCGTGACGACATCGGCCTTCGTGCCAAAGCCCACCGTGGCACCCAGCGGCTGGCCGGCCAGCATGTGCGCGCCGTCGAGCTGGCCGTCAATCACGCGGTCGAGCAGCACCTTCCAGTTGGCCTGCGCCTCGAGGGTGACGCTGAGCCCCTCGTCTTCGAAGAAGTGCTTCTCGTAGGCCACCACGAGGGGCGCGCAATCGGTCAGCTTGATGAAGCCGAACTTCAGCACCTCCTTCTCAGGCGTCGCCTTCTTTTGTGCCCAGGCGCGGGCGCCGAGCAAGCTGCCGCTCAACAGGGCGCCGGCCTTCTGGATGAACTTGCGACGAGGTGCGGATGCGCGATGAACGGTCTTCACAATGGAGCTCCCAGGCTGACGCGCGGCTGCAGCGCGCAGTCGTGCGTGTGGTCATGCGGTGGCGATGGAACGAACGAGGCGCCCGCGGTCTTGATGCCTGGCGGCGGGCCGTGTCTCGTGCCTTCGTGGTCCACGAAGGCCGTGCCCGAAGTCGGCAGCCTCACTGCGACAGTGCGTCGTTGCACCGTCCGCTGCATTGCAGCAAGCGCCGTGCCAGCCGGCCGTGCAGCTGGCGCGCGGCGTGCATGCATGGCGTCTGCATGAGCTCATTCACGCCGTCGAGACTGCTGGTAGCCGCCCGCACACTGGCCGAGTGCAAGGCGCTGGTGCGCGACATGGAGGCCATCGGCTGCGGCGTTGCCGGCGCCGCTGCCTGCCACACCGTGGTGCATTCCCTCCCCCTTTTGGAGCCTGACGGCGTGGTGATGCGTATCGACGAGCCCGACGCGGGCTGGTTCGACGCCCTGGCCGAGTGGGCCGACCGGGCACCCTGCCCGCTGGTGGTGGTGGCCGAGCGCAGCGCGCCGGCACAGATGCAGCGCGCAGTGGACCTCGGCGTGCACGCTTGGGTGGTCGGCGACTGCAGCGCGCAGCGCATGGCGGCGGTCTGGCCCCTGGCGCAGGCCCGCTGGCAGCGCGACACGGCGCTGCGCGCGCAGCTGGAGGAGGCGCGCCGCCAGCTCGACGAGCGCAAATGGGTCGAGCGCGCGAAAGGCGTGCTGATGGCCGCGCGCGAGATCGGCGAGGAGGAGGCCTACCGGCTGCTGCGCAACGCGGCGATGCAGCGGCAGGCGCGCCTGGCCGAGGTGTCGCGCACGGTGATCGACGCTTCGAACTGGGCCGAGGCGATCAACCGCGCCGGACAGCTGCGCATGCTGTCGCAGCGCCTGGTTCGCGTCTTTGCGCAACGCCTGGCCAAGGTCGGCGTGCGCCGCGCCGGCGAACTGCAGGACGAATCGATGCAGCGTGCGCGCGAGAACATCGTGCGGCTCGAGGCGCTGGTGCCGTCCGCGCTGCGCCATCCGGCGTTGTCGGCGGTGGTGGATGCCTGGCAGGCCCTGCAGTCGGTGATCGAGGGCCGCCTCAGCGCGGTGGCCGTGGTCCAGTGCGACGACTGCGGCGAGACCCTTCTGCGGGCAGCCGAGCATCTGACCCTGACGCTCGAAGCAGCCAGCGGTCGGCGCTCGCTGCACGTGGTCAATCTGTCGGGTCGCCAGCGCATGCTTGCACAGCGCGTGGCCAAGGAGGTGATGCTCGCCGCGGCCACCGTGCGCACGCCGTCGTCGGCGATGCAGCCGGTCGGCCTGGGCGCCGCGATGACCGGGTTCGAGACCGCGCTGGCCGCGCTCGAGAGCGCCCCGCTGAGTTCAGATCTGGCGCGCCACAGCCTGACGGCCGCGCGCGACGAATGGGGCCGCCTGCTGCGCGGCCTCGGCGCCGGCGACGCCGAAGGTCGTGACGAGGGCGCAGCGGCCAGCGATGCGCTGGTGCAGATCTTCGATCGCCTCACCGAGCACTACCAGCACAGCCTGCTGGCGTTGATGGGTTGAGCCGCACCACCGACGCTGCAGCGGGCACCGCGCACCCAGTCACAACGTCAGCCGGCCCGCGAACACCACCGGTCCGGTGGGCGCACCGGTGGGCGAGCCGCCCACCGGCTCCACGCTGACCGCCAGCGCCGAGGTGGCGCGGATGTCGAGCACGCTCTTGGGCAGGCGCTCGCGCGTGATCACGGTGGCACCGCTGTTCGAGAGCAGGCCGAGCGAGCGGGGCGCGCCGCCCTGCGGCGGCACTGCCCACAATTCGAGCACGCGATCGGCGGGGATCGCCACCGGCGCCAGCGGCCGCGCGACCAACGCGCGACCGTCGGCATTGAAGCTGGCCACGATGGTGCCGCCGCCTTGCGGCGCGTCGCCGGTGGCCTGCAGCACGATGACGATCGGTGGCGGCAGCTCGCCCGGCAGCGTGGCCAGCAGCGCGAAGGCCAGCGCGGCCACCGTCGACACGCCCGACAGCGCGCGCCACAGCGCGAGGCGCTGCCACCACGACGACGGTGCGGCGCCCGACGACGACGCGTGCTCCTGCGGCCACAGGCGCTGCTCGATGCCGCGCCACACGCGCGCCGGTGGCGCCTGTGGCGGCAGCACGACCGTCATCGGCAGCAATCGGTCCTGCCAGCGCCGCACGGCTTCGCGCAGCTCGGCATGCGCCGGCAGCAAGGCCTCGAAGCGGCGGCGCGCGTGGCCGCGCAGCGTGCCGGCGACGTACTCGGCGGCCAATGCGTCGGCGCGATCGGGGCGGGCGTAGTCCATCGCGGCCTTCTTCAGCTGCCGGCCGAGTCGCCGAGGACGGCGTGGTCGCGCTGCGCGGCCCGCTCGAGGCAGTCCTTCAGCGACGACAGTGCGCGCCGCACCCAGCTCTTCACCGTGCCGAGCGGCTGGCGCAGGTGCTCGGCCACCTCCGCGTGCGACAGGCCGTCGAAGAACGCCAGCGCGAGGCTCTGTCGCTGCACCGGCGTCAGCGCCTGCATGCACGCGCCGAGCTGGCGCGCGTCGCTGGCGGCGACCAGCAGGTCGGGCGGACCGGGCGACTCGTCGGCGAGCTGCTGGTCCAGACCCGGCCGGTCGTCGTCGTCATCGTCGCGATGCAGGCTCTCCAGGCGCGGCTGGGTCTGCGCGCGGCGCAGGCTGTCGATCGCCTTGTTGCGTGCGATGCGGGTCAACCAGGTCATCGGCTGCGACTGCGCGGCGTCGAAGCTGCCGATCGCCTTCCAGGCGCTGACGTACACCTCCTGCAGCAGGTCTTCGGCGAGCGCGCGGTCGCGCTGGATGCGCAGGACGACGGCGAACAGGTGGCCGCTGGTCAGCTCGTACAGGCGCGCGAAGGCTGCTCGTTCGCCGAGCGCGGACCGCGCGATCAGCTGCGCCAGCTCGTGGCTGCGTTCGCTCCAGGCGTTGCGGGGTGGGCTCGTGTCCATGCCGGGGTGTCCGTCTCGGGCTGCCTACAATGCCGGCCGATGCCGCGCCTGCACGAATTCGTCCTCACGCTGTCTTGTGCCGACACGCCCGGCATCGTGCACGCCGTGTCGGGCCTGTTGTATCAGGCCGGCTGCAACATCGTCGACTCGCAGCAGTTCGGCGACCTCGACGGCGACGACGCGACGGGCCTGTTCTTCATGCGGGTGCACTTCCGCGCGCCCGAGCAGCTGAGCGACGTGGTCACGCTGGAGCGCCTGTTCGGCCACGCGCGGCAGCAATACCGCCTGGCGCTGGCCTTCCATGCGCTGTCGGTGCGCCCGCGCCTGCTGCTGATGGTGAGCCAGCACGGCCATTGCCTGAACGACCTGCTGTACCGCTGGAAGAGCGGGCAGCTCGACGTCGACATCGTCGCGGTGGTGAGCAATCACGCGGCGCTCGCGGACATGGCCGCCAGCTATGGCGTGGCCTTCCACCACTTCGCGCTGCCGCCGGGCGCCGGCGCCGAGGCCAAGCAGGCGCAGGAGGCGCGCGTGGCGACGCTGATCGAGCAGCAGCGGATCGACCTCGTCGTGCTCGCACGCTACATGCAGATCCTGTCGGCCGACTTCTGCCGGCAGCTGGCCGGCCGCGCGATCAACATCCACCACAGCTTCCTGCCGAGCTTCAAGGGTGCGCGGCCGTACGCGCAGGCGCATGCACGCGGCGTCAAGCTGATCGGCGCGACCGCCCACTACGTGACGGCCGACCTCGACGAGGGCCCGATCATCGAGCAGGACGTGGCGCGCGTCGACCATGCCCACTCGGCCGACGAGATGACAGCGGCCGGCCGCGACGTCGAATGCCAGGTGCTGGCGCGCGCCGTGCGCTGGCACACCGAGCACCGGGTGCTGGCCAACGGCCACAAGACGGTCGTCTTCCGTTGAGCCCGCGCCATGGCCGCGCCGCCCGCCAAGACCGCCCACCTGCTGTCGTCGCCCGATGACGTGGAGACGCAGTTCTACGACGCGCTGCGCGAGGGCGACATCGAGAAGCTGATGGCCGCCTGGTCCGACGACGACGACATCGTCTGCGTGCACCCCGGCGGGCCGCGGGTGATCGGTGCGCGGGCGATCCGCGCCTCGTTCGAGGCCATCTTCGCCAACGGCGGCATCCCGGTGCAGACCGAACACGCACACCGCGTGCGCTCGCTCGACGCAGCGATCCACAGCGTGATCGAGTCGATCGCGGTGCCCTCGCCCGACGGCCTGCAGCAGGCCCACGTGGTGGCCACCAACGTGTTCGTCAAATCGACGCAGGGCTGGCGCATCGTGGCCCACCATGCGAGCCCGGGCGACGAGGCGGTGCGCGCGGCGGCAGGCAGCGCCGCGCTCGACCCGCCCTCGACGCTGCATTGAGCGCCGCACGCGCCGCCGGCCCGGTGCCGGAGCTGAACTACCACGCACCCTGGTGGCTGCCCGGCGGGCAGACGCAGACGCTCTGGCCGGCCGTCGCATCACGCCGCCCCCAAGGCGTGCCGCCGCTGCGCCGCGAGCGCTGGACAGCGGCCGACGGCGACTTCGTCGACGTCGATTTCCTCGACGGCGGTGATGCCACCGCGCCGATGCTGGTGATGTTCCACGGCCTGGAGGGCTCGTCGCGCAGCCACTACGCACAGGCCTTCGCGCACTGGGCACACGACGCCGGCTGGCGCTTCGCGATGCCGCACTTTCGCGGCTGCTCGGGTGAGTTGAACCTCGGTCCGCGCGCCTACCACTCGGGCGACTTCGAGGAGATCGGCTGGCTGCTCGGCCGCCTGCGCCAGCGCGCCGGTGTGGCGCTGCACGTGGTGGGCGTCTCGCTCGGCGGCAACGCACTGCTGCGCTGGGCGCAGGAGGCCGGTGCCACGGCGGCCGCCACCGCCCACGCGGTCGCCGCCGTGTGCTCGCCGATCGACCTGGCCGCCGGCGGCCGCGCCATCGGCGAGGGCTTCAACCGGCTGGTCTACACGCGCATGTTCCTGCGCACGATGAAACCCAAGGCGCTGGCCAAGCTGGTGCAGCACCCGGGGCTGTTCGACCGCGCGCGCCTGCTGGCCGCGCGCAACCTGTACGAGTTCGACAACGTGTTCACCGCGCCGCTGCACGGCTTTCGCGACACCGACGACTACTGGGCGCGCGCGTCGGCAAAGCCCCATCTGCAGCGCATCGCCATTCCGACGCTGGTGCTCAATGCGCTGAACGATCCGTTCGTGCCCGCCGCCAGCCTGCCGCGGCCCGGCGCCGCCATCGGCCGGCACGTCACGCTGTGGCAGCCCGCGCACGGTGGCCACGTCGGCTTTCCGGGCGGTGGTTTCCCCGGCCACGTGATGACCCTGCCCGAGGCGGTGATGGGCTGGCTGCGCGCGCACGGCTGAGCTAAGGTCGGCACCGTGGACGAGATCGTCAAGGCTGCGCTGAAGAAATGGCCCAACGTGCCGCACTGCGTGGGCTGGCTGGCGCTGGACGCGCGCGGCGACTGGACGATGCGCGACGAGCGCGTGCAACGCGCGGGCCCGTTCCCGCAGGTCAAGGGCAGCCGCATCCGCCACGACAAGCTGGTCGACTTCATCCAGCGCAACTACGAGCACGACGCGCAAGGCTGCTGGTTCTTCCAGAACGGGCCGCAGCGCGTGTACGTGGAGCTCGAGGCCGCCCCGCTGGTCTGGCGACTGCACTGGCGCGGCGACGTGCTGTCGGTGGCCAGCCATGCGGGGCATCGGCCGGCGCGGCTGGAGCCCTGGCTCGACGAGTCGGGCCGCCTGTTTCTCGCCAGCGAGCATGGCCTGGGCATCGTGCACACGCAGGACGTGCTCGACGCGTCGCGCGCGGTCGAGTCGGGCGTGTGGACGCCGACCGAGCTGCCGTTCGCGCAGATGCCGCAGCGCTTCGGCTATGTGCTGAGCCCGCAGCAGGCGCAGCCGGCGCCGGCCTGAGGCACGGCCTGCGGCAAGCTCTCCACGACGACGGCGCACCTGCACGCGAACCCTCCCGGGCCTGCCGGCGGCGGCCCTGGTCGGGTCTACGCGCGGTTCGCCGCAACGGATGCAGCGCGCCGCCCCGCAGGGCCGGGGTTCGCCACCAACGACACGGCCGACCCGAGGGTCGGCCGCCGGCAGGGCACGCGCCAGGGCGCGCCGGGTGCTTCTACTTCGTGGCCGCGCTGGCCGCCGGCGCCGGCGCCTTGGGCTCGTCGAGCTTGCCGCCCGACTTGTTGGCCATGAAGACCACCGCGCGGCCGATCTCGAAGTCGCTGAAGTCGCCGCCACCCTGCGCCGTCATGTTGCCCTTGCCCTTGAGCGAGGAGTTCAGCAGCGCGTCGTAGCCGGTCTTCAGGCGCGGCGCCCAGGCCGCCTCGTCACCCAGCTTGGGCGCTCCGGCGGCGCCGGTGGAGTGGCAGGCCGTGCACTGGGTCTGGAAGACCTGCTCGCCGGACTTCATCGACTTGACGTCGTTCACGTCCTTGTAGTCGGACACGCCGATTCGCTGGATGCGCCGGGCCACCGACTCGGCGGTCATCGCGTCGCTGCCGGCGGCCGGCTTGCTGTCCCAGGCGACGAAGTTGATCAGCATGATGATGATGACCACCGGCACCACGAACGAGGCCACGACCACGGCCATCAGCTGCTTGGGCGTGCGGATGAAGCCTTCGTGCGATTCTTCTTCTTGTGAATGCGGGGCGTCGCTCATGGGTATGTCTCGAACCTCGGGCTGGCTTCGGAGGGCCGCGTGCGGCCTAGGCGCGCCTTGGGAGCGCAAAGCCGGGCGATTATAGCGACGCCCCTGCATGCGCTCGGGTCGCCGCGGGCGCCCGCGAGCGGCATCAGATGCCGACGTGCCGCGTGCCGACCCGTTCACACACCCACGGTGCTTGAGCGCCCGGCCTCAGCCGCGCGGCTCGCCCAGGCGATTGACGGTGACCGTCGCACCCGGCGGCGCGCTCAGCTGCACATGGTGCTGCCGACCGCGGAAGTCGTAGGTGACGTCCCAGAAATCGGGGCGCCGCTGGCTGGGCACGGTGGCGCAGCGCTGAACGTCCTGCGACGACACCTGCTGCGTGCGGTCACGGCCGACGTTGGCGCCGATCGCCGCACCGGCGACCACGCCGCCGATGGTGGCGATGTCGCGCCCGCTGCCGCCGCCGATCTGGTGGCCGAGGATGCCGCCGATCAGGGCGCCGGCGATGCCGCCGGGCACGCTGGCGTCCCCGCGACTGTCGTGCACGACCTGCTCGCGCTCGACCCAGCAGCGTTGTTCGGGCGGGCCGACCACGGCGCGCACCGAGGTCACGTCGGCCTGGTACAGGCGCTCGTTCTTGCGGCGCCGCGCGTCGTAGTAGGGCGGCGGGGCCGGCGCGTAACGATCGTCGCCGACGCGGGCGTTGGCCGCGACGTTGCGCACCGAGGAGACGCGATCGTTCAGACCCATCGCCGACAGCGACTCGTAGCGACCCTGCCGCAGCACCACGCAGCGGCCGCGGAAACCGGCGTCTTCGCAGGCCTCCCAGCGGTTGCCCTGCACCACGACCGACGAGGCCCGGTCGTTGAAGCCCGCGTTGTCGAGATTCCTGACCGCCCGGCTGGCGGTGAACGAGCGTCCCTGGAAACCATCGTGCTCGTAGAACACCACCTGCGCGCCGGCCTGCGCCGCGCAGGCGACGGCCGTCAGCGCCAGCGTGTACTTCAGTATTCTGTTCATCAGTGTCTCCGGTGGACCGTGGCGCACAGGGGGTCACCCATCGGGTGGCCTGTCGCATGCGCAGGCCGCACTGTGGGTGGCAGCGCCAGCGGCGAACAGAAGACGGCGCCGGCTCACGCCGTAGTAGATGTCCTACTCGGGACAACGCCGCCGCGGGCCAATGTATGACAGCGCACAGACCGGTCATGCGGCATTGACTACCCTGGTCAGGGCTTTGGCGGCGACGCTGTGTCGTCGGCCTGAGCGGAGGTCACCGCAACCGGAACCACGATGCGAACAACGATGCCGAGAACGATGTGGATGCTGGTGTGGCTGCTGTTCGCGCCGGTGCTGCCCGCGCAGGCCCAGGTGAGCGTGGCCATCGGGCTGCCGAACGTGAACATCGGCATCAATCTGCCGGTGTATCCGCACCTGGTGCAGGTGCCGAACTACCCCGTTTACTACGCACCGCGGCTGAACACGAACTACTTCTTCTACGACGGCCTGTACTGGGTGTACCAGGACGACGACTGGTACGCGAGCTCCTGGTACAACGGCCCCTGGGGCCGCGTGGCGCCCGACGGTGTGCCGCTGTTCGTGCTGCGCATACCGGTGCGCTACTACCGGTCGCCGCCGCCGTACTTCCGCGGCTGGCGTGCCGATGCACCACCACGCTGGGGCGAGCATTGGGGCAACGACTGGCAACAGCGCCAGGCAGGCTGGGACCGCTGGGATCGCAAGCTCGCACCACGGCCGGCGCCGCTGCCGGTCTATCAGCGCCAGTTCAGCGGCGAACGCTATCCGCGAGTGGTCGATCGGCAGCAGGCGCTGCACGACAAGAACTACCGCTACCAGCCGCGCGACAACGTCGTGCAGCAGCACCAGCAACAGCAACGCCTGCAAAACGAACAGAACGGCATCCGGTCCGGCACGCCGAGGAACCCGCCACGCCAGCAGGCCGAACCGCGACAGGGTGTGCCGCGACGTGATGCGCGCGACGATGGCGACAAAGGTCGCGGCGACAACCGGGGCGACAAGGCCGACGAGCGCGGGCGGGGACGCGAGAAGTGAATGAACGCGGCGCGCGGGCCGCCATCGAGACGCGCATGAGTCATGCACACGCCCTTCGCGGCCCGGCTGCAGGTGGCGGCACCGGCTGTAGGAGAAGTCCGGCACGTTGTCCGATCCGTGGCCGACGGCGTGCGGGGCGCAAAACGCGCATAGTCGCGCCGGGAACATCCGTCGCCGTCCATGCCGCCGCTCAAGACCTACATCGTCGAAGACAGCCCGGTGATCCGCGAGAACCTGGTCGCGACGCTGGAGGAACTG
Organism: uncultured Burkholderiales bacterium; assembly: GCA_937871935.1. Taxonomy (GTDB): domain Bacteria; phylum Pseudomonadota; class Gammaproteobacteria; order Burkholderiales; family Burkholderiaceae_C; genus JAEUPI01. The sequence goes on from CALMQI010000367.1 coordinate 22,197, forward strand.
GTACCGGTCGAGGTGGTCGGCACGGCCGACGACGAAGCGACGGCGGTGTCGTGGCTGAGCCGACCGGGCAATGCCTGCGACCTGGTGATCGTCGACATCTTCCTGAAGAGTGGATCGGGTCTCGGTGTGCTCGAGGCAGCGGCCACGTTGCGGCCCCGTCGCACGCTGGTGGTGCTGAGCAACTACGCCACGGCGGACATCCGGCGCAAGTGTCTGGCGCTGGGTGCCGACCGGGTGTTCGACAAGTCGCGCGAGATCGAGGCGCTGATTCGCTACTGCACACGCCTGTCGTCCGGCGAAGCGCTCGACAGCCGTCCCGCCGCGCTGACCTGAGCGCGGGCGCCGCATCGGCGCCCGGGTTACTGGATGAGACCGTTCTTCAGTGCGTAGTAGGTCAGCTCGCTGTTCGTCGTCAGCTTGATCTTCTCCATCACTCTCGAGCGGTAGGTGCTCACCGTCTTCACGCTGAGCGACATGCTGTCGGCCATGTGGCCCACCGTCTCGCCCCTGGCCAGTCGCAGGAAGACCTGCAGCTCGCGCTCCGACAACTGCTCGTGCAGCGGCTGGTCGGCGTCCCCAGCCAGGCCGTCGGCCAGCTGCTCGGCGACGCCGGCGCTGATGTACTTGCGGCCGCGGTGAACCGTGCGGATGGCCTTGACGATCTCCTCGGGGTCGCAGTCCTTGTTGAGGTAGCCGCTCGCGCCGTGCCGCAGCAGCGTGGTCGCGTAGTGCGAATCCGGGAATCCGCTCAGGATCAGCACCGGCAACGCGGGCGCACGTGCCTTGATCGCCGCGAGCACATCGACGCCACTCTGGGCGGGCATCGAGATGTCGAGCACGATGACGTCGACCTCGCCCTTGCGCACGATCTCCATCGCTTCACGGCCGCTTGCCGCCTCGCCGGCGACGACGAAGTCGGCCTGCTCGGCAAAGTACTGCCGCAGCCCGGCCCGCACCAGGGCGTGGTCGTCGACGATGGCAATGCGGATCATGGTGGTGGCATGCAGCGCACGGCGCCGGCTCGCTTGGCTGCCGGAGCGGCAGCATGAAGTGGCATGTTCTCACGATCGCGAGGCGGCGACCGCTTATATTCCTGCTCGCCTGCCTGGGCACGGCGGCGATGCTGTTCATCAGCGAGGGGTCGTACTGGAAGTCCAGGACCACGCTCGACGAGATGGTGGCCTTCGCTGCGGCGCGCACGAGCCTGATCGCGCTCACGCACGGCCTGGTCGACGCCGAGACCCATCAGCGGGGTTATCTGCTGACCGATCGCGACGCCTACGCGCAGGCCTACGCCGCGGCGCTGGTACAGGTCGAAACGGCCCTGCAGCAGCTGGACGCCAGCTACGCCGGCAACGCGGACCGGGCGCCACCGCTGCAGGCGCTGCGCGCGGCGGTCGAGGCCAAGCGCGACGAGCTGGCGCAGCCGATGCGCCTGCATGCCGCCGGCCAGCACGCCGCCGCCGTCGAGGTGGTGTCGAGCCGCGTCAGCCGGCAGAAGATGCTCGAGGTGCGCTCGCTCGGTGCCGCGATGCTCGAACACGAAACCAGCAATGCCGACGAGGGACGCCACGACATCGACCGTACGCTGCTGCTCAGCCGCATCGGCGTTGCCCTGCTGAGCGCGGTGAGCCTCGCAGCGCTGTATCTCTATCTGCGCCAGAGCGTGGCGCTCGAGCAGCAGCAGCAGGCGGCGCAGCGCGGAGTCAGGGCCGAACGCGACCAGCTCGGGCTGGACATGGTGCAGCGCACGGCGCAACTAACCCAGCTGGCGCACCACCTGCAGACCGCGCGCGAGGACGAGCGAAACCGACTCGCGCGCGACCTGCACGACGAGCTCGGCGCGCTGCTCACCTCGGCCAAGCTCGACGCGGCGCGCATCAAGCCGCGCCTGGCCGGTCTGGCACCGGTGGCGCTGGAGCGCCTTGCCCATCTGGTGTCCACGCTGGACGACGTCATCGCACTGAAGCGCCGCATCGCCGAGGACTTGCGACCGTCGGCCTTGAGCAACCTGGGCCTGGTGCCGACACTCGAGATCCTGGCGCGTGAATTCGCCGACCAGTCGGGCATGGTCGTGCACTGCGAGCTGCAACCGGTGGCGCTGGCCTCCGGTACAGCGATGACGATCTACCGGCTGGTCCAGGAGTCGATCACCAATCTGACCAAGTACGCCAAGGCCAGCCGGGTCTGGATCGGCCTGTCGTCGCGCGACGGCTGGGTGGAGGTGACGGTGCGCGACGACGGCATCGGCTTCGACCCGGCGCTGATGCCGATGTCGGCCTACGGGCTGCTGGGCATGCGGTTTCGTGTCGAGGCCGAGGGCGGCAAGCTCGAGCTGGCGTCGAAGCCGGGCCACGGCACCTGCATCAAGGCCCGGCTGCCCGCGGTGGCGACGCGCGTGGCTGCCTGATCTGTCGGCCCTCTCCTACGGTGCGGCGCTGCCTTGCCCGACGGCCGTGCGGCGACGGCACCTATCGCCGTTGTCGAGCGGCCGTCGCACAGTCGCGCCATCGCGAATGGCGCCCGGCGCTCGCGCGAAGAGCCGGATCCGGCCCCGCTACTGTCCCCCCATTTCCGGAGTTCCACCATGCTGCACTACGCCGTCGTCTTCTTCGTGATCGCCTTGATCGCCGCCCTGTTCGGCTTCGGCGGCATCGCCGCCGGCGCGGTGGGCATCGCCAAGATCCTGTTCATCGTCTTCATCGTGCTGGCTGCCACCAGCCTGCTGTGGGGCGTGGTCACAAAGGCCTAGGGCCTGCGCGACTTCGGCCAGGACCACCCCTCAAATCTCAACCCTCGGAGAACCGCGTGACCGCCAACAAGACCGCCGAACAACTCGACAACCTCGCCGACCATGCCGCCCAATCGGCCGACCATGCCATCCGCGCGACCCAGCGCGCGACCCACGACGCACTCGACAGCCTGGCCGGCACGGTGCACAGCGTGCGCCAGCAGGTCGAGCCGATGCTGCAGAGTGCCAACGAACAGGCCAGCGCGTTGACGCAGCGCGGCCTTGATGGCGCGCACAGGGTGCGCGATCAAGCCCGCCAGGCCGGTGACAGCACACTGGACTACGTCAAGGCCGAGCCGGTGAAGGCGGTGCTGATCGCCGCCGCCGCCGGCGCCGCGCTGATGGCGCTGATCGGCCTGATGAGCCGCTCGTCGCGCGACCGCAGCTGAGCGGGCGCGCGCCATGGCCCTCACGCTGCAGCCGCTGCTGCATCTGCTGAGCGCGCAGCCGCAACTGCTGGTCGACCACGCGCAGGCCTATGCCGACCTGGCCGCCGACGAGCTGGGCCGCAGCGCCACGCTGTGGAAGCGCCGGGCGCTGCTGCAGGCCGCCGCGCTGTGCGCCGCGCTGGTCGCGGCCGTGTTGGCCGGCGTGGCGTTGATGTTGTGGTCGCTGGTGCCGGCGTCGACCGTGCAGTCGCCCTGGGTGCTGCTGGCCACGCCGCTGCCGCCGCTCGTGCTCGCGCTCGTCTGTGGCTGGGCCGGCCTGGGGCCGGTTCGGGCGAACGCCTGGCCGGGCCTGCGCCAGCAGGTCAAGGCCGACCTCGCGCTGTGGCACGAGGCGAGCGCCTCGTGAGTGACCGACCCGCGACACCGATCGAGCGCCTCGTGCTGTCGCGCGAACGCATGCGCGTGGCATTGCAGGGTGCGGCCGCCGACCGCGCCGCGGCAATCGCCACGGGCGGCGCGTGGCGCGACGCGTTGAAGCGGATCCCCGGCGTCGGCGCGATCGTCGATGCGGCCGGCGACTGGTGGAGCCGACATCCCCTGCACAGCGTCGGCAGCGCGCTGGTCGTGGTCGCGAAGACCGCGCTGCAGCCCGTCGCACAGCGCCATCCGCTCGGCCTGGTGCTGGGTGCCGCGGCGCTGGGTGCGGCGCTCGTGTGGTTCCGGCCGTGGCGCGCGATCGTCCGGCCGGCGTTGTGGGCCAGCCTGTTGCCGATGTTGCCGTCGATCCTGGCCAGCGCGACCGTCAAGGCACCGCTGCAGTCGTGGCTGGCGGCGCTGGCCGCGGCGAGCGGGCCGCGCGATCCGCCGCGTGCGCGACCTCAGACCCGCACCGCAGCCACGAACGGCGCCGACAGCTCGCGCCCGATCACCGTGCGCGCGTAGAAGTAGTTGTTGCGGCAGCTGTCGCTCATGTCGTCGAGGGCGACGTGACCCGCGGCATCACAAGGAAAGGCCAAGCCGCGGCCGCGGTTGTACAAGCTGGTGAACCACGGCTGAATTCATCCTGCGCGCGCCGAGGTGACGCGTCTGTTCGTCATCGCACACCGACACTCACAACCGGCCCGTCAACACCAGCACGATCACGATGAGCACCACCAGCCCCAACCCGCCGCTGGGGCCGTAACCCCACCCGCGGCTGTGCGGCCAGGTCGGTATCACGCCGACCAGCATCAGGATCAGCACGATCAGCAGGATAAGTCCGAGGCTCATGTGAGGTCCTTGATATCGAATGGTGTGGCAGGCGTTCGGCGCCCATGCGCAGGATAGGACGCTGGTGCGTCGAGTTCGGTGCGCTGCCGAACACAACGGGCGCGGATGCGGAGCCCGCGAGCCTCAGCAGTTTGTCTTCGCGCAGCGCTGCCCCGTCCCGCGGCACCGCAGGGAGCCGTTGCAGGCAACTGTCGCGGGCCCGCCGATCCGGCAGCTCGCGACAGCCGAACAGCGCCGACGCGTGCCGGGCAGTGGCCTCGCGCCGCAGCTCGCCCTGGCGCACGGCGCCGCGCATGACCTGATGGAACAGCGCAAGCAGTGCGAGCAGCAGCGCGACCGCCAGGCTGGCCGCCCGCAGGTTCGATTTCAGGACGAGGAGTGCCACTGCGGCACGGTGCGCGTGGCGTGGCCTGCGTGTCGGTGCGTTGTCGCACGCAGACGTTGCCTGCGCTCAACGTTCGCCACCGTACAGATGTGCGGTCGGCGTCCCCGCACACTGCGGCAGCCACTGACCGGAGAGCGAACATGACCACCGACGCCGAGCTGCAAGACAACGTGCGTCAGCAGCTCGATTGGGAACCGCTGCTCGGCGCCGCGCGAATCGGCGTGCGCGTCAGCGATGGCGTCGTCGTGCTGACCGGCCAGGTGGACACCGGTCCGGAGCACTCGGCGGCCGAGCGTGTCGCCAGGCGCGTGGCTGGCACGCGCACGGTGATCAGCAGGATCCACGTGATGCTGCCGAAGGCGAGCGGCCGCAGTGACGCCGACATCGAACGCTCGGCGCGGCAGGTGCTGCAGTGGATGACCTCGCTGCCACCGGGCTGCGTGCAGGTGGCCGTCGACCGCGGCTGGATCACCTTGTCCGGCCGCGTCCGCTGGGTCTATCAGAGGCAGGCCGCCGTTCGCTACGTCGTCGGCGCCACCGGTGTCAGCGACCGGATTGTGAGCGGCGATGCGCTGGTGCCGCCCCCGACACGGCCGCAGATCGATGCCGTGCTCAACTGGCGTGCGTCGCCCGACCCGGCAACGCCCGCAGCGACGCGCGCGCTCGACCGCAGTGCCGGCGCGGCACCGGCCTGAGTGGGCCGGACACGGCGGGCGATGCGTAGGCCTTGTCGACACTGCGTCCGGCCGCGATGTGCGCGCCGCGCGCATCAACCCAACAGGAGAAGCAGATGAACTGGGACCAGATTCAGGGCAATTGGAAGCAGGTGACCGGCAAGGCCAAGGAGCAGTGGGGCAAGCTGACCGATGACCTCGACGTCGTCGCCGGCCGCCGTGATCAGCTCTCGGGCAAGATCCAGCAGCGCTACGGCATCGCCAAGGACGAAGCCGAGAAGCAACTGGCCGAGTGGCAGCGCAAGGCCAGCGACGCCTGGTTCCCCAGCGACAAGCCGCGCCCCTGATCGAGAGGAGTCGTCATGAACGTCGTCAAGATGGCCGGCATCGCATTGATCGTGGCCGGGGTGCTGGGCCTGCTCTACGGCAGCTTCAGCTACACCAAGGACACCCACCAGGCCAAGATCGGGCCGATCGAGCTGTCGGTGAAGGAAACCAAGACGATCAACGTGCCCGTCTGGGCCGGCGTCGCCAGCATTCTGGTCGGCGGCGCGCTGCTGGTCTTTGGTGGCAAGCGGGGCTAGTCGAGCAGCCGCCCGATGCAGTCGCGAATGCCCGGATCGAGGTCGACCAGCGCCACTGCGGCGTTCGGCGCTGCCCAGGGCGCCGCACCCGACTTAACGCAGCGAGACCCAGATCTCGTTGCGGCGCATGAACCACGGCGTCCACGGCGCGTTGTAGCGCGAGAAGACGGGTTCGCCCGACCAGCGCAGCTCGACCGCCTTCAGCGCGGCGGTCAGCGTGGCTAGGTGCTGCGCGTAGTTCGACTCCGACCAGAAGCCCGAGTAGCGGATCGCCGCGACGGTGCGCGCCGGCACTTCGCGCAAACGCACCCGCGGATCGTCGGGCTCGGGCGCGCTGTCCAGCGTCACGCCCCTGGGCAGGACGAACTGCACCACGAAACCACCGGGCGCCGCGGCCTGCGTCACCGGGGCCGTCATCGCGAAATGCACCGGTGCCGGTGCGTCCGCTGCCTGCGTCACTGCGGCCTTCGCGAACGGGCGTGCGCCCTTGTTCCGGCCGAAGATGTAGCCGGCCAGGATCGGGAACGCGAGCGTGCTCGCCTCATCGGCCGTGCCCTCGATCAGCACTTCAGCGGCGACATAGGGCGCATAGTCACGCACCTCGATGTCACCCATGCGGCGTGCGATCGCGAACGCCGGCTCTTCGATGGTGCTCAGCATATGTGATCGTCACGCCACGCCCGGGCGATCGTCTGTTCGCCACCGCACACAGTCGCCACCCCAGGGCGGGTGCCGTGCCATCCGTCAGCGCCGATACGATGCACGGTGCGCTCAGGCACATGCCCGAAAGCCACCATGAGCCCCGCCGACCCCGACCCCGCCGACTACCTCGAGAGGCGCGCACTGCTGGTGCTGCTGGTGACCGTCACGCCGGCGCTGGGCTGGGTGCTGCTGCCGTTCTACGGCACGATCCTGTGGGGCGCGATCATCGCGCTGCTGTTCGAGCCGCTGCACCGGCGCCTGCTGCCGCGCATGAAGCAGCGGCGCAATGTCGCGGCGATGCTGACGCTGCTGGTCGTGCTGCTGGTCGTCGTGCTGCCGTTCGCGCTGCTCACCGCCTCGCTGGCGCGCGAGGCAGCCCAGCTGGCGCAACGGCTGCAGTCGGGCGAGGTGAATCCAGCGCTGTACTTTCGCGGCCTGTTCGACGCGTTGCCGGCGTGGATGGCGGCGCTGCTCGACCGCATGGGCCTGGCCGACTTCGACACGCTGCAGCGCAAGTTTGCCGCCGCGATCGCGCAGGGCACGCAGTTCCTCGCCACGCAGGCGCTGGGCATCGGCCTGAACACCTTCGACTTCGTGACGAGCCTGGCCATCACGCTGTATCTCTCGTACTTCCTGATCCGCGACGGCGACCGCGCGCTGCGCGTGCTGCGGCGCGCCAGCCCGTTGACGCCGTTGCACACGCAGGAGCTGATCGACAAGTTCGGCACCGTGATCCGCGCCACGGTGAAGGGCAACCTGCTGGTGGCCGTGGTGCAGGGTGCGTTGGGCGGCCTGGCGTTCTGGTTCCTCGATGTCGGCGCCGCCTTGTTGTGGGCGGTGCTGATGGCCGTGCTGTCGCTGCTGCCGGCGGTGGGCGCCGCTCTGGTGTGGCTGCCGGTGGCGATCTACCTGCTGCTCAGCGGCAGCACCTGGCAGGGCGTGGCGCTGATGGCCTGGGGCGCGCTGGTGATCGGCCTGGTCGACAACCTGCTGCGGCCGATGCTGGTGGGCAAGGACACGCGGCTGCCCGACGCGGTGGTGATGATCACCACGCTCGGCGGACTGGCGGTGTTCGGCCTCAACGGCTTCGTGCTGGGGCCGGCAATTGCCGCGATGTTCGTCGCCGTGTGGCACATCCATCGTTCGATGCGGCCCGACGAGCCGGCCGCGCCGCGCGGATGACCGGCAAGCGTCTCGCGCGGCGACTCCCGCTCAGCGCATCATGTCCGCATAGGCCTTCTGGTCGGCGGCATAACAGTCGCAGGCCGCCGCCTCCAGACCGGGACGGTCCAGCACCGTCACCTCGCCGCGGTGATAGTGGATCAACCCGCTGTCCTGCAGCGCGCCGGCTGCCATCGTGACGCCGACCCGGCGCACGCCCAGCATGTAGGCCAGGAATTCGTGGGTCACGCGAAATCGCTCCGTGTGCGCACGGTCCTGGCTCATCAGCAACCAGCGCGCCAGGCGCGGGCCGATCAGGTGAAAGCGCAGGCAGGCGGCAGACGCCGCCAGCTGGGCCATCAGGACGTAGAGGTAACGATTCAGAGCCCGCTGCAGCGGGGCGCTGCGATCGATCTCGTGGCGGAGGGCACCCGCGCCGATGCGCCGAGCCGTGCCCGGCCCCTGCACCAGCGCGCGCAGCGGCGTCAGCATCACGCCGAGCGCCAACTGCGCACCCACCATGCCTTCGCGGCCGACCATGCCGACCTCGAGCCCCGGATGGTTGTCGATCGTGGTCACCAGCGAGACGAACCCCTCGGTCGGGAAGTACGCGTGGCGCGTCGGCTCGCCACGCTCGCACAGCACCTCGGACAACTGCAGCTCGAACGGTTCGCACGCGTCGATCAGGTGCCGGCGGTCAGCGCGCGGCAGCGTGGCGATCAGCTGGTTCTCTTCTGCGGCCAAGGCCTGCTCCGGTGGACTCGTCGACCCCCAGCGGGGATCGCCTAGGTGCGGACCGATCAGGTTCGTCTGCCGCACGTACGCAGAGTCTGGCAGTGCCGTTGCCGCCCGACTGTCTGCCAGCCCACATACGCCGAGCCCGTCGTGCTCGGTGCGTCGACGCACAGACCGGCGGGGCCGCGGGCACTACAAGACCAACCCGAACACAACACCTGGATACCCCATGCTCAACAGACTGCATCCGCCCCACCTTGCCTTGCTCGCCATCGCGCTCGCCGCCGTGGCCCTCGTCGGCTGCAACCGACGCGACGACTCGACCAGCGCCGGCCAGAAGGTGGACGCGGTCATTGCCACCGTCGACGAGAAGGCCGACGCGGCCAAGGCCGAGCTGGCGCGTGATGCCGACAAGGCCAAGCAGGCCGTGGTGAGCGCCGCCCAGACCGGCGTGGCAGCAGTGGAAGACACGGCGATCACCGCCGGCATCAAGGCCCGGCTGGCCACCGACGCCGACCTGAAGACGCTGGACATCCGCGTCGAGACGATGTCGGGCCGTGCCACCTTGCGCGGCTCGGCGCCGAACGCCGATGCGCAGGCGCGCGCCACCCAGCTGGCGGCGGCCGTCAGCGGCGTGACCAGCGTGGACAACCAGCTGACGGTGTTGCGTTAGCCGTCCGCAACCGCGCTCGCGGCGTGGTGGTCAGGCGACTGCCCGCGCGACGCGTCGCCGGCATCTGCGGCCTCATGTCGGTGCGCATCCGCACCGACATGAGGCCGCGCCGCATGGTGCTGAACGCGGGGTGGTTCTCTCGCTCGAGAGGCCGCCCAAACGCACTGTCGGCTCTATCGCGTTGATTCGTTTCCTATGTGCGATGTCGCACGGAAGTCGCAGTGACGTGTGCGTACAAAACGCCCTTTGGCAATCGTCGTGCCCCTGCGTGTGAACCCTGCGCCGTCGCAACTGCGGCAAATAGGAAATGGACATGAACCAGCTCGCTCCCCGCTTTCACGATCTCACTGCCATCAACGCCCTGCAGGGCCGTCACCTGAGGTCCGTCGCCCATCCGTCGGCACTGACCGAGGACGGGGCGCTGCAGCTGGGCCTGCGCGCCGCCGATGCCGGCGCGTGGCAGTGGGACCTGCGCACGCGCGAACTGCACTGGTCGGCCGAGAGCTATCGGCTCTACGGCCTGACGGACCCGGCCCCGCTCAGTGATGGCCGCTGGCGCGACTGCATCCATCCCGACGACCGCGCCGCCGTCGTCGAGGCCTTCGATCGCGCGGTGGCCGGCCGTGGTGTGCCGTACCGCTGCGAGTACCGTGTCAACCACCCGCAAGGCGGCGTGCGCTGGCTGGCCGACTTCGGCCGGCTGGTGCACGACCCCGATGGCACGCCGGTGTGCCTGGCCGGCATCACGCTGGACGTGAGCGCGCGCAAGGAGGCCGAGCGCGCGCGCCGATCGACCGAGACGTTCCAGGACGAGTTCATCGAGATGCTCGCGCACGAGATGCGCAACGCCATCGCGCCGATCGTCTATGCCTCGGCGCTGCTGGAGCGCGGGGTCGACGGAACGATCCGAGTCAACGCCCAAAGTGTCGTCGCCCGCCAGGCGAATCACCTGAACGATCTGCTGAGCGACCTGGGTGATCTATCGAGCATCAAGCAGGGGCGCTTGACGCTGCTGCGCAGGCACGGCGATCTGCGCCGCGTGCTCGAACAGGCGCTCGAGCAGGCTCAGCCTCGCCTGGCGGAGAAGGGCCAGCGCCTGCAGGTGCAACTGCCCGAGCAGCCGCTGCCGGTGAATGCCGACTTGCGGCGGCTGGTGCAGGTCTTCTCCAATCTGATGATCAATGCCGTCAAGTACACGCCGCCGGGCGGGCACCTGGCACTGCGCGCCCGGGCCGGCACGAACGGGCGCGGTGCGATCGTGGAGATCGAGGACGACGGCATCGGCATCGACCCGGTCGCGCGGTCACACGTGTTCGACCTCTTCATGCAGGTGGCACCGGACATCGGCGTCGGTGCCGGCATCGGGCTGGCGCTGGTGCGGCGCATCGTCGATCTGCACGGCGGCCGCATCGAGGTGCGCAGCGAAGGGCTGGGCCGCGGCTCGATGTTCGTGGTGACCTTGCCCTAGTGCCGGCGCCTGCGTTCCCTACCGCACGGAAGACACGGCCCGCAGGCGCCATGCTGCGAGCCGGATCACCGGGCCGTTGCGGCGCGGCGGCCCACACGAAAACAGGAACATGATGTCCGAAGCCGACCCAGGGATCGTCGATCAGGCTGCAACTGCCGAGTCACCCGCCGGCGATGCCGGTGCCCGGCACCGTGTCGCCGGCCCCGCACGCCCGGCGCGCGCCGCAGCCAACGGCAAGTCCATCGGCATCGCCGCCACGCCGGCCGAGGACGACATCACCTCGTCGCTCGAATACTGGTACTTCTGCGGCGGCGGCCGCGACCTGCGCGACACCTGACACACGGTGACCGCGGCGACGAACCGCGCGATCGTCAGGTCGCCAGGGTTTCCGGCAGCAGGCGGTCGTACTCCTTCTTCACCACCGCATAACACTCGCAGGTGCGTTGTTCCAGGCCGGGCCGGTCGAGCACCGCGATGCGGCCGCGTGAGTAGCGGATCAGCCCCACCCGCTGCAGCTTCAGCGCGCCTTCGGTCACGCCTTCGCGGCGCACACCCAGCATGTTGGCGATCAGCTCCTGCGTCATCACCAGTTCATTGCCCTGCAGGCGATCCAGGCTCAGCAGCAGCCAGCGACACAGCTGCTGGTCCAGCGTGTGATGCCGGTTGCACACCGCCGTCTGCGCCATCTGCGTGATCAGCGCCTGCGTGTAGCGCAGCAGCAGGTGCATCACCGGGCCGGCGCGCTCGAACTCGTCCTTGATGGCCTGCGCACGCATGCGAAAACCACGCCCGGCGCTCTGCACCACCGCACGGCTGGGCGTGGATTCACTGCCCATGAACAGCGAGATGCCGACGATGCCTTCGCGGCCGGCCACCGCGATCTCGGCCGAGGCGCCGTTCTCCATCACGTAGAGCAGCGACACGATGGCGTCGACCGGGAAGTACACGTAGCTCATCGTGCGGCCGGACTCGTAGAGCACGTGCCCGAGCGGCATCTCCACCGGCTCCAGCTGCGGCGCGATGCGTTGCCACTCGGCCGCGGGCAGCGCGGCCAACAACTGGTTCGACTTGGGCTCTAACGAAGTGGGCAAGATCAGCGGTTTTGCAGGATGGCGGGTCGGACGCGCACGCCGGAGCACGAAGGCACCGTGGCCCGTGCGGCACGACTCCACAGTGCCGCAATGAGCCTACTCCGTATGTGCGATATCGTACAGAGCATGCGTGCAGCGAGCGCCAACTAACGGCGTAACAACGCAGCCAATACAGGCGGCGGGCCGGTCTCGGCCGGCGTCAGCACCGCGTGCACGATGGCCTGCGCCTCGAGCACGATGCGCTGCAGATGCTCGGCACCGCGAAAGCTCTCGGCGTAGATCTTCACCAGCGCCTCGGTGCCCGAAGGCCGCGCGGCAAACCAGCCGCCGGCGGCCGTGACCTTGATGCCGCCGATGGGCGCGTGATTGGCCGGGGCGCGGTTGAGGATCTGCACGATCGGCTCGCCGGCCAGTTCGGTGGCTTTCACGTCGCTCAGCACGCCAGCGGCGAGCCGCGCCTTCTGCGAGGCGTTCGCCGGTGCGTCCAGGCGGGTGGCGACCGGCTCGCCGAGTTCGCGGGATCGTTCCGCTCGCGGGCCGGGGGCGAGTTCTCGGTGCGCATGGGCCTCAACTCGGGCGAGGTGGTGTTCGGCCGCCCGGAGGCGCATCCGGCCGACGAGGAACAGGTACCGGGCGACGCCCGACGGACCGACTTCAAGTCCCATCGGCGAGCCTCTCGTCGCGCGTCCTTCGCCGCCTTGCAGATCGCTTCCAGGCACACCTCGTCGCCGCACCATGGCGATTCGGCGATCCGGTAGTTCAGTGAGGGGTCGAAGACCGCGAGCGCCTCGACGATCGTCGGCGAGCCGCCCGTCAACCCGCTGCCGAGCGGCGACCAGACGGCGCCGTTCCAAACGGCGATCCGCGACGCGGGCGCACCGCCGGCAGTCAGGAACGTGCCCCCCACGTACACGTCGTAGCCGCCGCCGGAGCGTGGATCGATCCACAGCGCGTCGACGATGGCGTCCACGATTCGCTCCACCATCGGCCCGTCGGCCTTGGCGAAGTCGCCGCGGCCGCGCAGCTGCGCGAGCCCGAGGTCCAGCACCGACAGCACTTCCGACGAATAGGCCTTCTCCGCGCCGGGCTTGGCCGGCAGCGCCGGGCGGAAATGCAGGGAATCCAGCAGGCCGAGCGCGACATAGGCGGCCAGCACCACTGCCGAGGCCAACGCCGCCGGACTCCTGAACACCCGGGCCCAGGGCACGGCGAGATGCGCGTGGCTGCGGCAATAGAGCGCATAGCCCAGCGTCGCGAGGACCAGCAGCCAGACCAGCACATCGGTGGCGAGGATGACCGGCATGCTATTCGAGGCGAATCCGCGGATCGACGAGCGTGTAGGAAATGTCGGTCAGGATCAGGCCGACGATGTAGAGCACCGAACCGATGAACACCATGGCGCGCACCACCGCGAAATCCTGCGCCTGGATGGCGTCGATGGTGTAGCTGCCGAGGCCCGGGATGCCGAAGAACGATTCCGCCAGCAGGCTGCCCATGAACAGCAGCGGGATCACCACCACGGCGCCGGTGAGGATCGGGATCAGCGCGTTCCTCAGCACGTGGCGGAACATCACCACGGTCTCGGCCAGGCCCTTGGCGCGCGCCGTGCGCACGTAGTCCTTGCCGATCTCCTCGAGGAACAGCGTGCGGTACCAGCGGCTGCTCGCGCCGATGCCGCTCACCACCCCGATCAGCACCGGCAGGATGAGAAAGCGCACGGCATCGAAGCCTCCCGCGTAGCCCGAGATCGGCACCAGGTGCCAGACCTTGGAGGCCACGTACTGGCCGCCGATGATGTAGAACAGCGTGGAGATGGACATCATGGCCACGCACAGCACCACGCCCCAGAAATCCAGGTAGGTGGCGCGGAAGAACGCCATCAGCAGCGCGAAGCTGACGCAGACCGCCAGGCCCACCAGGAACACCGGCACCGCGAGCGCGAGGCTGGGCCACATGCGCTCGCCGATTTCCGCGGCGATGTCGCGCTTGTCCTCGGACGCGCCGAAGTCAAACGCGAACAGCCGCACCGAGCGCTCGTAGAAAATCGTCCGCGTCAGCTTTCCCGCGCCCGGCGCGGCCGCGTTCCACAGCAGCGGCTTGTCGTAGCCCTGCTCGGCCTTCCACTTCTCGATCGCCTCCGGCGTGACGCGCTTCGCGCCGAGCTGCATGCGCGCCATGTCGTCAGGGGAGTTGACGACGAAGAACAGGGCAAACGTGATGACGTTGACGCCGATCAGGATCGGGATCGCGTACAGGATGCGGCGAACGATGTAGGCGAGCATCGCGTCAGGCCGCCGGGCGCGCGGCCATGC
>CALMQI010000368.1 GCA_937871935.1 uncultured Burkholderiales bacterium
CGAACTTGCGCCCGGTGGCGCGCGCCACGCTCTGGCCGAGCGAGGTCTTGCCCACGCCGGGCGGGCCGACGAGGCACAGGATGGGCGCCTTGACCTTGTCGACGCGCTGCTGCACCGCGAGGTACTCGAGGATACGCTCCTTGACCTTGTCCAGACCTGCGTGATCCTCGTTGAGCACATCCTCGGCGTGCCGCAGGTCGTGCTTGATCTTGGTCTTCTTGCTCCACGGCAAGGCGACCAGCGTATCGATGTAGTTGCGCACGACGGTGGCCTCGGCTGACATCGGCGACATCAGCTTCAGCTTCTTCAACTCGGCGTCGGCCTTCTTGCGTGCCTCCTTGGGCATGCGGGCAGCCTTGATCTTCTTCTCGAGCTCTTCGAGGTCGGCACCTTCCTCGCCGTCACCGAGTTCCTTCTGGATCGCCTTGACCTGCTCGTTGAGGTAGTACTCGCGCTGACTCTTCTCCATCTGGCGCTTGACGCGCCCACGGATACGCTTTTCCACCTGCAGGATGTCGACTTCGTGTTCGAGCAACTCGAGCAATTTTTCGAGCCGCTTGGCCACGGCGAACAGATCGAGCACCGACTGCTTGGCTTCGAGCTTGAGCGGCAGATGCGCGGCAATGGTGTCGGCCAAGCGGCCAGGATCGTCGATGCCGGCGATCGAGGTCAGGATCTCCGGCGGAATCTTCTTGTTCAGCTTGACGTATTGGTCGAACTGCTGCGTCACGGCGCGGCGCAAGGCCTCGACTTCGGGCGACGGCTCGCCGGCCACCGGCACCGGCGACACCTCGGCGACGAAATGCTCGCCTGGATCGGCGATGTGGCGAGTCTCGGCGCGCTGTATACCCTCGACCAGCACCTTCACCGTGCCGTCGGGTAGCTTGAGCATCTGCAGAATGCTGGAGACGCAGCCAACGCCGAACATGTCCTCAGGCCGCGGTTCGTCCTTGCCGGCGGCCTTTTGCGCCACCAGCATGATCTGGCGGCCGGCCTCCATGGCCGCTTCGAGCGCCTTGATCGACTTGGGGCGGCCGACGAAGAGCGGTATCACCATGTGCGGAAACACCACGACGTCGCGCAGCGGCAGCAGCGGCAGCGTGATGGAATCAGGCGGAAGAACCGGGTGGCCAGACATAACGATCCTCTCTTTCTCAGGCCGACATGAGGCCTGAGACGACAAACTCAAGTATCGGCAAAAAAGGGCGAGGACTTCAGGCGCTGGCCTTTGCCTGTTCCCGATAGACCAGCAGGGGTTTGGCCCCGTCCTGGACGATGTGCTCGTCGATCACGACCTTGGCGACGCCGTCGAGCGTGGGCAGGTCGAACATGGTGTCGATCAGGACGGCTTCCATGATCGAACGCAGGCCGCGTGCGCCGGTCTTGCGAGCCAGCGCCTTGCGAGCAATAGCGGCGAGCGCCGAAGGCCGCACCTCGAGCTCCACGCCGTCCATCGAGAACAGCTTCTGATACTGCTTGGTCAACGCGTTCTTCGGCTCGGTGAGGATCTGCACCAGCGCATCCTCGGTCAGTTCGCCGAGCGTGGCCACCACCGGCAGGCGGCCGACAAGTTCGGGGATGAGGCCGAACTTGATCAGGTCTTCCGGCTCGGCGTCGCGGAACAGATCGGCCGCGCGCTTCTCGGTCTTGCTGTGCACGGTGGCGCCGAAGCCGATGCCGGAGCGCTCGGTGCGGTTCTGGATCACCTTTTCCAGCCCGTCGAACGCACCGCCGCAGATGAACAGGATGTTGGTGGTGTCGATCTGCAGAAAGTCCTGGTTCGGGTGCTTGCGGCCGCCCTGCGGCGGCACCGACGCCATGGTGCCTTCGATCAGCTTCAGCAGCGCCTGCTGCACGCCCTCGCCCGACACGTCGCGCGTGATCGACGGGTTGTCGGACTTGCGCGAGATCTTGTCGATCTCGTCGATGTAGACGATGCCGCGCTGGGCACGGTCGACGTCGTAGTTGCAGTTCTGCAGCAGCTTCTGGATGATGTTCTCGACGTCCTCGCCCACGTAGCCGGCTTCGGTGAGCGTGGTGGCGTCGGCGATCACGAAAGGCACGTTGAGCAGGCGCGCCAGCGTTTGCGCAAGCAGCGTCTTGCCCGACCCGGTGGGGCCGATCAGCAGGATGTTGCTCTTGGTCAGCTCGACGTCGTCCTTGCCGCCGAGGTGCTTGAGACGCTTGTAATGGTTGTAGACGGCTACCGACAGCGTGCGCTTGGCGGTCTCCTGGCCGATGACGTACTGGTCGAGGCTGTTCTTGATTTCGGCGGGCGTGGGCAGCTCGGACTTCGCGGTCTTGGCACCGGCACCGTCGGCCGGTGCCTCATCGCGGATGATGTCGTTGCACAGCTCGATGCACTCGTCGCAGATGAACACCGACGGTCCGGCAATGAGCTTCTTCACCTCGTGCTGGCTCTTGCCGCAGAAGCTGCAATACAGAACCTTCTCGCCGGAGGCGCCCTTCTTGTCTGCCATGTGGGTGTGTACGGACGAATCGCCCGTCTAGTTCCCCTTCAAACAATGATAGTCCATGCCTGCAGCAGGGCCGCCCGGCGGCCTGCACGCCCGGCCAGGGTGCTCGAGACGACGTGGATTACGCACGCTTGTCGATTACCTGGTCGATCAGGCCATAGGCCTTCGCCTCGTCGGGGGACATGAAGAAGTCACGCTCCATGTCGGCCGCGATCTTCTCGTAAGACTGGCCAGTGCGTTCCGCATAGATGCGGTTGAGCTGCTCGCGGGTCTTGATGATCTCGCGCGCCTGGATCTCAATGTCGGTCGCCTGTCCCTGCGTGCCGCCCGATGGCTGGTGGATCATGATGCGCGAGTTGGGCAACGCCAGGCGCTTGCCCTTGGCGCCGGCCATCAGCAGGAACGAGCCCATGCTCGCCGCCATGCCCAGGCACATGGTGGACACGTCGGGCTTGATGAATTGCATGGTGTCGAAGATCGACAGGCCGGCACTGACGCTGCCGCCGGGCGAGTTGATGTAGAGAAAGATGTCCTTGTCCGGGTTCTCGCTCTCGAGGAACAGCAGCTGAGCGACGACAACGTTGGCCACCGCGTCATTGACGGGGCCGACCAGGAACACGATGCGCTCGCGCAGTAGACGACTGTAGATGTCATACGCACGCTCGCCGCGGCCCGACTGCTCGATGACGATCGGTACCACGCCCAGACCTGTCGGTTCCCACGCACTCATGATTGATCCTTCGACGACTTGCTTGCGGTTGAGTTGCGCCGATTATGGCGCTCAGGCATCCATCAGCTCGTCGAATGGCAGGGCCTTGTCGACCACCTTGGCCTTGCCGAGGATGAACTGCGTGACGTTCGACTCGATCACGATCGCTTCGACCTCGGCCATGCGGTTGCGATCCGACAGGTACCAGCGCACCACCTCGGCCGGCTTCTCGTAACTCTGCGACAGCTCCTCGATGTGCGCCTGCAACTGATCGGGCTTGGCCTGCAGCGCATGCTGGCGCACTAGCTCGGCCACCACGAGACCGAGTCGAACCCGGCGCTCGGCCTGCGGCTGGAAGATCTCGCTCGGAATCGGCGCCTTATCGGCATCCTTGACCCCGCGCTTCTTCAGGTCTTCGCGCGCACCTTCGGTCATGCGCTCGACCTCGGATTCGACCAGCGCCTTCGGCACGTCGAGTTCGGCCACCTTGACCAGCGCATCCATCGCCGCCGCCTTGTTGCGCGCCAGCACGCGGAACTTGACCTCGCGTTCCAGGTTCTTCTTGACGTCGGCACGCAGCGCCTCGACCGTGCCCGCCGCGATACCGAGCGACTTGATGAAGCTCTCGTCGATCGTCGGCAGGTGCTGCGCCTCGATCTTCTTCATCGTGACCATGAAGTCAGCTTCCTTGCCTGCAACATCCTTGCCGTGATAGTCGGCCGGAAACTGCAGCGGGAAGGTCTTCGACTCGCCGACTCTCATGCCCCGCACGGCCTTGTCGAACTGCTCGAGCATCTGCCCTTCGCCGATGATGAAGCTGAAACCCTCGGCCTTTCCGCCGGCAAACGATTCGCCGTCGATCTTGCCGTCGAAGTCGATCGTCACGCGGTCGGCCGGCTCGGCGCCTTCGGCTGCCGGCCGTTGGGCGAAGGTGCGACGCTGCTTGCGCAGGATGTCGACCGTGCGGTCGATCGCAGCTTCGGACACGTCGCAGGTGACGCGCTCGACTTCCACGCCGGCAAGCTCACCGACCTTGACCTCTGGGTAGACCTCGAAGGTGGCGTCGAAGGCCATCGTTCCTTCGGCTGCACCCTCCTTCGGCGTGATGCGCGGCGTGCCGGCCACCCGCAGCTTGGCTTCGTTGGCGGCACTGGCGAAGGCGGCGCCGATCTTGTCGTTCATCACCTCGTACTGAACCGAGTAACCGTAGCGCTGCGCCACCACCGACATCGGCACCTTGCCCGGGCGAAACCCGTCGGCTCGCACGGTGCGCGAGAGCTTCTTCAAGCGCGTCTCGACTTCGTTGTTGATCTCCACGGCCGGCACGGTCAACGTCATGCGGCGTTCGAGTTTCTCAAGGGTTTCGATTTGGACAGCCATGTTGGAGCTCTTGTGTCAAGGATGCTGGTGCGCGGGGCCGGACTCGAACCGGCACGCCGGTAAGGGCGTCAGGACCTAAACCTGGTGCGTCTACCAATTTCGCCACCCGCGCCCGGGGTCGCCGCCCCCATCGACCCTCGCAGAGCGCTCACGGCTCAACCGACGGGTAGCTGGTACGGAGAACCGGCGATTTTATCCCGCCGCGCGGCCCGCAGGCCGAACGCGGAACCAGGCCGCGTACATCGCCGGCAGCGACAGCAGCGTGAGCGCGGTGGCGACGACCAGCCCGCCCATGATGGCCACCGCCATCGGGCCCCAGAACACGCTGCGCGACAGCGGGATCATCGCCAGCACCGCTGCCGCCGCCGTCAGCACGATCGGCCGGAAGCGGCGTACGGCGGCCTCGACGATCGCCGTCCATGTGTCGACCCCGCGCGCACGATCCTGCTCGATCTGGTCGATCAGGATCACAGCGTTTCGCATGATCATGCCCACCAGCGCGATGACGCCGAGCAGCGCGACAAAGCCGAACGGCCGATCGAGCAACAACAAGGCCGCCGCCACGCCCGCCAAGCCGAGCGGACCGGTCAGGAATACCAGCATCGCGCGCGAGAAGCTGTGCAGCTGGAGCATCAGCAGCGTGAGCATGATGAACAGCATCACCGGCACGCCAACAGCGATTGAGCCCTGTCCTTTGCTGCTCTCTTCAACTGCGCCAGCGATCTGAATCGAGTAGCCGGGCGGCATGCCGGTCTGCAGCGCGGCGAGCTTGGGCCACACGCGCTGCGTCACCGTGGGTCCTTGCACACCGTCGACCACGTCGCCCTGCACCGTGATGGCAAACCTGCGCCCCTCGCGCCACAGTACACCTGGTTCGAAGCCGAAGCCGACGCTGGCGATCTGGGTCATCGGGATCGAGCGCCCGTTGCTTGTCGGCAGATAGGCCTGCGCGATGTCTGTGATCGCATTGCGCTCCTCCAGCGGCTGCCGCAACACGATGTCGACCAGTTTGTCGCCCTCGCGGTACTGCCCGATGTTGGTGCCCGAGAGGATCGTGCGCGACGCCTGCGCGATCGACTGACTGGTGACGCCGAGCGCTCGCGCCTTGTCCTGATCGATCTCGAGTCTGATGGCCTTGATCGACTCGTTCCAGTTGTCGTTGACACCGCGCATGCTCGGATCGGCCTGCAGGATCACCTTGGCCTGGTCGGCCCATTCCCGCACGGTCTTGACGTCGGGGCCGACGACGCGAAACTGCACGGGGTAAGGCACCGGGGGCCCGTTCGGCAACAGCTTGACACGCGCACGGACCTCGGGGAATTCCTCGCTGAGCAGCGCGGGCAGCCGTTTGCGAATCGACTCACGCTGCTCGATGCTGTTGGCCAGCAGGATGGTCTGGCTCACATTGGACTGCGGAAAGATTTGGTCGAGCGGCAAGTAAAAGCGCGGTACGCCCGAACCGATCCAGACGCTGACCGCGTCGAGACCGGGCTCGCGCAGCATGCGAGCCTCGAAACGACGCGCCACCGCCTCAGAGTCCTGGATCGTCGCCCCTTCGGGCAGCCACAGATCGACCAGGACCTCGGGCCGGCTCGAGTCCGGAAAGAACTGCTGCTGCACACGGCCCATGCCGGCCAGCCCGACCAGAAAGACGGCGATGGTCAGCCCGATGGTGATCCAGCGGTGCCGGACGCACCAGTGCACCATGCGGCGCAATCGACTATAGAACGGTGTATCGAACAGCTCGTGCGCCTGGCCACCGCCGACCTTGCTGCGCGTGTGAAGCAAGAGCGAGCCCAGATACGGCACGAAATAGACCGAGACGAACCACGAGATCAGCAGCGCCGCTGACGTGACCGCGAAGATCGCGAACGTGTACTCCCCCGTCACCGACCGCGCCAGTCCGATCGGCAGGAAGCCAGCTGCGGTGATCAGGGTGCCCGTCAGCATCGGCATCGAGGTCACCTCGTAGGCAAAGGTGGCCGCGCGCACCTTGTCGTAGCCCTCCTCGAGCTTGCGCACCATCATCTCCACCGAGATGATCGCGTCGTCGACCAGCAGGCCGAGCGCGATGATCAGCGAGCCGAGCGAAATCTTGTGCAGGCCGACGCCCCAGTAGTACATCGTGACGAAGGTGATCGCCAGCACCAACGGAATCGTGATGCCGACCACCATGCCGGGCCAGATGTCGATGCGCAGCGGCCGGGTGTGCAGGCCCAGACTGACGAAACTCACCAGCAGCACGACGGCCACGGCTTCTAGCAGTACACGCACGAACTCGCCGACCGAACGCGAGACGGCGCGCGGCTGGTCTTGGATCTGCGCCAGCTCGATGCCCACCGGCAACTCGTGGCGCAGTTGTTCTGTCTTGGCGCGCAAGGCCTGGCCGAGCGCGATGATGTCACCCCCCTTTGCCATCGATACGCCGAGCGCGATGACGGCCTTGCCCTGGTGCCGTACCTTGACCGTCGGCGGGTCGACCCCCCCACGGCGGATCTCGGCCAGGTCTGACAGCCGCAACGTGCTTGCCACGCCAGTCGCCGGATTGACGGCGCGAATGGGAAAGCGGCGCAGCTCCTCGATCGAATCGAACGCTCCAGCCACGCGCACCTGCAGATTCTGGCTGCCGGCGTTGAGGACGCCCGCACCCTCGACCGCGTTCTGTGCGCCCAACTGGGCCAGAACCTGGTTCATGTCCAGGCCCAGCTGGGCCAGGCGCCGGTGCGAGATCTCGACGAACAGCTTCTCGGGCTGTACGCCGAACAGGTCGACCTTCGCCACATCGGGCACACGCAGCAGTGACGAGCGCACGTCGTCGGCGAACACGCGCAGTTCCTCGTCGCTGAAACCGTCGGCCGACAGCGCCAGGATCGAGCCATAGACATCGCCGAAATCGTCGTTGAAGACCGGGCCGACCACGCCTTGCGGCAACGAGCTTCGCATGTCGCCGATGCGTTTGCGTGCCTGGTACCAGCTGTGGGCCACCTCCTTGGGCGGCGAAGAGTCCTTCAACTGCAGGATCGTCAGCGATTCGCCGGGCTTGGTGTAGCTGCGCAGGATGTCGGCATAGGGAACCTCTTGCAGCGACTTCTCGATCTTGTCGGTCACCTGCTCGGCCATCTGCTGTGCGGTGGCGCCAGGCCAGAAGGCCTGAACGACCATGGCGCGAAACGTGAACGGAGGGTCTTCGTCCTGGCCGAGCTGAAAGTACGCCGCAACGCCCAGCAGCAACAGCACGATCATCAGGTAGCGCGTCAGCGCCGGGTGCTCGAGCGCCCAGCGCGACATGTTGAATCGGCTGGCTTCGGCGGGCCGGCCCCCGTCGGCCACTGGCGTCTGCGCGTCCACGGTCTAGCGCTTCGCGGTGGAGGCAGGCTCGACGTAGAGGCGCACTCGCTGGCCGGCCGTCAATACATGCGTGCCGGCGGTGACCACTGTCTGCCCTTCGGCGAGGCCTCCGGAGATCAGCACGTCGTTGCCCTCGGCGCCGGCCACCTGCACGGGGTGCGGCTTCACGGTCATGCTGGGTCTGTCGAGCAACCACACCGCAGGCCCGCCGTTCTGCTCGACCACCGCGGGCAGCGGCAACCGGACCATACCCTTCGCCGGCGGCGTGGCGATTCTGACGGTGGCCGTCTGGCCGAGTCGCACAGGCACCTGGCCGATGTCGGCCTTGGCCACGAAGGTGCGGGTCGCCGGGTCGGCGGACGCGGCCACTTCTCGCACTGTGGCCGGCAGCGCTTTCGCGCGGTCCGACCACAGCAGGACCTGCACGGCGCCGGCCTTGCCGGCGAACGCTCGCAGTGCGCCGACGCGATCCTCCGGCACGTTGAACACCACATCGCGCGGGCCGTCGTGCGCCAGCCGAACCACCGGAGCACCCGCAGCCACCACCGTGCCCGGATCAGCCTCGACCGCGGTGATGACGCCCGAGGCGTCGGCAATCAGGCTCGCATAGCCTGCCTGATTGCCCTGCGCATGGGCCTGGGCCTTCGCCTGTTCGAATTGCCCGCGCGCCGCCGCGAGCGCCGTCTCGCGCCGCTCGAGTTCCCAGCCACTGATGAACCCCTGGTTCTTCAGTTCGCGGAAGCGCTGCAGCTCCGCAGTGCTGAACTCGTAGTTGGCCTGAGCCGCGGTCAGCGCCGCTTGAGATGCCACCACATTCAGCCGCAGGTCGGCCGGATCGAGTTGTGCCAGCACCTGACCCGCGCGGACGCTGTCGCCGAGATTGGCACGCCGGCTCGCCAATTTGCCACCGACACGGAAGCCGAGCCGCGATTCGGTACGGGCGCGCACCTCGGCGGCGTACTCGTGCTCGCTCGCAGCCGTGCCGAGCGTCACCGTCTGCGTACGCACGGCGCGGATCGGCTCAAGAGGCGGTGGAGGTGGCGCGCACGCCGCGAGCATCAGGGCGGTCAGCGTCGGTAGTCCAAGGCGCAGGGCAAGCATGTCGATGTCACGTGGTGAGTTACTGACTGACTGGTCAGTACTGTATTTGACCAACATCAGGCTGTCAAACCGGCGCACGACACCGTCCATGGACAATCGTCGCGTGGCACCCGGGCACTACGAGAACTTTCCTGTCGCATCGATCCTGTGCCCACCGCAGCTTCGGCCGCCGATCCGTTGCATCTACGCCTTCGCCCGTACAGCGGACGATATTGCCGACGAAGGCGCAGCATCACCCGCGAAGCGCCGCGAGACGTTGTCGCGATTCCGGCAGATCCTGCGCCGCGTGGCAGCACTGGGCCCGACGGGGGACGCCGACCTGGCGTCGGACGAGTGGCCCGAGGTCTTCATCCCTCTGGCCGATGTGCTGCACCGCTTCCGACTCCCTGTCCCGCTGCTCGAGGATCTGCTCGACGCCTTCGCGCAAGATTGCAGCAATCCGACTTACGCCTCGCGGGAACACTTGCTCGACTACTGCCGCCGATCGGCCAATCCGATCGGCCGGCTGCTCCTGCACCTGTATGGCATCGACGATGCAAGCGCGATCAAGGCCTCGGACGCAATCTGCACCGCGCTGCAGTTGATCAACTTCTGGCAAGACCTCAGCGTGGACCTGGCACGCGGCCGCTGCTACCTGCCGATGGCTGACTGCAGCCACTTCGGCATTGGGGTCGAATCGATGGCCATGCAGGACGAGGCCGCGCGACGCCTGGTGCACGACTTGGTGGGATGGTCAGCCGAGATAATGGCGCGGGGCGCCGGACTGCCCCTTCGCGTGCCGGGCCGAGCCGGTTGGGAGTTGCGCCTCGTCGTGCACGGCGGTTGGCGAATTCTGGAGAAGATCCGCGACATGAGCTTCCGCTCGTTCCTGCAGCGTCCACGCCTGACGGCGTTGGATGGGCCGACGTTACTGTGGCGCGGATTGCGCTATGCGCCCGAGCAGTTCGACCCGGACGAACTTCGATGACGCCCGAGCAGTATGTGCAGCGCAAGGCGGCACAGAGCGGTTCGTCGTTCTACTACGCGTTCCTGTTTCTTCCGCCGCCGCGCCGCGCAGCGATCACCGCGTTCTACGCGTTCTGCCGCGAGGTGGACGACGTGGTCGACGAGGTCAGCGACCCGGGTGTTGCCGCGCGCAAGCTGCAGTGGTGGCGCGAGGAGGTCGCCAGCGCCTTTGCCGAGAGGGCCAACCATCCCGTGATGCAAGCGCTGATGCCGCACACGCACCACCACGGCATCGAAGCGCATCATCTGCTGTCGGTGATCGACGGCTGCCAGATGGACCTGGACCAGACCCGTTACCTCGACTTTGCGGGTCTGAAGACCTACTGCCACCGGGTGGCGGGCGTCGTTGGCGAGGTGGCGGCGAACATCTTCGGCCGCACGCAGCCGGCGACAGTGGCCTACGCACACCAGCTCGGCCTGGCGCTGCAACTTACCAACATCATTCGAGATGTTGGTGACGATGCGCGCCGCGGCCGCATCTACATTCCGCTGGCTGAGTTGCAGCAGTTCGGCGTCAAGGCGGGCGAGGTTCTCGAGCGTAAAGCGCCGTGGGGCTACAGCGACCGCTTCCTCGCATTGATGCGCTTCCAGGCCGAACGTGCGCACGACACCTACGACGCGGCACTGAAGGCGCTTCCCGAGGCGGACCGCCCGTCGCAGAAGCCTGGCTTGATGATGGCCAACATCTACCGCGCGCTGCTGCGCGAGATCGAGGTCGATGGATTCCGGGTGCTTCATCAGCGGACATCGCTGACGCCGCTGCGCAAGTTCTGGATCGCGGCGCGCACACAGTGGCGCGGCACCTAGTTGTGTCGTCGTCGCGGTCATTGGCGGTGGTCGGCGCGGGCTGGGCGGGCCTGGCTGCCGCGGTGCACGCCTGCGAAGGCGGCTGTCGGGTCACCTTGTTCGACATGGCGCCACAGCCCGGCGGTCGCGCTCGCAGCGTGGTGCTGCCGGCAGGCGGCACGCTCGACAACGGACAGCACATCCTGATCGGTGCCTATCGCGAGACGCTTGCGTTGATGAGCCGGGTCGGCATCGACATCGATTCGCTCCTGTTGCGGCTGCCACTGGAGCTGCGATATCCCGACGGTCGAGGCCTCAAGGTAGCCGCCGGTCCGCCTCTCATCGGCTTCGCGCTTGGCGTGCTGACCGCCCGGGGCTGGGCACCCTCTGCGCGCGTCAGATTCCTGCGCACGGCCTGGCGCTGGTGGCGCAATGGCATGCGCAACCCGGGCGTCGCAACAGTGAGCGAGTTGTGCGTCGGTCTGCCGGAGCGTGTACAGGCCGAGTTGATCGAGCCGCTATGCGTAGCGGCGATGAACACGCCCGCCCACGAGGCTTGCGCCACCGTGTTCCTGCGCATCCTCGCCGACGCATTGTTCGGTGCGCCCGGCGGCTCGGATTTGCTACTGCCGCGGGCCGGCTTGTCCGAACTGCTGCCGCGCCGTGCGGTGCAGTGGCTCGAGCAGCGCGGCGCGACGATCGTGTTCGCCAAGCGGGTGCTGGCGTTCGAGGCCGCCGCAGATGGCCGCTTGCTCGTCGACGGCGAGTCGTTCGACAGTGTTGTCCTTGCCTGCCCTGCGGGCGAGGCGGCGCGACTCGTCCGATCCATCGAACCGCGTTGGTCCGCGCAGGCGGGCGCCCTGCGCCACGAACCGATTGCCACCGTCTACCTGCGGCGGCCGGGGCCTGTGTTGAGTCTGCCGATGCTGGCGTTGCGCACGGGCCGCGACAACCCCGCCCAGTTCGTCTTCGATCTCGAGGTTCTCGGGCCGTCATCGGCGACGCTGGCTTTCGTGGTCAGCGGCGCGGGCCCTTGGCTGGCCGACGGGCTCGACGCGCTGGTTCAGCGTGTGCGCAGCCAGGCGCTGCGAGAACTGCCCACACAGTTCGGCGGCGAGTTGCCGACGGTATTGCACGCTTCGGCCGAGCGGCGCGCGACATTTGCCTGCACTCCAGGTCTGCAACGCCCGTCGATGGAAGTGGGGCCTGGGATCTTTGCTGCCGGCGATTATGTCGAAGGGCCGTACCCCGCTACCTTGGAGGGCGCCGTTCGTTCGGGCTTGCAGGCTGCGCGACGGGTTCTCCAGACGGCCGCATAGCGGTCCGTTTGATCGGGCCAGAGCCCGCGCTGTCTTCCGCTATGCAAGAATGCATTCCATGACAGGAAAGCAGGCGCCCCCCCCAACCCGAACGACGAGCCCGGCAATCCAGGTCATCGAGCGAATGTTCGATCTGCTCGACGTGCTTGCATCGCATCAGGATCCGGTATCCCTGAAGCAGTTGACCGAACGCACCGGGCTGCATCCGTCGACGGCGCATCGAATCCTCAACGACCTGGTGATTGGTCGCTTCGTCGATCGACCTGAAGCCGGCAGCTACCGGCTCGGGATGCGCCTGCTCGAGCTGGGCAACCTGGTCAAAGCCCGACTCGACGTGCGCGACGCCGCTATCGGCCCCATGCGCGAGCTGCACAAGTTGACGCACCAACCGGTCAACCTGTCGGTGCGTCAGGGCGACGAAATCATCTACATCGAAAGAACCTACAGCGAACGGTCGGGCATGCAGGTGGTGCGGGCCGTCGGCGGACGGGCGCCGCTGCATCTGACGTCGGTGGGCAAGCTGTTCCTGGCGTTCGACGACCCGCAGCGTGTTCGCGCTTATGCCACCCGCACGGGGCTGGCAGGACACACGCGAAACAGCATCACCGAGCTGCCCAAGCTCGAACGCGAACTAGCCCAGGTGCGCCAGACCGCGGTGGCGCGTGACGACGAAGAACTCGAGCTTGGCGTGCGCTGCCTGGCAGCCGGCATCTTCGACGACCAGGCCAACCTTGTAGCCGGCCTCTCGGTGTCGGCTCCAGCCGATCGGCTTGAGGAGTCGTGGCTAGAACGAGTCCGAGCCACTGCGGCTCAGATCTCCACCGCTCTCGGCCACCGAGGCCGTTAGCGCCTGGGCCGCCTCCGGCAGCGCCTGCTGGTGCGCAGGCGGCTTCGCGTTGACCCAGCGCCGAATGCGCTCGGCGTCGCCGACGCGGGAGTAGCGGCCCGCACTGTCGAGCAGCACCATGATGAGTTTGCGACCCGCGAGTTGCGCTTGCATCACGAGGCATCGACCGGCCTCCGAGATGTAGCCGGTCTTCTGCAGTCCGATCTCCCAGATCGGGCTGCGCACGAGCGCGTTCGTGTTGCGGAACTGGACAACTCGCCTGCCGACCGGCACCGAGGCGTCGGGCGACGTGGAGTACTCGCGCAACACGGGATGCTGGTAAGCGGCCTTCACCAGCACGGCCAGGTCACGCGCGCTCGACTGGTTCTTGCTCGACAGTCCGGTCGGTTCGACGAAGTGGGAATCGTGCATCCCGAGTGCTTGCGCCTTGCGATTCATCGCCACGACAAGCTCGGTCATGCCACCGGGGTAGTTGGCACCGAGTGCGAAGGCAGCGCGGTTCTCCGACGACATCAGTGCCAGGTGCATCAGTTCGCCGCGCGACAATTCGGCGCCGACCTTCAGCCGCGTGCGATTGTTCCTGGGCGTGTCCAGCGCCACGCGTTGCACACGCAGGGCCTCATCCATCGATTGCTCGGCATCGACCACCACCATGGCGGTCATCAACTTGGTGATCGAGGCGATGGGCAGCACTGCCCCGGGGTTCTTGCTGAAGAGGACTTCGTCGGTGTCCTGATCGATCACGAGCGCGACGCTGGACTTGAGGTTCAACGAATCCTCGGCCGAGCGCAGACCTTGCAGAGCCGCTGCCGACGGTCGCACGGCCACCACACGCGCCTTGCGCCGCTTGTGCACAGACGACGATGTCGACTTCGCCGACGACTTGCTAGCCGATCGTTGAGTCGACGACTCCGCAGCCGCGGCCGGCAGGGCCAGCATGCCGAAGGCGAGGATGGCTGCCGCCACGGTCCAGCCCGCCAGAGTTGTTCCCAAATACCATTCCCGCTTGACTGTGTGCATGCGCTGTCACGAACCCATCGGATCACTTGCGACGCGAGCGAGTCTATCTGTACCGGAAAAAACTCGCAATATCAAAAGCTTAGGGAGTTTTCCTCAAGTGGTATGGAAGTGTCGATTCCGCACGGACCAAGCCGTGCGGACCGCACTGTTCAGCCTTGGGCTTGCACCCGCTCCGTGTTTTGATGCAGCTTGTTCAGAGCCGCCAGATAGGCCTTCGCCGACGCCACGACGATATCCGGATCTGCGCCAACGCCGTTGACGATCCTCCCCCCCAACTGGAGGCGAACGGTGACTTCTCCCTGCGACTCGGTGCTTCCGCTGGTAATGGCATTGACCGAATACAGCACCAACTCTGCGCCGGAGTTCACCTTCGACTCGATGGCCTTCAGGCTGGCGTCGACCGGGCCGTTGCCGTCGCTGTCGGCCTGGCATTCGTCACCGCCCATGATGAACGTCACCCGCGCATGAGGCCGCTCACCCGTCTCGCTTTGTTGACGAAGCGCCAGTAGACGGTAGTGCTCATGCTGGTGGGAGATGCTCTCGTCTGCAACGAGAGCGAGAATGTCCTCGTCGAAGATCTCGCTCTTGCGATCTGCCAGATCCTTGAAGCGCAGGAATGCTGCATTGACTTCGGCCTCGGATTCGAGATCGATACCCAGCTCCTGCAACCGTTGCTTGAAGGCATTGCGACCCGACAGCTTGCCGAGCACGATGCGGTTGGCTGCCCAGCCGACATCCTCGGCGCGCATGATCTCGTAGGTGTCTCGCGCCTTCAGCACGCCATCCTGGTGAATGCCCGAGGCATGCGCAAACGCGTTCGCGCCGACCACGGCCTTGTTGGGTTGCACTACGAAGCCGGTCGTCTGACTCACCATTCGAGAGGCTGGCACGATCTGCGTGGTATCAACCCCGACATCGAGCCCGAAGTAGTCGCGCCGCGTCCGCACGGCCATCACCACCTCTTCAAGCGAGCAGTTGCCGGCCCGCTCACCGAGACCGTTGATGGTGCATTCAACCTGGCGTGCGCCGCCCACCTTGACGCCAGCCAGCGAATTGGCGACTGCCATGCCAAGGTCGTTGTGGCAATGCACCGACCACACCGCCTTGCCCGCATTTGGCACTCGCTCCCGAAGGTGTGCCAGGAAGCCGCCGTACAGCTCCGGAATCGCGTAGCCCACCGTGTCTGGAATGTTCACCGTCGTCGCTCCCTCCCGGATCACCGCCTCGAGCACGCGACACAGGAAGTCCGGATCGGAGCGATACCCGTCCTCCGGCGAGAACTCCACGTCGTCGCACAAGTTGCGGGCAAAGCGCACTGCGAGCGTCGCCTGTTCCAGCACTTGCTCCGGCGTCATGCGCAGCTTCTTCTCCATGTGCAGGGCGCTGGTGGCAATAAAGGTGTGGATGCGCGCCCGTGCGGCACCCTTCAGCGCCTCGGCCGCGCGCGCGATGTCGCGGTCATTGGCCCGCGCCAGCGAACAGACCGTACTGTCGCGCACGGCCGTTGCGATCGCCCTGACCGCCTCGAAATCGCCGTTGGAGGAGGCGGCAAAGCCGGCCTCGATGACGTCGACGCGCAGGCGCTCGAGCTGCCGGGCGATGCGCAGCTTCTCTTCGCGCGTCATCGATGCGCCGGGTGATTGCTCACCGTCGCGCAAGGTCGTGTCGAAGATGATCAGCTTGTCAGCCATGTCCATTGCCTTTCCAGAAAAACAGCCGCCAAAAGCCAACGGCCCGCCGCGTGAATCACGAGCGGGCCGTTGAGCAGGAAACGTGGTCGAGTCTGGTCAGCGCACCCTGGGCACCGGTAGTAGCAGCGTCGCGGCAAAGCGTTGCATGACCATGAAATAACTATAGCATGCGAATCGGCTCACCGATGCAATCCCTCTTCGTCAGGCTCGTCGGTCGACGTCGCGATCACGCTGACCGGCTTGCCCTTTGACCGCCGGTAGGCGTACACGACGTACCCCGACAGCCCGTAGACGCAGAACACCGCGAACAGCACCAACGGCGGATGGATATTGATCACTGCAATGCCCAGCGCGATGGCCACGATGACGATGAATGGCACCGAACGTTTGAAGCTGATGTCTTTGAAGCTGTAGAAGGGCACGTTGGTCACCATGGTCAGACCTGCATACAACGTAACCACGAATGCGGTCCAGGCCAGCCAGTCGATGCGGCCGGCATCGCGCACGCCGTAGTCGTCGAGCACCCAGATCATGCCGGTTACGAGAGCCGCCGCGGCCGGGCTCGGCAACCCTTGGAAGTACCGCTTGTCGACGACACCGATGTTGGTGTTAAAGCGCGCCAGACGCAGCGCGGCCCCGGCGCAGTAGACGAACGAAGCAATCCAGCCCAGCTTTCCCAGGCCCTTGAGCGACCACTCGTAGACGATGAGCGCAGGCGCTGCGCCGAAGCTCACCATGTCGGACAAGCTATCCATCTGCTCGCCGAAGGCGCTCTGTGTGTTGGTCATGCGGGCGACGCGGCCGTCCAGACTGTCAAGCACCATAGCGCAGAAGATGCCGATGGCCGCATTCTCGAAGCGTCCGTTCATCGCCATCACGACGGCATAGAAGCCGCCGAACAGCGACGCCAGCGTGAAGAGGTTGGGCAGGATGTAGATGCCCTTGCGCCGCGGACGAACCGCATCCACCGAGTGGGCAGTGTCGGCGGCGGCGTCCTCGTTCGACGAGACAGGATCGTTCATGGGAGCGCGAGCGTCGTACAAGTGCCCGAGATCAATTGCGGCTCTTGTCAACCAGCTTGTTGGCCTTGATCCACGGCATCATCGCGCGCAGCTTCTCGCCTACCACCTCGATCGAGTGCTCGGACATCAGGCGCCGGCGCGACAGCAGGGTCGGCGCGCCAGCGCGGTTCTCGAGTATGAAGCTCTTCGCATACTCGCCGCTCTGGATATCGGCCAGCATCTTCTTCATCGCCACCTTGGTGTCGGCGTTGATCACCTTCGGGCCCGACACGTATTCGCCGTATTCGGCGTTGTTCGAGATCGAATAGTTCATGTTCGCGATCCCGCCCTCGTAGATGAGGTCGACGATCAGCTTCAGCTCGTGCAGGCACTCGAAGTACGCCATCTCGGGCGCATAGCCGGCTTCGACCAACGTTTCGTAGCCCGCCTTGATCAGCTCGACGGTGCCGCCACACAGGACGGCCTGCTCGCCGAACAAGTCGGTCTCGGTCTCTTCGCGGAAGTTGGTCTCGATGATGCCGGCCTTGCCGCCGCCGTTGGCTGCGGCATAGCTGAGCGCCAGATCGCGCGCCTTGCCGCTCTTGTCGGCGTGCACGGCGATCAGATGGGGCACGCCGCCACCCTGCGTGTAGGTGTTGCGCACGGTATGGCCCGGCGCCTTGGGCGCGACCATCCAGACGTCGAGGTCCTCTCGCGCCACGACCTGCCCGTAGTGCACATTGAAGCCGTGCGCAAAGGCGAGCGAAGCGCCCTTGCGGATATTCGGCTCGACATCGTTCTTGTAGACCGCGCCGATCTGCTCGTCGGGCAGCAGGATCATCACGACGTCAGCCGACTTCACGGCGTCGGCCACTTCGGCCACCCGCAGTCCGGCCTTCTCGACCTTGGACCACGACGCGCCACCGCGACGCAAGCCGACTGTCACTTTGACGCCGCTGTCGTTCAGGTTCTGTGCGTGGGCATGGCCCTGCGACCCGTAACCGACGATCGTGACGTTCTTGCCCTTGATGAGGCTCAGGTCGGCGTCCTTGTCGTAGTAAACCTTCATGTCTCGTTGCTCCTGTGGATTGACTGAATGTTCTGCCCGGCAGGCGGCGTGTCAGACCCGCAGGATCCGCTCGCCGCGCCCGATGCCGCTGGTGCCGGTGCGCACCGTTTCCAGAATGGCGGTGCGGTCGACGCCATCAATGAACGCATCGAGCTTCGACGTGTCGCCGGTCAGTTCGATGGTGTAGCTCTTGTCGGTGACGTCGATGATGCGGCCGCGAAATATGTCGGACATGCGCTTCATCTCCTCGCGCTCCTTGCCGACGGCGCGTACCTTGATCAGCATAAGCTCCCGCTCGGTAAAACTACCTTCGGTGAGGTCGACCACCTTGACCACCTCGATCAACCGGTTCAGGTGCTTGGTGATCTGCTCGATCACCTCGTCGGACCCGGTCGTCACGATGGTCATGCGCGACAGCGAGGCATCTTCGGTCGGGGCGACCGTGAGGCTCTCGATGTTGTAACCACGCGCCGAGAACAGCGCCACGACCCGTGACAGGGCACCGGGCTCGTTCTCCAGCAGTACAGCGATGATGTGTTTCATGTTCTCTCGTCCTTCGCGCTCTTGGGCGTCGGCAGCGGTAACCGCCGCGCTTTGGCCACGCTCTTCGATGATGGTGGTAACTCGATCAGGCTCTGCGTCCGTCTTGACACTCCTGCCCGGTGCAGAACGGCATGGCGTGGTAACGCCGACCGTTTGCCCGAGGCCGCGTATCTACAGATCCTCGGAGCCCAGCAGCATTTCGGAGATGCCCTTACCGGCCTGCACCATGGGCCAGACATTCTCGGTGGGGTCGGTGCGCACGTCGAGGAACACCGTACGGTCCTTCAGCTTGATCGCCTCGCGCAGGGCCGGCTCCACGTCACCCGGACGCTCGACAAGCAGACCAACGTGCCCGTAGGCCTCGGCCAGCTTGACGAAGTCGGGCAAGGCATCCATGTAGCTGTGCGAGTAGCGACCGCCGTAGTCGAGTTGTTGCCATTGCCGCACCATACCGAGGTAGCGGTTGTTCAGCGACACGATCTTCACCGGCGTCTTGTACTGCGCGCAGGTCGAAAGCTCCTGGATGCACATCTGGATCGAACCCTCGCCCGTGATGCAGAACACCTCTGACTGCGGTTTGGCCAGCTTGATGCCCATTGCATACGGCAGCCCGACGCCCATGGTGCCAAGGCCACCGCTGTTGATCCAACGGCGCGGTTCCTCGAAGCGATAGAACTGGGCCGCCCACATCTGGTGCTGACCTACGTCGGAGGTGATGTAGGTGTCCATGCCGCGGGTCAGCTCCCATAGCGTTTCGACCACCTGCTGGGGCTTGATGACCTCGTTGCTGCGCTTGTAACTCAGGCATTCGCGGCGGCGCCAGTCGTTGATCTGGGTCCACCAAGCGGCCAGCGCCGTGGCGTCCGGGCGCGAGGACCCCTCCTTCAACTGCTGAATCAGCTCCTGCAGGACGTCCTTGACGTCGCCGACGATCGGAATGTCGACCTTGACACGCTTGGAGATCGACGAGGGATCGATGTCGATGTGGACGATCTTGCGCTCCACCGAGGCAAAGTGCTTGGGGTTGCCGATCACCCTGTCATCGAAACGCGCGCCGACGGCGAGCAGCACGTCGCAGTGCTGCATGGTCATGTTCGCCTCGTAGGTGCCATGCATGCCGAGCATGCCCAGGAACTTGGGGTCGCTGGCCGGCGTGGCACCCAACCCCATGAGCGTGTTGGTGCACGGAAAGCCGAGCATGTCGGCCAGTTCGCGCAGTTCGCGCGCCGCGTTGCCCAGCACGACCCCGCCGCCGGTATAGATGTAGGGGCGCTTGGCATGCAGCAGCAACTGCAGCGCCTTGCGAATCTGACCCCCGTGCCCCTTGCGGACCGGGTTGTAGGAGCGCATCTCCACGCGCTCCGGATACGCGAACGGCGCGGTCTTCAGCGACACGTCCTTCGGTACATCGACCACCACCGGCCCCGGACGGCCTGTGCGTGCGATGTGGAAGGCCTTCTTCATCGTCAATGCCAGGTCACGCACGTCCTTGACGAGGAAGTTGTGCTTCACGATCGGACGGGTGATGCCCACCGTGTCGCATTCCTGGAAGGCATCGAGACCGATCGCCGGCGTCGGCACCTGGCCGGTGACGATGACCATCGGGATCGAATCCATGTAGGCGGTGGCAATGCCGGTCACGGCATTGGTGACCCCAGGTCCAGATGTGACCAGCGCCACCCCCACCTCGCCGGTGGCGCGCGCATAGCCGTCCGCCGCATGCACCGCCGCCTGCTCGTGACGAACCAGCACATGCTGGATGCTGTCCTGTTTGTACAGCGCGTCGTAGATGTAGAGCACCGCACCGCCGGGATAACCCCAGACGTACTTGACGCCTTCGGCCTGCAGGCAGCGAACGAGGATTTCGGAGCCGTTGGGCTCCGCAGGTGCGGGGGGGGATTGCGGAGGCGCCGAAGCGGCGCGCTTGACTTCCGCGGCAGACATGTCCATCTCGAACCTCTGTGATTTTCTCTGACGAAAAACCATCGGTGCCCCTCTTCTCGCCCTCGTGAGGCGGATGTGGAGCCTGGTCGGCCGATCCGCTCGGAGCGCGGTTGGCGCCGGCGTCGAACCGCTGAAAACTGTTGTGCGAAGCAACATTATCGCACCGTGGCCGGCACCGCGGCGCGCGGCGCCGGCCGTCGTACGCCCGATGCAATAATCGCGCGGCCTAATGCAAGGCCGGACGCACACGGACCGGGCCCCTCCCAGTTGGCGACAGATAAAGAACTCTCCGATTTCCTGAAGAGCGTCGAGAGGCGGGCCTTCAAGCGCACGGTGTACGCTGTCCGTGATGACGAAGCCGCACTCGACATCGTGCAGGATTCGATGATTAGGCTCGCGGAGAAGTACGCCGACCGGCCCCCGGCGGAGTTGCCGCTGCTGTTTCAACGCATCATGTCCAACGCCACGATGGACTGGTTCCGCCGCCAAAAGGTGC
Source organism: uncultured Burkholderiales bacterium (assembly GCA_937871935.1). Taxonomy (GTDB): domain Bacteria; phylum Pseudomonadota; class Gammaproteobacteria; order Burkholderiales; family Burkholderiaceae_C; genus JAEUPI01. The sequence continues at coordinate 20,737 of CALMQI010000368.1, forward strand.
GCAACGCCGTAGTGCAGAACTTCTCGGAGTTCGAGTTTGGCGGCGACGGCGGTGATTTCGACCTGTTGGAAACTCTGGCAACGGCCGATGGTTCGATGGGCGCGGAAAGCGCTGCCGACAGCGTCGGCCGAGCCCAGATTTTGGTTTTGATCGAAGAAGAGGTGCGTCAGTTGCCCCAGCGTCAACGAGAGGCGTTTCTCCTACGTTACTGGGAGGAACTCGACGTCGCAGAGACGGCGGCAGCCATGGGTTGTTCTGAGGGCAGTGTCAAGACGCACTGTTCGAGAGCGGTGCATTCGCTGTCCAAGGCGCTGCGCGCCAAGGGAATCACACTATGAACCGGCCCGCCGAATTCCTTGTGAAGCCGCACTCCCCGACTGCGCCGCGCGAGGCGTTGGAGGCTCGATTCGCCCATCGTGTCGTCGGACTCCTGGCTGACGGCACTGCCCAGGTCCCGCACGAGGTTTCCGAGCGTCTCAAGGTCGCGCGTCTGCAGGCTGTCGAGCGGGCGAAAGCCCTGCGCAAGTTGTCGACACAGCCGGCAGTGGTCCTGCAGCCGCACGGCGCCAGTCTGGCTTGGGGGGGCTCGCCTTCGTGGTGGCTGCGCTTGGCGTCGTTCGTACCGCTGGCCGTGCTGGTAGGCGGTCTGCTGCTGATCCAGCACCGTTACAGCGAACTGCAGATCTCTGCTGCCGCGGAAATCGACGCTGCGCTCCTGGTCGACGAACTGCCGCCGCAGGCCTACAGCGACCCGGGCTTCGTCGAGTTCCTGCTCAAGGCGCCGTACTCGGCCGAGTGAGTCGGAGCATGCACGGCCCGGATCGCCTTCGCGCTGCCCTCGCGTCGCTGCTCGCAGCGACAGTCGCCTGCGCCGGCGCCGCCTGGACCATTGCCTCGCATGCACAATCGCCGCCGTCACCCGCCCGCAGCGCCGCTGTGGTCAATGCCGGTGGACCGGCCTGGCCGTCGCTCTCACCGCAACAGCGCGCGGCGTTGTCGCCGCTGCAGAGCGAGTGGCACACGATCGATGCAAGCCGTAAGGCCAAGTGGATCGAGATTGCCGGCCGATACCCCAAGCTTCCCCCGCTGGAGCAGCAACGCCTGCAGGCTCGTATGGCCGAATGGTCGAGACTGAGCCCTGCCGAGCGCGGACGGGCGCGGCTGCACTACCAGGAGGCCAAACAGTTGCCGCTTCAGGAACGACAGGCCCAATGGCAGGCCTACCAAGCGCTGCCCGAGGGGGAACGCAAGGCACTGGCCAAACGGGCCGATGTCGCGCCGGTCGCCGCCAGGCCAACCGCAAGGCAGCCGCTCGTGCCAGCGAATGCGCTCTCCGCCAAGCGAAACATCGTCGGCAACCCGTCGCTGACAGCGCCACCAGGCAAGGCCGTCGCTCCGACGGTCGTTCAGGCGGCGCCGGGGGCCACCACCACGCTGGTCACGCGTCGGGCGGAACCTCCGCCGCACCAGCAGGCCGGCATGCCCAAGATCGCGGCAACCCCAGGATTCGTCGACCGCACGACCCTGCTGCCCAAGCGCGGCCCGCAAGGGGCCGCCACACGCGCCGCCGGTGCGTCGCAGCCGCAGAACCGATGACCGTCGGCCGCGGGCCGTCGCCGACCGGGCCGGCGGCGCCGCCGCCGTCGATCGCGCGCAGACTGGCGTGCATGGTCTACGAAGCCGTGCTGCTGTTCGGCGTCGTGATGGTGTTCGGCTATCTGTACTCGGCGTTGACGCAGCAGCGCCATGCTCTGCAGGGCACTAGCGGACTTCAGGCCTTCCTCTTTGTCGTGCTGGGTATCTACTTCGTCGGTTTCTGGTCGCGCGGCGGCCAGACGCTGGCGATGAAGACCTGGCGGCTACGCATCGAACTGCGTGACGGGGGCCCCGTGCCCCAGTGGCGCGCACTCGTACGCTACGTGCTCAGCTGGTTGTGGTTCCTGCCAGCGCTGGCCTCGGCGCACTACGCAGGTGTCGATGGCGCTGGCGCGAAACTCGTGATCCTCGTCGCGGGGATGGCCTGCTATGTGCTGCTGGCGCGCCTGCGTGCCGATCGCCAGTTCCTGCATGACGTGGCCTGCGGCACGCGCCTGGTCGACTTGCGGCCGCGACCACCGGTGCCGGCACAATCGGCGGCATGAGCAACCCGCACAAGGGCCGCACCGGAATCGACCGCATCGCCCGCGCGACGGGCCACTCGTTGCAGGGGCTGGTCTCGGCATGGCAAGCGGAGAGCGCGTTCCGGCAGGAGGTGGCGCTCGCCGCTGTGCTGCTGCCGGCGACCTTCTGGGTGGCCACCAGCTGGATCGAGGCGGTCCTGCTGGCGGGCTCGGTCATGCTGGTCCTCATCGTCGAGCTGCTGAACTCCGCTATCGAGGCTACTGTCGACCGCATTTCGCTCGATCTGCATCCGCTTGCCAAGCAGGCCAAGGACGTGGGCAGCGCCGCAGTCATGCTCGCGCTCGTTCTGTGCGCCGCCATCTGGTGCACCGCGCTGGCTCAGCGTTGGGGCCTGCTGTGAGCGGCGTCCTCTGCGTCTGCGTGTATTGCGGTTCGCGTCTCGGCTCGCTGCCGGCATACGAGCAGGCTGCGGCCGCGCTGGGTGCCGCCGTCGGCCGACGCGGCTGGCAGTTGGTCTACGGCGGCGGAGGGGCCGGTCTGATGGGACGAGTGGCGGACGCGGCCCTGGCCGCGGGCGCCCACGTCACCGGCGTGATCCCCGAATCGCTGATGCAGCGTGAAGCCGGGCATCGCGGCCTGACTGAGCTGCACGTCGTGAAGACGATGCACGATCGAAAGCGTCTGATGGCCGATCGCGCCGACGCCTTCGTGGCACTGCCCGGTGGCATCGGCACCTTCGAGGAGCTGTTCGAGGTCTGGAGCTGGCAGCACCTTGGCTACCACGACCGTCCGATCGGCCTGCTCGACGTAGCCGGCTATTTCGCGCCGATGCAGGCCATGCTCGAGGGCGCTGTAGGCGCTGGCTTCGTCACCCGCGCCCAGATGGGCATGATCAACGTGTGCGCCGACCCGGAATCCTTGCTCGACATGATGGCCGCGAAGGCGGCTCGCGCTGACGCCCCCGACGACTTCCGGCGCATCTGACGGAGCGCCTCGGGTGCCCGGATCAGACCGCGGCTTCGTCGGTCTCGCCGGTACGGATGCGCACCACCTGCTCGACTGCGGTGACGAAGATCTTGCCGTCGCCGATCTTGCCGGTCTTGGCCGCCTTGACGATCGAGTCGATGCAGCGATCGACCTCACCGTCCTTCACGACCACCTCGATCTTGACCTTCGGGAGGAAGTCGACCACGTATTCCGCGCCACGGTAGAGTTCGGTGTGACCCTTCTGGCGGCCGAAGCCCTTCACTTCCGTCACGGTGAGTCCCGAAACGCCGACTTCGGCCAACGCCTCGCGCACTTCTTCGAGCTTGAACGGCTTGATGATGGCGGTGATCTGCTTCATTCCGGACTCCCGATTCGATCGTGCTTCAGACGGATTTAAGCACGGAACTTCGATGTGATGGGGTAGCGCCAATCACGCCCGAACGCGCGGTGGGTGATGCGGATTCCGATCGGCGCCTGCCGCCGCTTGTATTCATTGAGCTTGATGAGGCGCGTGACCCGCTCGACGTCTGCCGCCGCGAACCCGGCCTGCACGATCTGCTCGATGCTCTGGTCTTCTTCCATGTAGCGCTGCAGGATGGCGTCGAGCACCTCGTAGGGTGGCAGGCTGTCCTGATCGGTCTGGTTGGGCCGCAACTCGGCCGACGGCGCGCGGGTGATGATGCGCTCGGGGATAACCGGCCCGACGCTGCCGTCGGCGCGCGTGCCCGGCTGTGCATTGCGCCAACGGGCCAGCCGGTAGACCAGCGTCTTGGCTACGTCCTTGATCACCGCGAAGCCGCCCGCCATGTCGCCGTACAACGTGCAGTAGCCCGTGGCCATCTCGCTCTTGTTGCCGGTGGTCAGCACGATCGAGCCGTGCTTGTTGGACAACGCCATCAGCAGTGTGCCGCGGATGCGAGCCTGGATGTTCTCCTCGGTCGCATCCTCCGGCAGGCCGCGGAATTCGGCGGCAAGGCTGCCGCGAAACGCGTCGAACATCGGTGCGATCGCAATCTCGTCGTAGCGCACGCCCAGTCCACGTGCCATCTCGCGAGCGTCGATCCAGGAGATGTCGGCGGTATAGGGCGACGGCATCATCACCGTGCGCACGCGCTGCGCGCCCAGCGCATCGACCGCAATAGCGAGCACCAGCGCCGAGTCGATGCCACCCGACAAGCCGATGATGACGCCAGGAAATCCATTCTTGTTGACGTAGCCGTGCACGCCCGTCACCAGCGCGCGCCAAGCCTGCTCTTCCATCGACGGTAGAGCCCCGCATTCACCCCTCACGCTGCCGTCGGCACCCACGTCGGCCATCACCAAGCCCGGTGCGAAGCTATGCCCTCGGGCGCACGTCACGCCGCTGGCATCGACGGCGAACGAGGCGCCATCGAACACCACCTCGTCCTGCCCACCGACCAGGTGGGCGTAAAGAAGCGGGCAACCCACCGCCTGCGCGCGCTGCGCCATCCGCTGCTCACGTTCCTCGGCCTTGCCGAGATGAAATGGCGACGCGTTGAGCACGCACAGTACGTCGGCACCCGAGCGACGCGCCGAGAGCGCGGGCTCGTCGAACCATGCGTCCTCGCAAATCAGGACGCCAAATCGCAAGCCCCCGGCCTCGAAGACAACCGGCTGCAGATGCGCATCGCGCCCGCTGACGAAATAACGTCGCTCGTCGAAGACCTGATAGTTGGGCAGCTCGCGCTTGCAGTAGGTCGCCTGCACGCGGCCAGCTTGCAGCACCGACGCGGCGTTGAAACGCTCGGGCAGCGCGATCGACTTGCTGCGCAGCGCAGGCACCCCGCTGGCTTGTGCCGGGTGGCCGACGACGACCGTGAGCTCGGGCCAGGCCGCCAGCTCGCTGGCCAGCTGCGCCAGTTGCCGCTCGCAGGCCTGCATGAAGGCCGGACGAAGCAGAAGGTCTTCGGGCGGGTAGCCCGACAATGCGAGCTCGGGCGCGATCATCACGCGCGCACCCAGCCGGTGGGCCTGGCGTGCAGCATCCACAATGCGTGCGGCATTTCCGGCCAGGTCGCCAACCGTGGCGTCGATCTGTGCGAGCGCGACCCGAACCATGGATACGAGAGCCCGATCAGTGAGCAAACCGAGTGCGAATGATTATGTCATCCGGATCGACGACGATCCCTCGGCCATCGACGCCGTCGCCTGGAACGCGCTGCTCGACAGGCAGGCCAACCCCACGATGTTTATGCGACATGAATACCTGTCGGCCCTGCACCAGACCGGCAGCGCCGTAGCGCGCACCGGTTGGGTGCCGCGCTTCCTGTCGCTCTGGCGGGCCGACACGCTGTGCGCCGCGACGCCGATGTACCTCAAGGGTCATTCGTATGGCGAATACGTATTCGACTGGGCGTGGGCCGACGCCTACCGGCGCCACGATCTCGAGTACTACCCCAAGCTGCTGATCGCGGTGCCGTTCACGCCGGTTCCCGGCAGCCGACTGTTGGCCCACGATGCCGCCGCTCGTGTGGCGCTGGCGACTGCGGCCCTGGCACATGCCCGTCACACGCGGGTGTCGTCGTTGCACGTGCTGTTCCATGACGACGTTGACCGCGCCGCCATGGCGCCGGCTGCTTGGATGGACCGCCACGGCATTCAGTTTCACTGGGACCGGTCGTCCTCGGGCGAGCCGCAGAGCTTCGACGACCTGCTGCGCCACATGCAGCGCGACAAACGCAAGAAGATCCTGCAGGACCGCCGCAAGGTGGCCGACGCAGGCATCGAGTTCCGCGTGCTGCAGGGCCGCGCCATCGACGACGAAGCCTGGGACTTCTTCTACCGCTGTTACGTCAACACCTATCGCGAGCACCGCTCGACGCCCTATCTGTCGCGAAGCTTCTTCCAGCGCATGGCGCGGTCGATGCCGGAGCACTGGCTGCTCTTTGTCGCACAGCGCGGCGCCAACCCGGTCGCGACGTCGCTGATCGCGCTGGACCCCGTGCGACGCATTGCCTACGGGCGCTACTGGGGTGCGATCGAGCATGTCGACTGCCTGCACTTCGAGGCCTGCTACTACCAGCCCTTGCAGTGGTGCCTTGCGCACGACTACCGGCGATTCGAGGGCGGCGCACAGGGCGAGCACAAGATGGCTCGTGGCCTGCTGCCTGTGTCCACACACTCGTCGCACTGGCTGGCGCATCCCGCCTTCGCCGAAGCCGTGGACCGCTACCTGCGCGAAGAAGGGCGCGGTATCGACGCCTACGTGGGCGAGCTGACCGAGCGCGACCCCTTCAGGCGTCGCGGCTGACGCCCCCGCCGCGCGTATTGCCGCTCAAGGCTCCTTGAAGTCGCCAGCCAGCACGAAAGCCAGTGCGTCGGGCTTCAGGTGCGTCCGCAAGGCGCCGTTCACCTGGCTCGCCGTGAGACGAGCGAACGCCTTGTCGATCCGATCGGCAAACGCGAAATCGCGCCCCAGCTCGAGGTCTTGCACCAGCGTCTGCGCAAGCCGCACGTCCTGCGCACGCGACAGGCGGCGGAAATTGAGCAACGACTGCCGGGCGTCCTGCACCTCGGCATCGCTGAACCCATCGCGCAGCGCGCGAGCCAGTTCCTCCCGGAAGGCTGCCTCGACCTTGTCCCGATTGGCGGGCGCGAAGATCGCGTTGCCGCCCCATACCGAGTGAGCATCGAGGTCGCCCCAGGCCACGCTGGTCCACACGCCGTAGGAAAGGCCTTCGCGTTCGCGAATGCGTTTCCACAAGCGCGAGTCGCCGCCGCTGCCGAGAATGTAGTTGGCCAGTGCGAGCGCAGGATATGCCGCGTCGTTGTCCGACACCGGCCAGCGCAGTTGGACGCCCATCATCGCGTTCTGCTTGTCCGGCGTGCGGATCACGTCGCGCCCCGCCGCCACCTCAAACGACGGCCGCTCGATGCGCGACGGCGGCGACTGTGCCTGCCAATTGCCGAATGCTTCGACGAGCGCGTGCTGAACGGCGGCGGCATCGAAGTCGCCGACGGCGGCAAACCGAGCTTGGCCAGCACCGTAGAAGCG
>CALMQI010000369.1 GCA_937871935.1 uncultured Burkholderiales bacterium
AGTTGCCGGCGCACGTCTTGAACCAACCCTGGCGCCACGCGCGTGAGGCGATGCTCGTCGAGTTCGAGAAGGACGAGTTGGGCACCATCGCCCGCGCCAATGCGCAATGGAAAAACGTAGAGCACATCGCTGCCGACAAGCTCTGACCAAATCACCGTCGCAGGTTGTTCAAACCGTCGCCGTCCCGGCGACCGGCCGCCGTCGTCAGCCGCCAGGCGGCTCCGGCGTGATCAGCCAAACCAATCCGACCGCGAACACCAAGCCTACCACCAGCGCCAGCACCAGGACCACCAGCAGCCGGGCGACCAGCGCCGTGCGGCCATCGCCGAGCAGCACCAGGCCATGGGTGGCGCCTGCAGCGTCGAGCACGCCGCTGGCCTGCCCGCTGAGGGTGTTGGCCGACATCGACGGCGCGCGCGCCGGGGCGCAGTCCAACGCGTCGAGCGCGATGGCGACGCGCATCTCGCCGCTGGCGATGCGCGGCAGCCATTCGGCCTGTTGCGCGTTGCTGGCCGCGCCCTGCAGCCAGGCCGGCGCCATCACCGCGACGGCGGCAAACGGTGCCGGCACGCTGCCACTGCCCAGCGCTTCGGCGGCCACCGCCGCGTCGAGCAAGCCCAGGCCCAGGCCACCGTGGGCCTCGGGCACGCGCAGCGCCGGCACGCCGAGCGCCTGCAGTTCGCGCCACAACGTGATGTCGAAGCCGCCCTGCGCGAGCGCACGCACGCGGTCGAGCGGAACGGCGCTGCGGATGAAGGCGCGCAGCGCGGCATCGAACTGCCGCTGCGCCGCGTCAAGACCGAATTCGATGCTGGTCTCCCGGGTTCGCCGCCGGTGCGGCGGATGCTGCGCGCGGTTCGGGCGGCAGCCCGAGGCCGCGCTCGGCGATGATGTTCTTCTGGATGTGCGAGGTGCCGCCGCCGATCAGCATGCCGAGGTCGTACATGTGGTCGAAGTTCCAGACCGTGACCTCGTCGTCGTCGCTCGCATCGGCATGCGGCGCGTAGCGCAGCCCGGCTTCGCCGCAGGCGTCGAGCGCCAGCGCCGACAGGCGCCACAGCAGCCCGGTGCCGGCGAGCTTGACGATCAGGCGCTTGACGCCCGAGTCTATGTTCTGCGCCTGCTCGGTCAGCAAACGCAGGTGGTGCGCGCGCAGCGCCGCAGCCTCGGCCTGCAACTGCAGCAGCCGGGCGCGCAGTTCGGGTTCTTGCATCGCGACGCGGCCGTCGGCCTGAGGCGCGCGCATCAGCGTCACGAGGCGGTGCAGGCGTTGCGTGATCTTGTCGGGGTCACCGAGCTTCAGGCGTTCTTGCTTCAGGTTGACCTGCGCCACCTTCCAGCCGTCGCCCGGGCCCATCACCATCTGGCTGGCCGGCACGCGCACGTCGGTGAAGAAGACCTCGTTGAACTCGCGCCGCCCGGTCATGTTGGGCAGCGGGCGCACCTCGATGCCCGGCGTCTTCATCGACAGCAGCAGGTACGACAGGCCGGCGTGCTTGGGGCGTTCGGGCTCGGTGCGGCACAGCACGTAGATCATGTGCGCGTAGTGCGCGAAGCTGGTCCAGATCTTCTGGCCGTTGATGACGTAGTCGTCGCCGTCGCGCACCGCGCGCGTCTGCACCGATGCCAGGTCGCTGCCGGCGCCGGGTTCGGAATAGCCCTGGCACCACAGCATGCGGCCCAGGATGGTCGGGCGCACGTAGTCGCGCTTCTGCGCTTCGGTGCCGACCTCGAGCAGCGTCGGCGCGACCATGCGCACGCCCTGGTTCATGAAGCCCTGCCAGACGCCGGCACGGGCGAAGCCTTCGGCGATGATCGCGCCCTCCAGCACGTCGGGCGCGGCGCCGAAGCCGCCGTATTCGCGCGGCACGGTGCGCGCCGAGTAGCCGTGCTCGACCAGCAGGGCCTGCCAGTCGAGCATGCGTTCGTCCGGCGGCTGGTAGCCGGCGTGCGGCTTCGGGGCGCGCGTGCCGTGGCGGGCCACGAACTGCGCCACCTCGTCGGCCAGCGCCTGGTGTTGGTCGGACAGGGTGAGGTCCATCGTCTTCAATGCCTTGCTGTGTCGCGGGCCGGCGAGGGGGGAAGCACGACCGTGCCAGCGGCGACGAGCGCATCGATTTCGGGCTCAGACAAGCCCGCGGCACGCAGCACCTGCGTGCCGTCGCCGCCGATCGCCGGCCAGTCGCCGTGGGGCGCGCCGGCGCCGGGGATCAGCGGCAGTGGGATGGCGCCCATCGGCGCCGGCGCTTCGGACACCGCGCCCATCGCCTGCACCTGCGGTTCGGCCAGCCACTCGGCGATGCCGTTGACACGGCTGCACAGCACGTCGGCCGTGGCAAAGCGCTGCAGCCATTCGGCCGTGGTGGCGCCGAGCAGCGCCTCTTCGATGGCCGGCAGCAGGGCCGGCAGATGGCGTGCGCGGGTCTCGAAGCTGTCGAAGCGCGCGTCGGCCAGCAGGTCTGCGCGGCCGATGGCCGCGGCCAGCGAGCGGAACTGCGTTTCCTTGCTCAGGGCCAGTGCGATCCAGCCGTCGCTGCTGCGGTAGATGCCGGCCGGCGCGTTGAGCGAGCGCGCGCCCGCCGGCTCGAGCCGCGACTCGATGATCTTCGGCGCCAGGAACGCCGCGCACGACTGCATCAGGCTGATCTCGAGATGGCGCCCGCCGCCGCCGGCCAGGCGCGCGTAGAGCGCGACCGACAGCGCCTGGAACGCATACAGCGCCGACAGCGCATCGACGATCAGGAAGCCGACGCGGCTGGGGTTGCCGGCCGCGTCGCGGTTCAGCGCCATCATGCCGGAGAAGGCCTGCAGCACCGTGTCGGTGCCGGGCCGTGCGGCGTCGGGCCCGGTCGGGCCGAAGCCGTTGATCGACAGGTAGACGAGGTTCGGAATCGCGGCCGCCAATGCCGTGTAGCCGAGGCCGAGCTTGTCGGCCACGCCGGGGCGGAAGCTCTCGATGAACACGTCGCAGCCGCCCGCCAGGCGCCGCGCGAGCGCACGCCCGGCCTCGGCGCGCATGTCGATCACGATGCTGCGCTTGCCTCGGTTGACGGCAAGGTCGAGCGCGGTGTGTTCGCCGTGGCGCGTGCCCATGCCGCGGATCCAGTCGCCCTCGGGCGGCTCGATCTTGGTGACCTGCGCGCCGTGCTGGGCCATCAGCATGCCGCAGTACGGCCCGGCGTAGCCCTGGCTCGCATCGAGCACGCGCAGTGCGGAGTAGGGCAGCGACATCATTGCCCCTTCAGGAACTCCGGCCGCGCGGACTGCCCGAACGGGTCGTAGGGCGGGATGGCCTGATGCTCGGGCACGGTCCAGTTGTGCTTGGCCAGGCGCAGCCCGCCGTCGACCTGCAGCACCAGCCCGGTGACGTAGGTGGAAGCCGGCGACAGCAGGAAGCAGATGCAGGCCGAGACCTCGGCCTCGGTGCCCAGCCGGTGGTAGGGGATGTGGGTGCGCCGCGTCTTCAGGCGCTCCTGGAATTCAGCGCTGTAGGTGCCCAGGCCGCTGCCGATGATCGAGCCCGGCGCGACCGCGTTGACGCGCACGCCGTGCTGCACCCATTCGAGCGCCGCGGTCTGCGTCAGGTTGATCACGCCGGCGCGCGCGGCGCCGGTGTGGCCCATGTTCGGGAAGCCGAAGTCGACCGGCGCGACCACGCCGACGATGGCACCGCCATGCGCGCGCATCCACTGCGTGAACACCTCGCGCATCATGCTGAAGCTGCCGTTGAGGTTGTTGCGCACCACGGCGTCCCAGCCCTTGTCGGAGATGCTCTCCAGCGGGCTCGGGAACTGGCCCCCGGCGTTGTTGACCAGGCCGTCGATGCGGCCGTGTTCGGCCAGAATGGCGGCCACGCCGTCGCGCACCGCGGCGCCGTCGCGGATGTCGATCACCTGCACGCCGGCGCGGCAGCCGCGCTCGGCGAGTTCGGCGCGCACGCCCTCCAGCTTGGCCAGCGTGCGGCCCACCAGCACCGGTGTGGCGCCGAGCGCGGCCAGTTCGTGCGCGGTGCAGCGGCCGATGCCCGAGCCGCCGCCGGTGACCACGATCACCTGGCCGGCGAGCAGGTCGGGGCGAAAGGCCGAGCGGTAGCCGGCGTCTGCGGTGTTCATCGCCGCACCGCCTGTCAGTCGCAGGGCAGGCCGAGCTGCTTGGCGATGACGCGCAGCTGGATCTCGTACGAGCCCACGGTAACCGGCGCCACCAGGGCGTCGAGCGCCATGCGCATCACGGGCAGTTCCTCGGTGATGCCCCAGCCGCCGCCGATGTGCAGCGCGTTCTGCGTCACGCGGTACACGGCCTGGGTGACGAACAGCTTCGCGGACGAGACATCGAGGATGATGTCCTTGATGGCCGCGCCGCTGTCCCAGCGCTGCGCCGCATGGTAGGTGTACAGGCGCGAGGCTTCGACGTCGACATGGCCCTGCGCGAGCATGAAGGCGATGCTCTGGTTGGCGCCGATCGGCTTGCCGAACTGCTGGCGCACCTTGGCGTAGTCCAGCGCCCAGGCCAGCGCCGTCTGCATGTGGCCGAGCCAGCGCGCGGCCACCATCACGCGCTCGCGGTTGAAGCCGGCCATGATGGCGCCGAAGCCGGCGGTCAGGCGGCGCGACTCGGGCACGCGCGCGTTGTTGAACATCACGCGGTAGGTCGGCAGCGGCCGGTTGGCGTAGGTCTTGATCTGCGAGGTTTCGACGCCCGGCGTGTTGCGGTCGACGGCGAAGAAGTGCATGCCGCGCCGGCCCTGGGTGGGGTCGGTGCGCGCCAGCACCAGCATGGTGTCGCAGTCGCCGCCCAGCGTGATGAAGGACTTGATGCCGTCGAGCACCCACTCGTCACCCTGGCGCGTGGCGGTGGTCTTGAGGTTCTGCACGTCGCTGCCGGCTTCGGGCTCGGTGACGGCCAGCGCCAGCAGGCATTCGCCGGCGATGTTGGCGCGCACCAGGTCGTGGTGAACGGCATGGCCGTGGTCGGCCAGCAACGAGCCGGCGACGCCCTGGATCAGCGCCATGATGGCCAGGTTGGGGTTGGCCTTGGCCTGCTCTTCGACCGAGATCGCTTCTTCGGTGACGCCGAGGTCGGCGCCGCCCATCGATTCAGGCGCGTGCAGGCCAATCAGCCCGGCCTTGGCAGCGGCGACGTAGAAATCGCGCGGGAAGCGCGCCTCGCGGTCGGCCTGCTGCCAGCGCGGCTTGATCTCGCGCTCGGCGAACTTGCGGCACATGTCGCGGAAAGCTTCGCGGTCGACGCTGTTGGGAGGGACGCGGCGTTCGGTTTGGCTCATGGGAATCGATGCGGTGATTAAGGTGTGTGGGGTCGGTGATCAGGCCTTGGCCGGGGCGCGCGAGATCAGCACGCCGGCGGTTCCGCGCTGCGCCAGCGCGCCGTCGCTGCCGAGCACACGGATCTCGAGCCTGACCGCGCCGGCGCTGCTGCCCTTGGCCGAGCTGACGTCGATCACGAAGCACTCGACCTGGACCTCGTCGCCAACGAACACGGGCCCGTAGAAGCGCCATTCGCCGACGTCGAGCATGACCTGCAAGGCGCTGCCGAAGACGCCGTTCAATTCGGCCAGCACCTTGGCGATGACGAGCGGCCCGTGCGCGATCAGGCGCCCGTAGCGCGTGGTCTTGGCGTACTCGGGGTCGACATGGATGGGGTGGCGCGCGTCCAGCAGGTCGGCGTAGCCGGCCACCAGCTCGGCGCTGCAGTCGAAGCCTGGCAGAGGCAGGCGCATGCCCGGGCGGATGTCGCCGAGAAAGAGGGGTTTGGAAGCTTGCATGGGTCGAGTCTCTTCGCGGCGCGTTGCTACCGGGTCATTCCGGCTGGATGTTGAATTCCTTGATCAGCCGCACATAGTTCTGCGACTGTTCGCGCGTGAACTCGGCCAGCCCTTGCGGCGTCGACGGCACGGCGTCGATGCCCATCGCGAGCAGGCGGCTGCGGATGTCGGGCCGCTGCAGGATCGTCGTGATCTCGCGGTTCAGCCGTTCGACAGCGTCGGCGGGCATGCCGGCCGGGCCGTACAGCGCCCACCAGGCCGGCATGTCGGCGAAGCCCTTCAAGCCTGCTTCGGCAATGGTCGGCACATCAGGGAACAGCGCGGTGCGCTGCGTTGCAGTCGCCAGCAGTGCCCGCACCTTGCCCGCCTTGACCTGCCCGCTGGCCGTCGCCAGGTCGGTGAACATGAGGTGCACGCGGCCGGACAGAAGCTCCAGCAGCGCCGGTGGCGTGGACTTGTAGGGCACGTGAACCATGTTCACGCCGATCGACTTCTGCAACATGCCACCGTACAGCACACCTCCGAGGTTGCCACTGGCGTAGTTGAGCTTGCCCGGATTGGCGCGCGCATGCGCAACCAGTTCGTCCAGCGTCTTCAAGGGCTGGTCGGCCGCCATCACCAGCACGTAGGACGTGCCGGCCAGCCGGGTGATGGGCGTGAAGTCGCGTAACGGGTCGTAGTTGACGCTGCGCAGGATGCCGGCCGGATTGGCGACGATGGAGTTGGTGGCGGCGACCACCGTGTAGCCGTCGGGCGCCGACTTGGCCACCTGCTCGACAGCCAGCACCGACATCGCGCCGGGCTTGTTGTCGACCACCACGCTCTGGCCGAGCGCGGTGCCCAGCGGCTCGGCGACGATGCGCAGGAAGGTGTCGGTGGCCGACCCCGGCCCGAAGGGCAGGACCAGGCGAACCGGCTTGTTTGGATACTGCGCCTGGCTGGCGAGCGACGCCAGGCTGAGCATCAAGGCGACGGCGATGCCGCGCGACACGCGGTGTGCGGTTGTGGCAAGGATCATGGTCATCGGTGTCTCCGTGCGGGCGCGGCGGCCCTTGGCATGGGCGACGAGCGTGCGGCAGGTGGCCGCGCCTCGTCGGGAAGCGGGGTGAGGGCGGTGATCGTCGACGGGTTCGGGTTCTGGCTCGCGCCGTGTCCGCCGAGCGTCCACGAGACCCGCCGCGCAGCGTCGGCCACGAGCCCGGCCAAGGCCTCGCGCCGCGGCCCGAGGCGGGCGATCGGCACGCCAATGCCGATGGCGCAGCGCACGCGGCCATCGCGTTCGATGATCGGCGCCGCCACCGCACCGGCGCCGACGGTGTGCTCGCCCTCGGTGACGACGACACCGGCGCTGCGGACGCCGGCGATGATGCGCCGCAGGCGCGCCACGCCGGTCACGGTGAGTTCGGTGCGCTCGACCGTGCGCGCGCTGGCCAGGTACCGGTCGACGAAGACCGGCTCCTGGAACGCCAGCAGCGCGCGGCCCATGCCGGTGCAGTACAGCGGCCAGCGCGAGCCGACGCGCGGCGAGTAGCGGATGTCCTGATCGCTGTTGACGACGTCGATGTAAAGCGCCTCGGCGCTGCGGTCGTCGAGCGTGGCGAGCATCGCGGTCTCGCCGCTCTGGGCGACGAGGTCCAGCGCCACCGGGCGCCAGGCGGCCAGCACGCCGGCGTCGGCGGCAATGATCGCGCCCAGCCGCATCGACGCCGGTCCGAGCGTGTAGCGCGCGTCGCGCGAGCTGACGTAGCCGGCCACCACCATGACCCGAAGATGATTCAGCAGGCTGGTCTTCGGGATCTGCAATGCCTCGGTCATCGCGGCCAGCGACAGGCCGCTGTTCGAAGCCGCCAGCAACTCGACGATCTGCATCACGCGCAGCGGCGATTTCGGGCCGCTGTAGTCGTCGTTGCCGGGGTCGATCGTCGCCGATGGATGGTCCATTATTGGTATGATAGTCCAATATCGGACCAACGGTCGCGGAGCCAGCATGGAAAACCGCTTGTGTGAAATGTTCGGTATCGAGGCGCCGATCTTCGCGTTCTCGCACTGCCGCGACGTGGTCGTCGAGGTCTCGAAGGCCGGTGGGCTGGGCGTGCTCGGTCTGGCCCGCATGAGCCCGCAGCGCGTCGATGCCGAGCTGCAATGGATCGACGACCACATCGGCGGCCGCCCCTACGGTGTCGACATCCTGATGCCCACCACCTACCAGGACGCGGGCGAGGGCGAGGCAAAGTACGACGCCGATCGGCTGCTGCCGGCCGAGCACCTGGCTTTCGTTCGCGGCATGCTCGATCGCGCGGGTGTGCCCGCGCTGCCTGCGGCCGAAGCGGCGCAGATCGAGCGCGACCTGGTGTCGACCTTCAACTTCACCCCGGGCGAAAGCGCCGCGATGATCGAGATCGCGCTGCGCCACCCGATCAAGCTGATCGTCAATGCGCTGGGCTCGCCGCCGGCCGCACTGGTGCAGCGCGCCCATGCGAGTGGCATCAAGTTGGCGGCGATGGCCGGCGCGCCCAAGCACGCGATCAAGCACCGCGATGCCGGCTGTGATTTCGTCATCGCGGTCGGCACCGAGGCCGGCGGCCACACCGGCAGCACCACCTCGATGGTGCTATGGCCGCGCATCGTCGACGCCGTCGCGCCCTTGCCAGTGCTCGGCGCCGGCGGCATCGGCCGCGGGCGCCAGCTCGCGGCGGCGCTGGCGCTCGGCTGCGAAGGCGCGTGGTGCGGCTCGGTCTGGCTGAAGACGGTGCAGAGCGAGGTCACGCCCGAGATCAAGGCCCGAATGTTCGAAGCCGGCGCCGACGATGCGGTGCTGACGCGCAGCGTCACCGGCAAGCCCTGCCGCACTCTGCGCAGCGCCTTCACCGATGCCTGGGACGCGCCCGGCGCGCCCGATCCGCTGCCCGCGCCGCTGCAGGCAATCCTGTGGTGGGGGCAGGGCCGCACGCGGGTCGAGCGGGTGCGTGCCGAGGAGTTCCTGACCTATCCCGTCGGGCAGATCGTTGCCGACATGCGCGAGGAGACCTCGGTGCGGCAGGTGGTGCACGACATGCTCGGCGAGTTGGCCGAGGCCAAGGAACGCCTGGATCGCTTGCTAGGTTGATATTCCATCGTAAGAGGAGAACAGACAATGAGCCAGGGACCGCTGAGCGGCATGAAGGTGGTGGAGTTCGCCGGCATCGGGCCGGGCCCGATGTGCGGCATGTTGCTGGCCGATCTGGGCGCCGAGGTGCTGCGTGTGGACCGGCTTGCGCCCAGCGGCCTGGGCATCGAGCGAGCGCCGAAGTTCGACCTGCTGAACCGCGGCAAGCGCTCGATCGCAGTCGATCTGAAGGCTGCCGAAGGGGTGGCGTTCGCGCGCCGGCTCGTCGCCTGCAGCGATGCCCTGATCGAGGGCTTTCGGCCGCAGACGATGGAGCGGCTGGGCCTCGGCCCCGAGCCTTGTCTGGCGCAGCAACCCAAGCTGGTCTACGGGCGCGTCACCGGCTTCGGCCAGACCGGGCCGCTGGCGCTGACCGCCGGGCACGACCTGAACTACATCGCCTTGTCGGGGGCGCTGCATGCCATCGGCCGCGCCGGTGCACCGCCGACGCCGCCGCTGAACCTGGTCGGCGACTTCGGTGGCGGCGGTCTGCTGCTCGCCTTCGGCATGCTCGCGGCGCTGTGGAACACGCAGCGCGGCGGTGCCGGGCAGATCGTCGATGCGGCGATGGTCGACGGCGCGGCGATGCTGATGACCTCGCTCTACGGCATGCTCGGCAGCGGCATGCACACCGGGCCGCGCGGCACCAACCTGCTGGATTCGGGCGCGCCGCACTACGAGGTGTTCCGCTGCGCCGACGGCGAGTACGTCTCGGTCGCGCCGATCGAGTTGAAGTTCCGCAAGGTGCTGCTCGAGCGCCTGGGGCTGGCCGCCGACGCCTTCGACTTCGACGACGCGGCGCGCTGGGGTCAGAGCAAGGCCCGCCTGGCCGCGATCTTCGAGACGCGCACGCGGGCGCAGTGGTGCGAACTGCTCGAAGGCAGCGACGCCTGCTTCGCGCCGGTGCTGGCGCCGCTGGAGGCGCCGACGCATGCGCACAATCAGGCCCGCGCGACCTTCGTCGACATCGGCGGTGTGGTGCAGCCGGCGCCAGCGCCGCGTTTCAGCGCCACCCCGGCGGCGCTGCCGCGCGCGCCGCACACCGCCGACGATGGCGCGCTTGAGCAGGTGCAGCGTTGGGGGATACCGGCGTCGGGACTGGGCGCACTGGTGCAGCGTGGCCTGGTCCGCGCGGGCGGTGCGCGCGCGGGCTGAACCTCAGGACTTGGCCTGGGCCGGCACGGCCTGGGCGCTGGCCGCACCGCTGGCCAGCAGGCGGTCGATGTCGGCCGCGGCGTAGCCGGCCTCGGCCAGCAGCTCACGCGTGTTCTCGCCCAGCAGCGGCGCATGGCGGCGGATGGCCGGCGGCGTGCCCGACCAGGTGCCCGGAATGTTCATCGTGCGGATGCGCCCTTCGCTCGGGTGCTCGATCCACTCGAAGAAGCCGACGTCGGCCAGGTGCGGGTCGTCCATCAGCGTGGCCGGCGTGTGCATCGGCGTCACGGGGATGTCGGCCTTGGCCAGCGCGTCCATCCATTCGGCGGTGGTGCGCAGGGCCATCTGCTCGGTGACGAAGGCGTACAGTGCGTCGACGTTGCGAGTGCGGTCGGCCATGCGCAGGAAGCGCGGGTCGCGCAGCATCTCGTCGCGGCCCAGCATCTCGCAGAAGTTCTTCCAGTGCTTGTCGATGTAGATCAGCACGCAGATGTAGCCGTCCTTGGTCTTGCAGGGGCGGCGGTCCTTGGCAAGCAGGCGCACGTAGCCGGCGTCGGCCAGCGGCGGGTCGAAGGTCTGGCCGTACATGTGGTCGGACAGCACGAACTGCGTCATGGTCTCGAACATCGGCACTTCGATGGCCTGGCCGCGGCCGCTGCGCTCGCGCGCGTAGAGCGCCGAGGTCACGGCGTAGACGGCGGTCAGTCCGGTGGTGCGGTCGCAGATGTTGGTCGGCAGGTAGCGGGGCTCGCCCGTGACGCGGCCGACCAGCGAGGGCAGGGCCACCGCGCCCTGGATCAGGTCGTCGAGCGCCGGCTTGCCGGCATAGCGCCCGCCTTCGCCGAAGCCGTAGGCACCGCAGTAGATGATGCGCGGGTTGACCGCGGCGACCTCGTCGTAGCTCAGGCCCAGCCGGCCCATCGAGTCGGGGCGGATGTTGAACAGCAGCACGTCGGCATCGGCAATCAGGCGCTTCAGGGCCGCCAGGCCGTCGGGATTGCGCAGGTCGAGCGCGATGCTGCGCTTGTTGCGGTTCAGCGCCAGATACATCGGGCCCATGCCCTTGCTGCGGCTGGGCCCGATGTTGCGCACGGTGTCGCCATCGGGCGATTCCACCTTGATGACATCGGCGCCCAGGTCGGCCAGGATCTGCGAGGCGAACGGACCCATCACCACGGTGGTGAGGTCGATGATCCTGACGCCGGCCAGCGGGCCGGCGCCGCTGACGGTGTTGTCGCTGGTGGAGCTCATGTGTTGGTTGCGGGTGCTTTGAAGTAATCGGGCATGCCGGCGGGCCAGAAGTCGCCCCACAGCACCATGCCGCCGTCGATGTTGACGGTCTCGCCGGTGATGTACTTGCCCGAGGATGCCGTGAGGTAGACCACCGCCTCGGCGACGTCCTGCACGTCGCCTGCCCTGAGCATGGGGTTGGTGCGGAACAGGCCGCCGACGTTCTCTTCCTTGTAGTTGTTGAAGCCGTTGCTCTCGATCGCGCCGGCGCCGATGCAGTTGATGCGGATGCCGTGCTCGGCCCATTCGACGGCCAGCGTCTGTGACAGCGCGATCACGCCGGCACGCGAGGCTGCGGTGTGCGCCATGCCTGGCAGGCCGCGGTCGACGGCAGCGGCGATGGTGACGATGCTGCCATCGCGCTTGCCCTGCTTGACCCAGCGCTTGGCCGTGCCCTGCATCATGTACCAGGTGCCGTTCAGGTTGGTGTCGATGACGGCGTTCCAGCCCTTGTCGCTGAAATCCATCGCGTGCGCGGCGAACTGGCCGCCGGCGTTGTTCACGAGCACGTCGATGCCGCCGAAGCGTTCCCACACCGCGTCAAGCAGACCTTCGACCTGCGCCGGATCGCGGATCGTCATCGGGTGCACGAAGACCTCGCGGCCCGACAGGGCGCGCAGCTTCTCGGCACAGTCCTCCAGCGCATCGAGCTTGCGGCCGCAGATCGCCAGCGTGGCACCCAGGCGTGCGAACAGGAAGGCGATCGCCTTGCCGATGCCGCTGCCGGCGCCGGACACCAGCACGACCTTGCCGGCGAACAGGTTGTCGCGGTAGACCGTGGGCAGCTGCGACAGGGCCTCGTCGCCAGGGCCGAATTTCGGCTGTTGGACGGGCGCGGTCATGCCGTCTGCTCCTGCGTGAAGTAGGCGGGCTTGGGGATCGTCCACAACTCGCCCCACAGCACACCACCGCCGTCGACGTTGAGCAGCTCGCCGGTGATGAACTTGCCGCTGGGCCCGGTGAGGTAGATCACCGCGTGGGCGATGTCCTGCACGTCGCCCTGGCGCAGCATCGGGTTGCCGCGCGGGAACTGCTCGCGCGCCTCAGCCGAGTACTGCTTGAAGCCGGTGCTCTCGATCACGCCCGGCGCCAGGCAGTTGACGCGGATGTTGTGCGCCGCCCATTCGACCGCGACCGTCTTCGACAGGTAGGTCACGGCGGCCCGTGCGGCGCAGGAGTGGGCCACGCCGGGGAAGCCGCGCTGGAAGGTCAGCACGATGTTGACGATGTTGCCCGGCGTGCCGGTGTCGCGCCAGCGCTTCGCGGCGGCGTGCATCATGTACCAGGTGCCGTTCAGGTTGTTGTCGACCACCGCCTTCCAGCCGTTGGGGCTGATGTCGAGCGCGGCCTTCGGGAACTGGCCGCCGGCGTTGTTGACCTGCACGTCCAGGCGCCCGAAGTGCGCGTAGGTGGCGTCCAGCAGCTTCTCGACGTCTTCGGGCTGGCGAATGTTGGCCTGCTGCACCAGCACGTCGGGGCTGCCGAGCTTGCGCAGCCAGGGTTCGCAGGCGTCGAGCTTGGCGCGGTCGCGGCCGCAGATGACGAGCTTGGCGCCCAGCCGCGCGTAGAGGAATGCAATGGCCTTGCCGATGCCGCTGCCGGCGCCGGAGACCATCACGACCTGGCCGTCGAACAGGCCGGCTTCGAAGACGCGCGGCGCCTCAGCCAGCGCGGCATCGTTCCAGCCGAATTGCGGTTCACTCATGGGGTTCACATTCCAGCGTAGTTGGGTCCGCCGCCACCCTCGGGCGTGACCCAGACGATGTTCTGCGACGGATCCTTGATGTCGCAGGTCTTGCAGTGCACGCAGTTCTGGGCATTGATCTGCAGGCGTTCGTTCTGGTCGTCGTCGCGCACGAACTCGTAGACCCCGGCCGGGCAATAGCGGCTCTCGGGGCCGGCGTACCTGGCCAGGTTCAGCGCCACCGGCACCGAGGGGTTCTTCAGCGTCAGGTGCGCCGGCTGGTTCTCTTCGTGGTTGGTGTTGCTGACGAACACCGACGACAGGCGGTCGAAGCTGAGCTTGCCGTCCGGCTTCGGATAGGCAATGAGTTGGGCCCTGTCGGCCGGCAGCAGGCACTCGTGGTCGTGCTTGTTGCCGTGCAGCGTCCACGGCGGGCTGGCGATGCCCAGCTTGGGCAGCAGCCACTGCTCGATGCCCGTCATCAGGTTGCCGACCCACTTGCCCTTCTTGAACCAGAGCTTGAAGTTGCGCGTCTGCTGCAGCTCCTCGTTCAGCCAGCTCTGCTCGAAGGCCTGCGGGTAGGCCAGCAATTCGTCGCGCTGGCGCCCGGCGGCCAGCGCCGGTGCCAGTGCCTCGGCGCACAGCATGCCGCTCTTGATGGCGGCGTGGCTGCCCTTGATGCGCGCGGCGTTCAGATAGCCGGCGTCGCAGCCGACCAGGGCACCGCCCGGGAACACCGTCTTCGGCAGCGCCTGCGGCGTGCCGTTGTTGATGGCGCGCGCGCCATAGCCGATGCGCTTGCCGCCTTCGATGTGGGCGCGGATGGCGGGGTGCGTCTTCCAGCGCTGCGTCTCCTCGAACGGGCTCATGAAGGGGTTGCTGTAATCGAGCCCGATGACGAAGCCCAGCGTCACCTTGTTGTCGTCCAGGTGGTACAGGAAGCCGCCGCCGAAGGTCTGGTCGCGCATCGGCCAGCCCGCGGTGTGCACCACCAGGCCGGGCTTGGCGCGCGCCGGGTCGACCTCCCACAGTTCCTTGATGCCGATGGCGAAGCTCTGCGGGTCCTTGCCCGCGTCGAGCTGGTAGCGGGCGATGAGCTGCTTGCCCAGGTGGCCACGCGCGCCCTCGGCGAAGACGGTGTACTTGGCGCACAGTTCCATGCCGAGCTGGAAGGCGTCACCGGGCTCGCCGTCCTTGCCCACGCCCATGTTGCCGGTGGCCACGCCGCGCACCGCGCCCTGGTCGTCGTACAGCACTTCGGCGGCGGCAAAGCCGGGGAAGATCTCCACGCCCAGGGCTTCTGCCTGCTGCGCCAGCCAGCGCACCACGTTGCCCAGCGAGACGACATAGCAGCCGTCGTTGTGCAGGTTGCGCGGCACCAGCCAGTCGGGCGTACGCACGGTGCCGGTTTCGGACAGGAACAGCACATCGTCGCCGGTCACGGGCTGTTCGAGCGGCGCGCCCTGCGCCTTCCAGTCGGGCAGCAGCTCGGTGATGGCGCGCGGGTCCATCACCGCGCCCGACAGGATGTGGGCGCCCGGCTCCGAGCCTTTCTCGATCACCACCACCGACCGCTCGGCGTTCAGCTGCTTGAGCCGGATCGCGGTGGCCAGGCCGGCCGGGCCGGCGCCGACCACAACCACGTCGTAATCCATCGCTTCGCGCGGACCGAAGCGTTCGATCGATTCTTGGATGTTCACTTTCGCTGGGGGCGCTCTGGGCGCGCTCGAGTCGGGGTCAGGGCTTGGACCCAGGAACCGGGGGCGCGCGGTTCGGCGCCATCCCGCGCTTGTAGACCATCAGCGTGCGCTTGAAGATGCACACCACCACCGCTTCCTGGTTGAAGCCCTCGGTCGCGACGGTGACCACGCCCAGGTTGGGGCGCGACTTCGATTCACGCTTGTCGAGCACGGTCGAGCGCGAGTAGATGGTGTCGCCCTCGAACACCGGATTTGGCAGGCGCACCTCGTCCCACCCGAGGTTGGCGAACACGTTGTAGGACACGTCGATGACCGACTGCCCGGTGACCAGCGCCAGCGTCAGGCAGGAATTGACCAGGGGCCGCGCAAACTCGGTCTTCGCCGCGTAGTGCGCATCGAAATGCACCGCAGCCACGTTCTGGGTCAGCAGCGTGAACCAAATGTTGTCCTGCTGCGTGAGCGTGCGGCCAAGCGGGTGGCGGTACTCGTCGCCGACAATGAAGTCTTCGAAGAAGCGGCCTTCCCATCCTGGCTTGACGCTCATGCTGCGTCAGTCATGGACGAAGGTGCCGTCGAAGACGATCGCCGTGATCTGCTTGACGAAGTCCTGGAACGCGCCCTTTTGCGGGTTGTACCACTCGACCGTCCAGTTCAGCGCGCCGATCAGGAAGAGGCGGACCATCGCCGTGCTGGTGTCGGACCGCAGCTCGCCCCGTTTCAGCGCGTCTTCCAGCAGGCCGTCCCAATAGTCCGCATAGTCGCGACGGATCTTGCGGTGGCGGTTCTTCGCCGCAGGGGGAATCTGACCGTAGATCCGGATGTTGGCCGACGTGAAGTCGCCGTGGTGCAGCAAGCCCCAAAGATGGCCTTCGATCGCTGCCGCCACGCGCTGTCGGGCGGTCGCACCGGCGGGCAGCGCGTCGACGCGCTGCCGCACGGCATCGGTGACGACCTGGATGCCCTTGTCCAGCACCTCGCCGAGAATCTGGTCCTTGGATTCGAAGTGGTAGTAGATGCTGCCGGCCTTGATGCCGGAGGCGTCGGCCACCTCCCGCAAAGTCGTTGCGGCGTAGCCGTGGTGGCGGAACAAACGTGCCGCCTCCAGCAGGATGCGTTCACGCGTCGCGCTGTCTACCTCGACTGGAGTAGGAGTTTCGCGGGACTTGGTTGCCATATTGGTGGTCAGTTAGGTTGAGCGATCAAAAATGGTACCAGTGACGGCGCCTATTGCCCTGAAGCCGTGATCTCCTAACTAACGTATGTTCGATGCTATGATAGATCGGACTTGCCGGTGCAGGCAAGCGATACGTTGTCGAGGCGCTTCGTCGGTGTGCGGGCGATGCGTCCCGAGTGCTTCTATACAGCCAAGGAGTCCGGAACATGCTGCTCAACGAAGACCAGATCGCCCTGCGCGACGTCGCTCGCCGCTTCTCGCGCGAAAAGCTCAAACCCCATTACCAGGCGCGTGAGGCAGAAAAGGGTTTCGACCGCGCGCTGATGAAGGAGATCGGCGCGCTGGGCTTGATCGGTGTGGATCTTCCGGAAGAGTACGGCGGCTTGGGCCAGAGCGGTGTCACCTCGGGCCTGATCACCGAGGAAATCGCCTACGGCGACTTCAACATCAGCTACCTGCAATTGCTGGGGTCGCTGATGGGCGCCATCGTGCACCGCAACGCCAACCCCGAGCTGGCGCGCTACTGGAACAGCCGCCTGGTGGCGGGCGACGCAATCATCGGCCTGGGCTTGACCGAGCCGCGCGGCGGCTCCGATGCGGCCAACCTGCAGGTGAAGGCGCGCCGCGACGGCAATCACTACATCCTGTCGGGCGAAAAGACGTCCATCAGCTTCTCCGACCAGTGCGACGCCATCGTCCTGTTCGCCCGCACCGGCAAGCCCGACGCCGGCGCACGCGGCATCTCGGCCTTTCTCGTGCCGATGGATGCGCCGGGCATCCAGCGCACGCGCTTCAACGACGTGGGCAGCAAGATCATCGGGCGCGGCTCGGTGTTCTTCGACGACGTGCGCATCCCGGCCGAGAACCTGATGGGCCAGGAAGGCAAGGGCTTCACCGAGGTGATGCAGGGCTTCGACTTCAGCCGCATCCTGATCGCGCTGCAGTGCGTGGCCGCGGCGCAGGCCTCGATCGACGAGACCTGGGAATACATGAAGGAGCGCCAGGCGATGGGTGCGCCCATCGTCCAGTACCAGGGGGTGTCCTTCCCCATCGTCGAGTTCGAGACCCTGCTGGCCGCCTGCCGCCAGCTCTGCTACCACGGCCTGGCGCTGCGCGACGCGGGCCAGCCGCACACCGCCGAAGCCGCGATGGTGAAGTGGATGGGCCCGAAGACCAGCTTCGATGCCATCCACCAGTGCATCCTGACCTTCGGCCACTACGGCTGGTCCAAGGACCTGCCGCACCAGCAGCGCCTGCGCGACGTGATGGGCCTGGAAATCGGCGACGGCACGGCGCAGGTGATGAAGCTCATCGTCGCGCGCGAGCGCGCTGGCCGCGTGGCCGTGCAGTACGCAGCAGAGAACAAGAAATGAGCGCGGCCTCGCCACTCGTCGTCGGCCGCGAAGGCGCCGTCGGCATCATCGAACTGGCGCGGCCGGACAAGTTCAACTGCCTCTCGCTGGCCGTGCATGCGGGCATCGAGGCGGCGCTGAACGACTTCGAGAAGCCCGGCTCGGGCGTGCGCGCCGTGCTGATCCGCGCCCAGGGCAAGCATTTCTGCACCGGCGCCGACCTCGACGAGGTCAAGGGTCTGCGCAGCGATCCGGCCAAGATCGACCACTTCATCCGCTACGGCCACGCGGTGCTGCAGCGCCTGGAAGCCAGCCCGCTGCCGGTGGTGGCGGCCTGCCAGGGCCTGGCGCTGGCCGGCGGCAGCGAGTTGATGATGGCCTGCGACGTGATCTTCGCGTCGACCGACTTCCGCATCGGCGACCAGCATGCGCAGTACGGCCTGGTGCCCGGCTGGGGCGGGTCGCAGCGCCTGCCGCGCATCGTCGGGCTGCGCCGCGGCCTCGACCTGTTCTTCAGCGCGCGCTGGATCGATGCCCCCACCGCGCTGCAGTGGGGCCTGGTGAACTACGTGGTCGAGCCCGACAAGCTGGGCGAGGCCGCGCTGGCCTACTGCACCCAGCTCAGCACGCGCAGCCGCGGCGGGCTGGCGATCATGAAGCGCCTGGCGCGCCAGGGCATGGACCAGCCGCTGGGCGGCGGCCTGAAGCTCGAGCAGGATGTGATGGCCACCGAGCTGATGAACGACGACGTGAGTGAAGGCCTGGCGGCGTTCGCGGCGCGCCGCCCGCCCGTGTTCAAGTGAAGCAGCAGGCCCCTGGATGACGATTCTTTCCTCGCGCGCGTCCACCGCCGACCCCGAGTTCCAGCTCAACCGAAGCGCCTACGAGGCGCTGATCGCCCGGCTGCACGAGCGGCGCCGCAAGGCGCTGGCCGGCGGGCCGCCCAAGGCGCGCGAGAAGCACCTGGCGCGCAACAAGATCCTGCCCCGCGACCGCGTCGAGGTGCTGCTCGATCCGGGCTCGCCCTTCCTCGAACTCGGCATGCTCGCCGGCGAGGGCCAGTACGACGGCGTGCCGCCGGGTGCCAGCATCATCACCGGCATCGGGCTGGTGCAGGGCCGGCCCTGCATGATCATCGCCAACGACGCCACGGTGAAGGGCGGCACCTACTACGGCATGACGTGCAAGAAGCACGTGCGCGCGCAGCAGATCGCCTGGGCGCACCGGCTGCCGTGCATCACGCTGGTCGACAGCGGCGGCGCCTTCCTGCCCGACATGGCCAACATCTTCCCCGACGTCGGCCAGTTCGGCAGCATCTTCAACAACCAGGTGCGCATGTCGGCCGAGGGCATCCACCAGATCGCCGTGGTGCTGGGGCCCTGCACCGCGGGCGGCGCCTACATCCCGGCGCTGTGCGACGAGATCGTGATCGTCAAGGAACAGGGCTTCATGTACCTGGGCGGCCCCGAGCTGACCTTTGCCGCCACCGGCGAGACGGTCGATGCCGAATCGCTGGGCGGTGCGCAGATGCACTGCAGCCTGAGCGGCGTCACCGACCACATCGCCCACGACGACCGCCACGCGCTGGCGCTGACGCGCGAGATCGTGCGCGAACTCGGCGAGCCGCCCAAGCCGCGCTGGACCAAGCAGCCCAGCCTGCCGCCGCGCTTCGACCCGCGCGAGATCCACGGCCTGATCAGCCGCGACCCGAAGATCCCCACCGACACGCGCGAGATCCTGGCGCGTTTCGTCGACGACAGCCGCTTCCAGGAATTCAAGCCGCTGTACGGCGACACGCTGCTGACCGGCTTTGCCCGCATCCACGGCCACGAGATCGGCATCCTCGCCAACCAGGGCGTGCTGTTCCCTGAAAGCGCGATGAAGGCGGCACACTTCATCGACCTGTGCTGCCAGCGCGACATCCCGCTGCTGTTCATGGCCGACGTCACCGGCTTCATGGTCGGCCGCGCTGCCGAGCAGTCGGGCATCGCCAAGGCCGGCGCAAAGATGATCACTGCGATGGCCTCGGCCAACGTGCCCAAGTACACCATCATCATCGGCGCGTCCTACGGCGCCGGCTACCTGGCGATGTGCGGCCGGCCGTTCAACCCGACCGCGATGTTCGCGTGGCCGAACGCGCGTGCCGCGATCATGGGCCCCGAGCAGGCGGCCACCGTGATGGCCCTGGTGCGCCGGCAAATCAACAAGACCGAAGGCCGCGAGTGGACGCCCGAGGAAGAAGAGGCCTTCAAGGCGCCGGTGCGCAAGGTCTACGAAGACTTCCAGCCGGCCGACAACTTCTCGTCCAACCTGTGGGCCGACGGCATCATCGACCCGGTGGAGACGCGCGACGTGATGGGCCTGATGCTCGACCTCGCGTCGCGCACCGCAGCCAAGCCGACCCCCTTCGGCATCTTCCGCTTCTGACATGCAACGCATCCACAAGGTCCTGATCGCCAACCGCGGCGAGATCGCCTGCCGCATCGCGCGCACCTGCCGCCGGCTCGGCCTGAAGGTGGCCACCGTGCATTCCAGCGTCGACCGCCATGCGCGCCATGTGCGCGAGATCGGCGAGTCGGTCGAACTCGGCGGCGCGGCACCGTCCGACAGCTACCTGCGCATCGATGCCATCGTTGCGGCGGCGAAACGCGTCGGCGCCGACGCCGTGCACCCCGGCTTCGGCTTCGTCTCCGAGAACCCGGACTTCGTGCGTGCGCTCGACGCCGCCGGGCTGATCTTCATCGGCCCGACGGCTGAAACCATGGAACGGCTGGGCGGCAAGGCGCAGGCCAAGCGCGAGGCCGCGCGGCTGGGCGTGCCGGTGATCGCGGGCAGCGAAGGCGGCATGAACGACGCTGGCGCGGTGGTGAACGCCGTGCGCGGCATGCCGCTGCCGGTGCTGCTGAAGGCCGTGGCCGGCGGCGGTGGCCGCGGCATGGCGGTGGTCGAGAGCCTCGACGGCCTGGACGCCCGCGTCGAAAGCGCGATGCGCGAGGCCGAGAAGGCCTTTGGCAATGGCGAGCTGATCGTTGAGCGCTATCTGCCGCGCGTGCGCCACATCGAGGTGCAGGTCGCCGGCGACGGGCAGGGCCACGCCATCCACCTGTTCGAGCGCGAATGCACGCTGCAGCGCCGGCACCAGAAGGTGATCGAAGAAGCGCCGAGCGCCGGCCTGCCGCCAGCCTTGCGCGAGCGCCTGCTGGCCGATGCGGTGAAGCTCGCCGCCGGCGTGAACTACCGCGGCCTGGGCACGGTAGAGTTCGTCGTGTCGGGGGACGAGCACCACTTCCTCGAGGTCAACCCGCGCCTGCAGGTCGAACACCCGGTGACCGAGGAGGTGACGGGGCTCGACTTGGTCGAATTGCAACTGCGCATCGCCGACACCGGCCGGCTGCCGCTGACACAGGCCGACGTGCGCTGCGAAGGCCACGCCTTCGAGGCGCGGCTGTGTGCCGAAGATGCCGAAGCCGGCTTCCTGCCGACCACCGGGCGTCTGGACCGCGTCGATTTCTCGCGCGCGGCGGTGCGCATCGAGTCGGGCGTGGAGAGCGGCGACGAGATCTCGCCGTACTACGACTCGATGATCGCCAAGCTGGTGTCGCGCGGCCCGAACCGCGAGGCCGCGCGCCGCGCACTGGCTGCCGGTCTGCGCGACAGCACGGTGATCGGCCTGACCACCAACCTGCAGTTCCTGCACGAACTGCTGCACTGGCCGCAGACCATCGCGGCGACCTTCCACACGCGCCTGATCGACGAGTCCTTCGCCGCCGACGCTGCGACCACGCGCGCGGCGCCCGTCGTGCCGCCGGAGCACGTGGCCGCAGCCGCGCTGCACTGGCTTGCCGCGCAGCGCGCCGCGACCCCTGAACTCGGCTGCTGGAGCCAGGCGCAGGGCTTCACCGGCTGGCGCCTGGCCAACGGCGGGCCCGCCCCGGCGCCCTTGCCGAACCTGGTGCTGAAGAGCGGCACGGACGAATGGCCGGTGCGCTTCGGCGCGCCGCAGGCCGACGGCAGCATCGAGCTGGTGCTCGGCGATGCGCCCGAGCGCGCGTCGCTGGCCGTGCTGCCCAGTGGCCACCGGCTGCTGCACTTCGGCGGCCGCACGCTCGAGCTCGCGCTCGTCGGCACTGCGCACAGCATCGAGCTGTCGAGCCCGCTCGGGCGCAGCGTGTTCGACTGCACGCCCTACCTCGGCGGTGCGCTCGCCGACGCCACTGCGGGCGGCCAGCTCGGCGCACCGATGATGGGCAAGGTGGTGGCCCTCAAGGCCGCGGTGGGCGATGCGGTGAAGATCGGCCAGACGGTGGTCGTGCTCGAGTCGATGAAGATGGAGCTGCACGTCACCGCCCCGTTCGACGGCAGCGTGGCCGCTGTGCGCTGCAAGGTCGGCGACATGGTCGAGCGCCACCAGGTGTTGGCCGAGGTGGCGCCGGTCGCGCCGGTCGCACCGGTCGAATAATCTGCACAAGCAAGGAGCAACCGATGACGTCATTCCCGAAGCAGGTCGAGTTCCACGAAGAGGGCCCGCGCGAGGGCTTCCAGATGGAGAAGGCCACCTACCCGCTGGCCGACCGCCTGGCGCTCATCGACGCGCTGGCCGCTGCCGGCCTGAAGCAGGTGCAGTGCGCCTCGTTCGTGAGCCCGCGCGCAGTGCCGCAGATGGCCGATTCGCCCGAGCTGTTCGCGCAGCTGAAGAAGCGGCAAGGCACGCGTTACACCGCGCTCTGGCTCAACGACAACGGCTTCGAGCGCGCGCGCGCCTGCGAACAGGTCGACCTCGACGGCAAGATCGTGTTCTACGTCACCGAGCCCTTCTCGCAGCGCAACAACAACTGCAGCGTCGCCGAGAACCGCGAGCGCCAGCTCGGTTGGATCGACCGCTATATCGCGCTGGGCATCCCGCTCGAGCAGGCCTATGTGGTCACGTCCTTCGGCTGCAACCTCGGCGGCCCGGTGCCGGTGTCCGCCATCACCGACATCGTGCGCTGGCTGGCCGACGTCTGCGCCGATCGCCGCATCCCGTTCCCGGCCTTCTACCTGGCCGACACCATGGGCTGGGCCAACCCGGAAGAGATCAAGCGCCGCGTCGGCGCGGTGCGCGAGATCGTGCCCCAGGCGCGCATCGGCCTGCACCTGCACGATACGCGCGGCCTCGGCGGGGCCAACGTCTATGCGGCGCTGCAGATGGGCGTGGAGTTGTTCGACAGCTCGGTGTCCGGCCTGGGCGGCTGCCCCTTCGCCGAGCACAAGACCGGCTCTGCAGCCGGCAACGTCTGCACCGAGGACATGGCGTTCATGTGTGAGGAAATGGGCATCGCCACCGGCATCGACCTGGAGAAGCTGGTCGAGGCCTCGCGACTGGCCGAGCGCATCATCGGCCGGCCGCTGAACGGCCACCTCATGCACAGCGGTACGCTGGCTGCGCTGCGCGCCTGAGCGTGCCGCCACGCGCACTGCGGGCCCGCGGATGACGAGCAACGGGCCTGGGCAAACACAAGGCACCGCTGCCGAAGACGGTTCCGACTGGGTCGGTCCGCTGCTGGCCATGCTGGCAGTTCAGACGGCGGTGTCGTTCCTGTCGCGCATCGCGCCCACACTCGCACCCACACTGGCGCCGCGCATCGGCTGGCCGGTCGAGAGTGTGGGTTACCTCTCGGCGATGATCACCGGCGCATCGACCATCGCCCTGTTGCTGGGCATTCCGCTGATCCGGCGCCTGGGCTCGATGCGCAACCTGCAGGTCGGGCTGGCGCTGGGCGTGCTGGGTGCGTTGCTGAGCGCGCTGCCGTCGGCAGCGGCGCTGGTGATCGGCACGCTGCTGATCGGGGTGTCGATCGGGCCGCCTTCATCGGCGGGCATGGACGTGCTGCAGCGCTTTTCCCCGCCCCGGCATCGCAACCTGCTGTTCTCGGTCAAGCAGGCCGGCGTGCCGCTGGGCGGCGTGCTCGCCGGGCTGCTGATGCCCTGGGCGTCGCAGGCGCTGGGTATCGGGCCGGCCGTGACCATCGCCGCCGCGATCGGGGCGCTGACGCTGTTCGCGGTGCAGCCCTTGCGGGCCCGCGTCGACGCGGCGCGCGAACGCACGCTGCGGCTGCACTGGCGGATGTTCCTGTCGCCAGACACCCTGCGTCGGCCGCTCGCGGTGCTGGTGGCGATGCCGGCCCTGCGGCGCATGGGCCTTGCCGGAGGCTGCCTGGGCGCCAGCCAAGGCGCCTGGTTCGCGTTTCTCGTCACCTATCTGGTGGTTGAACTGCACTGGACGCTGACCGAGGCAGGCGCGACGTTCGCGCTGATGCAGCTGGTCAGCGCGCTCGGCCGGCCGCTGGCCGGCTTCATCTCCGATCGGCTGGGCGACGGGCTGCGCGTGCTGCGCTGGGCGGTCATCGGGTCGGGCCTGACCACGCTGGCGCTGGCGTTCTGCACGCCGGCGTGGCCGACCTGGAGCGTGGTCGCGCTGGCAGTGCTGGCCGGTTTGACGGTGGCCAGCTGGAACGGCGTGCAGTTCGCCGAAGTCGCGCGCCTGGCGCCGCCCGAAACGCTGAACGAAACCATGACCGGCGCCACGCTGCTGCTGCTGCTGGCCTATGTCGTGGGGCCGGCGATTTTCAGCCTGGTGGTCGCCGCCGGTGCGAGTTTCGGGGCTGCCTTTGGCGTCACCGCACTGGTCACCTTCTCGGCGCTGTGGCCATTGTCTCGCGTCAAGGACGAGGGCCTGACGCGCACCTGATGCGCGTTCGCGACGGCGCGGGCCAGCGCGCGACGTTGAGCGGCCTGCGCGTGGTCGATCATGCGCCGATGCAGCAGCCGGCTCCCGCGCCGACCAACAGGCTAACTAACGTATGTTTGATGGCAGAATACGAGGAGGCGAAAGCGCTGCGCCGCACGCCTGCGCATCGGCGGCCCCGTGGGTCGGAGGTCAAATGAAGAGTTCCTGGCGTCTGCAACCGGCTGCACCGGCGGTTTCGAAAGGGCACCGCCCATGGCAGTGATGACCAGCCGCGCCGATTGGCGCTCGGCTGCCGGCGTCGCAGCCGCGGCGCGCGGCCGACAGCAGCTCGAGCTGCTGAACGAGCGCCTCGCGCTGGCCGCCACGGGCGGGCGCGACGCGCACATCCAGCGCCACCGCGGCCGCGGCAAGCTGCTGGTGCGCGAGCGCATCGACTTCGTGCTCGACGACGCCAGCGCCTTCCTCGAGCTCTCCCCTCTCGCCGCATGGGGCCAGTACGGCAACGAGGTGCCGGCGGCGGGCATCGTCACCGGCATCGGCATCGTCGCCGGCAAGCCGTGCATGTTCATCGCCAACGACGCCACCGTGAAGGGCGGCTCCTTTTTCCACGAAACGGTGAAGAAGCACCGCCGCGCGCAAGAGATCGCGTGGCGGCTGCGCCTGCCGTGCCTGTACCTGGTGGACTGCGGCGGCGCCTTCCTGCCCGAGCAGGACCGCGTGTTCCCCGACCGCGACCACTTCGGCAACAACTTCTTCCAGCAATGCCGCATGTCGCAAGACGGCGTGCCGCAGATCTCGGCCGTGTTCGGCGGCTGCACCGCGGGCGGGGCCTACATCCCGGCACTGTCTGACGAGGTGGTGATGGTGCGCGGCAATGCCCGCATCCACCTCGGCGGCCCGTCGATCGTGAAGATCGCGATCAACGAGACGGTGGACGGCGAGACGCTCGGCGGCGCCGAGATGCACACCCGCGTCTCCGGCGTCAACGACCACCTGGCCGAGAACGAGGCGCAGGCGCTGGCGCGGCTGCGCGAGATCGTCGCCAGCCTGCCGCCGGCGCCGCTGCCGGCGCCGGCGCTGACGCCACGCCCGCCGCTGTACGACCCGGCCGAGCTCGACGCCATCGTGCCGGTTGACCCCAAGCAGCCCTACGACGCGCGCGAGATCATCGCCCGCCTGGTCGACGGCAGCGAGCTGCACGAGTTCAAGCCCGAGTGGGGCTCGACGCTGGTGACCGGCTTCGGCGCCATCCACGGCCAGCCGGTGGGCATCCTGGCCAACAACGGTGCCCTGCTGGCCGAAGCGGCGCTGAAGGGCACGCACTTCATCGAGCTGGCGAACCAGCGTGGCGTGCCGCTGCTGTTCCTGCAGAACATCGCCGGCTTCATGGTCGGCACCGAGGCCGAGCGCGGTGGCATCTCCAAGCACAGCGCCAACATGGTCTATGCGGTGTCGAACGCGCGTGTGCCCAAGCTCACCCTGATCGTCGGCGGCTCCTACGGCGCCGGCAACTACGGCATGTGCGGGCGCGGCTTCGAGCCCGAGTTCCTGTTCGCCTGGCCGAGCGCCTCGGTGGCGACCATGAGCGCCGACATCGCCAGCAACGTGATGCTCGAGCTGGCACGCTCCAATCTGCGCGGCCCGGCCGACGAGGCGCGCATGGCCGAGACCGAGCGCGCCGTGCGCGAGCAGTACGCGCGCCAGTCCGACCCGTACTACGCCACCTCGCGGCTGTGGGACGACGGCCTGATCGCGCCCTCGGCCTCACGCAGCGTGCTGGCGCTGGCGCTGGCGCTGGCCACCCGGCGCGTGCTGCCCAAGACCGCCACCCCCGTCTACCGCATGTGAGAGCAAAGACCATGAAGACCCCCGCCTTCGAAACCCTGCTGCTCGACATCGACACCCGCGGCGTGGCCCGGCTCACGCTGAACCGGCCCGACACTCACAACGCGCTCAACGCCACGCTGATTGCCGAGCTGCGCGCTGCCGCCGCTTGGCTGGCCCAGGCCACCGGGGTGCGCGCCGTGGTGCTGACTGGCGCCGGCAAGACCTTCTGCGCCGGCGGCGACCTCGGCTGGATGCAGCAGAACATGAAGAAGACGCGCACCGAGCGCGTCGCCGACAGCGCCGAACTGGCGACCATGTTTCGCGCGCTCAACGAGCTGCCGATGCCGCTGATCGGGCGCATCAACGGCCCGGCCTACGGCGGCGGCGTGGGCATGGTCTCGGTCTGCGATGTCTCGATCGCGGTCGACAGCGGCGTGTACTGCCTGACCGAAGTGCGCCTGGGCCTGCTGCCGGCCAACATCGCGCCGTATGTCGTGGCACGCATGGGCGAGGCCAACGCACGCCGCACCTTCCTGACCGCCAGGCGCATGAAGGCGGCAGAGGCGCAGCGGCTCGGTCTGGTGTCCGAGGTCGTGCCCGACGACCAGCTCGACGCGGCGGTCGAGCGCGAACTCGCCGACCTGCTGCAATGCGCCCCCGGCGCGGTGGCCGCGACCAAGAAGCTGATCGCCTACGTCGACCAGCACGACCTGTCCACCAGCATGATCTACACCGCCGACAAGCTGGCCGATGCCTGGGAGACCGAAGAAGGGCGCGAGGGCATCACGGCCTTCTTCGCCAAGCGCCCGCCCGCCTGGCGCGCCAGCTGAGCAGGTGTGAACCCACGGCCGCCATGTTCGACACCCTTCTGATCGCCAACCGCGGCGAGATCGCCTGCCGCATCGCCCGCACCGCGCGGCGCATGGGGCTGCGCACCGTGGCCGTGTATTCGGATGCCGACCGCGAGGCGCTGCACGTCGCCAGCTGCGACACCGCCGTGCGCATCGGCCCGCCCGAGGCCGCGCGCAGCTACCTCGACGCGTCGGCCATCGTCGCCGCGGCACGCGCCACCGGCGCGCAGGCGGTGCACCCGGGCTACGGCTTCCTGTCCGAGAGCCTGGCGTTGATCGAGGCCTGCGAGGCCGCCGGCATCGCCTTCGTCGGCCCGTCGCGCGAGGCGATCCGGCGCATGGGCTCGAAGATCGAATCCAAGCGCATCGCGGTCGAGCACGGCGTGCCGGTCGTGCCCGGCTACCACGGCGATGACCAAGCGCCCGCGGTGCTGGCCGAAGCTGCCGCGCGCATCGGCTTCCCGGTGCTGATCAAGGCTTCGGCCGGCGGCGGCGGCAAGGGCATGCGGGTGGTGCGCGCCGCGGGCGAATTCGCCGCCGCGCTCGACACCGTGCGGCGCGAGGCCAAGGCCTCGTTCGGCGACGACCGCGTGCTGCTCGAACGCTACCTGGCCGAGCCGCGCCACCTCGAAGTGCAGTTGCTGGGCGACAAGCACGCCCATCTGGTGCACCTGTTCGAGCGCGAGTGCTCGATCCAGCGCAACCACCAGAAGGTGATCGAGGAGGCACCGGCAGCCCATCTGCTGGACGCGCAGCGCGAGCAGCTGTACCGGCACGCGCTGGCGGTCGGGCGCGCCATCGGCTACGACAGCACCGGCACGATCGAATTCATCCACGACGCGGGCAGCGGCGACACCTTCTTCCTGGAGATGAACACCCGGCTGCAGGTCGAGCACCCGGTGACCGAGGCCACGGTGGGCATCGACCTGGTCGAATGGCAGTTGCGCGTTGCCGCGGGCGAGCCACTGGCCTTCGAGCAGCAGGACCTGAGCCGCCGCGGCTGGGCGATCGAGGCGCGGGTCTGCGCCGAAGACCCGGGTGCCGGCTTCGCACCCGAGATCGGCGCCATCGTCGGCTACACCGAACCCACCGGCGAAGGCGTGCGCGTCGACAGCGGCGTGCGCGCCGGCGGCCGCGTCACGCCGTACTACGACTCGATGCTGGCCAAGGTAATTGCCTTTGCCGACACCCGCGAGCAGGCCGCACGGCGCCTGGCCACCGCGCTCGACCAGTACCAGCTGCTGGGGGTGCGCAGCAACCTCGGCTTCCTGGCCGACCTGCTGCGGGCACCGGCCTTCGGGCAGATGCTCAGCACCCACTACATCGAGCGCAGCTTCCCCGAAGGCTGGCGCCAGCGCGGCGATGCGGCCGAGGCGCTGGCCACCGCCGCGCTGGGCTGCGCGCTGGCCGCCCACGCGCCGTACGCGGCCTCGCCGTGGCAGGCGCTGGGCGCCTGGCGCGTGACCGGTGATGCCGCACCGGCGGGCG
>CALMQI010000370.1 GCA_937871935.1 uncultured Burkholderiales bacterium
CAGCGGCGCCACCAGAAGGTGATCGAGGAGGCGCCCGCGGCCAACCTCAGCGCCAGGATGCGCGACAGCATGGCCGCCGATGCGGTGCGGCTGGGCGAACGGCTCAAGTACCGCGGCGTGGGCACGGTCGAGTTCATCGTCGGTGCCGACGAGTACCACTTCCTCGAGGTCAATCCGCGCCTGCAGGTCGAGCACCCGGTGACGGAAATGGTGACGGGCCTGGACATCGTCGAGATCATGCTGCGCATCGCCAGCGGCGAAGGCTTGCCCGTGCAGCAGGGCGATGTGCGCATCCACGGCCATGCCGTCGAGGCGCGCATCTGCGCCGAGGACCCGGCGGCGGGCTTCCTGCCGTCCACCGGCAAGCTGTCGCAGGTGCGTTTCCCCGACCTGGGCGTGCGCGTCGAGACCGGCATCGAAAGCGGCATGGAGGTCACGCCCTACTACGACTCGATGCTGGCCAAGCTGATCACGCATGCGCCGACGCGCGACGAAGCGCTGGACCGGCTGTCACTGGCGCTCGAGGACACCGTGGTCTTCGGCGTCACCACCAACCGCAGCTTCCTGCGCCGCCTGATCGACCTGCCCGAGACCCGCACCGCCACCTTCCACACGCGGCTGATCGACGAGCAGATCGCCGGCTGGTCGCTGGGCGACGCGCTGCACGACACCCAGACCCTGGCCGTGGCCGCCTGCCACTGGCTGCAGTTGCAGCGCCAGGTCGAATCGCGCAGCCCCTGGAGCCGCTGGCACAGCAGCGGCTGGCAGATGAGCGTCGGCGGCGAAAGCCTGGCGCCGATCCCCAGCCTGCACGTCGAAACGAGCGACGGCGTCAGCGCCGAGATCCGCTTCGGCCCCTTGCGCGCCGACGGCAGCATGCTGGTGGGCGTGAACGACGCCCGGGTGCCGGTGCGGCTGGCGCCGGCTGGCGACGCCGGCAGCTACCTGGCGGTCACCGACACCCATCGCGAGACCGTGCGCCTGCACCGCGACGGCGACATGCTGTACCTGCACGACCGCCGCGGTTCACACAGCCTGAAGGTGGTGCCCTACCTGTCCTACATCAGCACCTCGGCCCAGGCCAGCGGCGAACTGAAGGCGCCGATGATGGGCCTGATCCTGAAGGTCAACGTGGCGCCCGGCGACCGCGTGGAAAAGGGCGCCGTGGTGGCGATCCTCGAGTCGATGAAGATGGAGATGCGCATCGTTGCCGAGTGCGCGGGCACGGTGGCCTCGGTCACCTGCCAGGCCGGGCAGACGGTGGAGCGCAGCGCGGTGGTGGCGTCGATCACGCCTGATTGAAATGCCGGTCAAGGTCGAACCCAAGGGCCCGCTCGCCGGCCTGCGCATCCTCGACCTGACCAGCGTCGCGATGGGCCCCTACGCCACCCAGACCCTGGGTGACCTGGGTGCCGACGTGATCAAGATCGAGCCGCCGCAGGGCGACCTGACGCGCCACAACGCGCCGGGCCGCCACGCCGGCATGTCGTCGCTGTTTCTGCAGCTCAACCGCAGCAAGCGCAGCGTCGTGCTCGACCTGAAGGACGCCGAAGGCCGCGACGCGCTGCTGCAGTTGGTGCGCAGCGCCGACGCGATGGTGTGCAACGTGCGCCCGAAGGCCATGGAACGCCTGGGCCTGGGCTACGAGGTGCTGGCCGGCGTCAACCCCAAGCTCGTCTATTGCGCCTTGGTCGGCTTCGGCCAGGATGGGCCCTATGCGGAACGCGCCGCGCTCGACGACCTGATCCAGGCCGGCTGCGGCATGGCCGCGCTGGCTGCGCAGGCCGCACCGCAGGGCGGGCCGCAGTATGCGCCGGGCTGGATCGCCGACCAGGGTGTCGGCCTGGTGGCCACCTATGCCCTGCTGGCCGCGCTGCTGCACCGCGAACGCAGCGGCCAGGGCCAGATGGTCGAGGTGCCGATGTTCGAGAGCATGGTGCAGTTCACGATGACGCCGCACCTGTACGGCCAGAGCTTCAGGCCGCCGATCGGCGGCACCGGCTACCCGCGCATCTTCGCGCGGCGGCCGTTCAAGACGCTGGACGGCCACCTCGGCGCCACGGCCTATGCGCCGGCGCACTGGCACGCCTTCTTCGACATCATCGGCCGGCCCGAGCTGAAGGCCGAAGCGCGCTTCGCCGACCAGGCCGGCGTGGCCCGGCATGTGGGCGAGCTGAACGATCTTTTTGCCGCCGAACTGGCCGCGCGCAGCAGCGCCGAATGGCTGCGCCTGTTCGACGCGGCCGGCATCCCGGCAATGGCGATGCACACGCCCGATTCGCTGCTGCACGACCCGCACCTCGACGCCGTGGGCTTCTTCCAGGACGTCGAACATCCGAGCGAGGGCGCGATCCGCACCATGGCCGTGCCCACGCGCTGGTCGGCCACGGCACCGCTGCCGCAGCGCCAGGCCCCGCGGCTGGGCGAGCACAGCGTGGCGCTGCTGCGCGAGGCCGGGTTGAGCCCGGCGCAGATCGACGACCTGCTGGCGCGCGGCATCAGCGTCGACGGCGCGGCGCCGCCGAGCGCCGGCTGAACTTCGGCCGGCCCGCCTGCCCTGGCCCTACTTGCGCTTCTGCTGCTCCATCAGCGCGCGCAGCCTGCTCTTGTGGTCGTCGGTGGAGAACAGGTAGTTCTGCACGTAGGCCTCGTAGCTCAGGCAGGACTGCAGGTCGGTGTCCTCGCCGCGGGCGATGGCCAGCTTGCTGGCCGCACCGGCGCGGCGTGGTGTCGCCTGCTTGATCGACGCGGCGATGGCCAGTGCCGCGTCCAGCAGGTGTTCGCCGGGAACGACGTCGACGAAGAGGCCCGCGGCGCGCCCGGCCTCGGCCTCGACGCTGGCGCCGGTGAGCAGCCAGTGCCGGGCGCGCACGCTGCCGACGATGCGCGGCAACAGGTAAGAACAGCCCATGTCGCAGGCCGCGGCGCCCAGGCGGCCGAAGGCGAAGAAGTAGCGCGCCTTGTCCGAGGCCACGGCAATGTCGCAGGCCATTGCCAGCGCCGCGCCGCCACCGACCGCAGCG
Organism: uncultured Burkholderiales bacterium; assembly: GCA_937871935.1. GTDB lineage: Bacteria > Pseudomonadota > Gammaproteobacteria > Burkholderiales > Burkholderiaceae_C > JAEUPI01. The sequence goes on from CALMQI010000370.1 coordinate 3,024, forward strand.
CCATTGACCGCGGCAATCACCGGCAGCTCCAGCTCGCGGATGCGCTGCACCACCTTGTGCAGGCCGCGGATGAAGCGGAACTGCAGCTCGGCGTCGACACCGTCGGGGTTGACGACATGGCCCAGCTCGGCGCCGGCGCAGAACACGTTGCCGGCGCCGGTCAGCACCACGGCGTGCAGGCCGAGATCGTCGTCGAGCTGCTGCAGCACGCCCAGCATCTGGTCGGGGAAGCCCAGCCCGAGTGGATTGCGTTCGCGCGGGCGGTTCAGGGTGACGATGGCCACGCCTTCGCGCCGCTCGATGAGGATGGCGGCCGGCGCGGTGCCGGCAGCTGGGGTGTGGGTGCTCATGCGGGCCTCGCAGGGGTCGGTGATGGCGGCAGCGCTCAGCGCGCCGCGCGCCCGAGCAGGCTGTCGCCGATGATGTTGCGCTGGATCTGGTTCGTGCCTTCGATGATCTGCAGCACCTTGGCGTCGCGGAAGTAGCGGTTGATCGGCGTGTCGGCCGAGATGCCCGCGGCGCCGAACAGCTGCACTGCGTCGGTGGCCACGCGCATCGCGGTGTCGCTGGCGAAGCACTTGGCCATGGCCGCGATCGGCGCCAGCTCGATGCCCGATGCGCCGCTGTCCACCACCGCCGCCGAGCGGTACACCAGCTGGCGCGCGGCCTCGGTCTGCATCGCCATGTCGGCCAGCATCCAGCGGATGCCCTGGTTCTCGCTGACCTTGCGGCCCCAGGTGACGCGGTTCTTCACGAACTCGATGCTGTGGTCGATGGCGCCCTGCGCCAGGCCGACGCCGCGCGCGCCGATCAGCGGGCGGCTCTTGTTGAAAGCCTCCATCACGTCCTTGAAGCCGCGTCCGTCCTCGCCGATGCGGTTGGCCTCGGCCACGAACACCTCGTCGAGGAACAGCGGGCACGAGGGCACGCCGCGTGCGCCCATCTTGTCTTCGTGGCGGCCGACGGTGAAGCCCTTGCTGCCACGCTCGACGATGAACAGGTTGATGGCGCGTGCCCCCTCGTCGTCACCGGTCTTGGCGGCCACGAGCACGAAGTCGGCGATCTGCGAGTTGGTGCACCAGATCTTCGAGCCGCTGATGCGGTAGCCGCCATCGCAGCGCCGCGCGCGGGTGCGGATGCCGGCGACGTCGCTGCCGCTTTGTGGTTCGGTGGTGGAAAACGCGCCGCGCAGTTCGCCGGCGGCCAGCGGGCCGAGCAGGCGGCGCTTCTGCTCGTCGTTGCCGGCGGCGAGGATGGCGCCGAACGGCACCCACTGCACGATCAGCAGGTAGGCGGTGTTGTAGCAGACGCGGCCCAGTTCCTCCACGGCCAGGGCGGCCGACAGCATGCTGCCGGTGCCACCGTACTCCTGCGGAAACGGGATCGTGAACAGGCCGACTTCGCGCAGCAGGTCGAACATGTCCTGCGGATACTCGGCGCTGCGGTCGATGGCGGCGGCGCGCGCCGCCACCTTGTCGCGCGCCAGCCGCCGCACCAGCGCCTGGATCTCGCGCTGCTCGTCGTTCAGCGCATAGGCTTGCATGAGCTGCGGGCCCTTCAGCCGGCCGCCTTGTCGCGGCACTTGATCATGCGCATCGGCGTGTAGGTGATGGCCAGCGTGCCGTCGTGCTTGACGATGCGGTTGCGCGTGCGCACCAGGCCGCGGCCGGGGCGGCTCTTGCTCAGCCGCGCTTCGATCACCTCGCACTCGACGTGCAGCGTGTCACCGGCGAACACCGGGTTGTGCACCTTCAGGTCCATCTCGAGGAAGGCGAAGCCGGTGTGCTGCATGGTTGCGTGCACCAGCAGGCCTTCTGCGAAGGTGTAGGCGAGGGCGCCCGGGGCGACGCGGCCCTTGATGTCCGACTCGGTGCGCAGGAACTCGAGATCGGTGAACAGCACCTCGGTCATGCCGGTGCAAGTGCAGAAGTTGACGATGTCGGTTTCAGTCACCGTGCGGCCCACGGTGCGGAACTGACGGCCCAGAGGCAGGTCTTCGAAGTGCAGGCCGATGCCGAGGATTTCCATGGGTCTCGCTTTGTGTGTGGCGGTCAACGGGCGACCAGGTTCATCAGGTCCGGGCTCAGCTCGGGATAGCCGCAATCCGGCCCCAGCACCGGGATCAGCTTGCCGTCTGCGCGCTTGCCCAGCGTCGGCTGGATGCGCCGCAGCGGCCGTGAACGCGCGGCTTGCACGGCGCCGGCCACGTCGCCCGTCTGCGCCAGCAGGGCCAGGTTGCACAAGGTCGGGAAGATGATGGTGCGGCGGCGCTGCGCACAGTCGTCCAGCGCATCGGCCGGGCGTACCCAGAACGAGTCCACCGCCTCCGAGCCATCGTGCTGCGCCACCTGGCCAGGCGGCGCCGCGGCGATGAAGAAGTGGGTGTCGAAGCGCTTGGGCGAGACCTCGGGCGTCACCCAATGGGCATAGGGCACCAGTTGCTCCAGCGCCAGTTCCAGGTCTTCTTCGCAGACCATGTCGACGAAGGCATTGCCGCCGCTGGACACCCGCGCCTGCCAACGCTGGTGTAGGGCGGCACGCTGGGTGCCGTCGATCATGGCGCCGCCGAGGCGGGCCAGTAGCAGGCCGCTTTCCTCGAAGGTCTCGCGGACTGCGGCCACCCGCAGTGCGAACTGCTGTTCGCCCGGCAGGTGGCCGCCGCGGACGCGTCCGGCGATGCGCGGGTCGCTGTCGGAGACAGACAGCTTGCCCCCGGGGAACACCGCAGCACCGCGGGCGAAGTCGATCTCGTGGTGCCGAACCACCATCAGCGTCTCGAGCCCGTGCGGGCCGTCGCGTACCAGCACCACGGTGGCGGCCACGGCCGCCACGGCCGGCTCGCGGATCGTCGGGCCGCCCACGTCAAACCCGCATCTCTTGCGCGATGATCGTGCGTTGAATCTGGGACGTGCCGCCTCCTATCGTCGACTGCATGCCCTCGCGGAAGTAGCGCTCCATGTCGCCCTCGGGCGTCGTGCCGTAGCCACCCAGGATCTGCATGCCCTGGCGCGTCACGGTCTGCAGGGTCTCGGACGCGAACAGCTTGGCCATCGCCACTTCCTTGCGGCAGGGCAGACCACGCGCGGCGAGGTCGGCGGCGCGGTAGGTGATCAGCCGGGCCGCGTCGGTCTGCGTCTGCATGTCGGCCAGCATGTGGCGGATGACCTGGAATTCGTAGATCGGTTTGCCGAACTGCACCCGCTGCTGCGCGTAGGCCAGTGCATCGTCGACGGCGCCCTGCGCATTGCCGACATAGCTGGCCGCAACCGCAACGCGCTCCAGCGCCAGGTGTTCGCCGGCGATGATCTTGAAGCCCTCGCCGGGTGCGCCCAGCATGTTGGCCGCCGGCACTTTCACGTTGTCGAGGAAGATCTCCGTTGTCACGACGGAGCGGCGGGCCAGCGTCTGCAAGGGGCGGATGGTCATGCCGGGCAGGTCGTTGGGCACGATCAGCACCGACAGGCCGTTGCGCTTGTCCGGCGTGTTGGCGGTGCGCACCAGCATCAGGATGACGGCGCCGCGGTTGCCGGCGCCGCTGCACCACAGCTTCTGGCCGGTGACGACGTAATCGTCGCCGACGCGCTCGGCGCGGGTCTGCACGTTCGCCACGTCCGACCCGGCGTTGGGTTCGGACATCGAGATCGGGAAGCGGATCTCGCCGCGCATGAAGGGCTTGAGGAAGCGCTGCTTCTGGTCTTCGGTGCCATGCAGCGACAGGTTCATCGCGGTGAAGATGCCGCCGGCGATGGCCACCGAGAAGTCCACGCCGTAGCAGGACAGCGCCTCGCACAGCAGCGCATAGGAGAACACGTCGCCGCCATCGCCACCGTCGGCCTCGGGCACGAGCAGGCTGTGGAAGCCGAGTTTGGCGGCCTTCTCGTAGGCTTCGAAAGGGAAGGCCCGGTCCATGTCGCACTTGCGGATGTACTCGCGGCCGACGTCGCGGTCCACCCAGCGGCGGGCCGAGTCCTTCCAGGCCTGTTGCTCTTCGGAGAGGAAGTTCATGGAGTCGTTCCTGCTAATGTCAGTGACCGCGGGCGCGCACCGGCTGGCACGCCAGCAGGCCCGCCAGCGGCGACAGATCAGGCAAGTCCTCGAGGCGATCGATCAAGTCCAGCACCTCGTCGCTCGACTCCTGGTCGAGCAAGGGGTGTGCGATAGCGCTGAACTTGTTTTTCAGCCTCGCACCCTGCGCGCCCAGGTCCGTGGCCGGGATGCCGCAGTCGTGGCGTCGACGCAAGATCGAGCCGTCGACGGTTTCGATGACCACCTCGGCCTGCGTCAAGGCGCCGCACGCGCGGACCAGCTCCACCTGGACCCGATCACGCAGCCCGGTCAGCACAGGCTCGTTTGTCGACTCGTCGCTGTAGCTGGCCAGATTGGCGGTGTCCAAGCCCGCCAGGGCCATGGCCACGACATGACGCAGACTGAACTTGGCTTCCAGCCCGGTACGTGGCGCGGGAATGTTGCACACACCCTCGCTGCCGGCGGACGCATGCACGGTGACTCTCCGGACGTGGTTCTCCTCCAGCCCATGAGTTTCGCGCAGGTGGCGCGCGGCTTCTATCGCCGCGTGCGTGCCGTAACAGGCCGCGTGATGCTTGAAGAGGTTGTCGCGCAGGTACAAGCCGCGGGCGGGCTCGCGCAGCCCGGCAGCGGGGTCGAAGTCCGGACCGTGTGTGGCGGCGAAGCCCTGCAGTGCTTCGATGGCGTCGCTGCGGCCGGTGAAGCCGCGTGCTGCCAGCTGTGCGGCCATCATGCCGTCGGCGCTGGCCTTGCCGGCGTGCAAGGGCTTGCACATCGAGCCGAACATTGCCTTCAATCCCGCGGCCTGCGTGGCCGCAATGCCCAAGGCATCGGCGGTGTCGTCCGCATCGAGCTGCAGCAGGCGGGCGCAGGCTGCGGCCGCGCCGAATGTGCCGATGGTGCCGGTGCTGTGGAAGCCCAGCGCGTAGTGCCCCGGAGACACGGCCGCACCGATGCGGCACAGCGTCTCGTAGCCGGCGACGAAGGCCGTCATGAACGCCGCACCGCTGTCGCCGCGCGCTTCGGCCAATGCCAGCAAGGCTGGCACCAGCACCACACTCGGATGGCCTGTGAACGACATGTTGACATCGTCGAAATCGAGCGCGTGTGACGCGGCCCCGTTGATCAGCGCGGCCTGGCGGCTGCTGGCGGCGAAGCCATGGCCGACGACCGTGGCTTGAGGGAAACCCCCTTGCTCACGCGCTTCCTCCGCCAGCATGTGTGTCACCGGCTCCTGCGCGCCGGCCAGGGTGACGGAGATCCAGTCGAGCAGGCAATGGCGGACGAGCTTGCGCGCGTCGGCAGGCACGGCGTCGAATGTCCATGCAGCGTTTTTTACTGCCAGGGCGCGGGTGAAGCGCAGGTCCCTCGGCGACGGTTTGGCGACTGCCATCAGAACCGAGCCTGCAGAAGCGCTTGCCGCTGCGGTTGCAAAGCGGGTGATCATGTCATTGCCCCTTCCATTGAGGTTTGCGCTTTTCGCGGAACGAACGCGGCCCTTCGATCGCGTCTTCACTGAGGTACACGGCGTCAAAGGCGCGATGCGATGCACGCAGCGCGGCTGTACGGCCCATTTCGGTGGCCATGCGCACCATCTCCTTGGCGCCGCGCACGGTGAGCGGCGCATTGACCAGGATGCGTGCGGCCAGTTCCTTGGCGCCTTGCAGCGCCAGCCCCTTGGGCACGACGCGGTTGACGTAGCCCAGTTCGTAGGCGCGCTGCGCGCTCAGCGGGTCGCAGGTCATGGCCACTTCCATGAGGATGCGCTGCGGCAGCATGTGGATCACCGGCGACGCCCAAGGCATGCCGCGGCCGACACGGCCTTCGGTGATGGCGAACTTAGCCGTCTCGTCGGCTACGCACAGGTCGCACATCTGCGCCAGGAGCCAGCCACCAGCGTAGGCATAGCCCTGCACGGCGGCGATCACGGGCTTGCTGACCTCGATGTTGTCGCCCAGCACGGGCATGAAGTTCTTGGGCGGGATACGCAGCACCGTGTCAGCGGCCTCGATCAGGTCCATGCCGGCGCAGAACGTGTCCCCTGTGCCGGTGAGGATGGCAATCTGCGCCGAATCGTCCGCCTCGAAGCGCGGCCAGACATCGAAGAGGGCCTGACGCACGGCGCGGTTGATGGCGTTCTTGCGCTCCGGGCGGTTGATGGTGATGACAGCGATGCCATCGCTGACCTCATACAGCAGTTCGTTGCTCATCGCTTTCCGTTCAATGGCTGGGGAGTGGGAAGACGCTCTGCGCGGTAACCGAGGGCTTGCGACAGCTGCGCGGCGATCTGGATCACGATGCCGGTGAGCCGCTCCGCCACGGCGCGCCCCCGTTCGATGGGAGCGGCGATGATGACGGCGGCATTCACCTGACCGTTGGGTTCGAAGATGGGCGCAGCAAAGCCGGCCACGTCGGGCGTGACCTCGCCGATGGTCACGCCATGGCCGGTCGTGCGTATCCGTTCGATGATCTTGACCAGTTGGCGACGGTCGGTCACCGTCTTGTCGGTCATCGCCCGGAGGTCGGCCGTCTTCAGGTACTCGCGTCGCCAACCCTCATCCTGAAAGGCGAGCAGCACGCGGCCTGCTGACGTTGCGAAGAGCGGGCGCGTGGTGCCCACGGGCACGGCGTAGCGCACCGGCTTGTGGCTTTCCAGGATCTGGGTGTACGTCAACCTGCCCGAGATCCGGTCGATGACTGCGAGCAGTACCGTCTCGCCGGACTGCGCACGTGCTTCGCGCAGGAACGGGGTGGCCACGATGGTCAGCGAGCGGGCCGCAACGAGCGCGGCGCCGAGGACGAAGGATTCCGGGCCGAGCCGGTAGAGTGAATCGTGTCGCTGCACGTACGCTGCAGCAGCCAAGCCTCGCAGCAGCGAGTGCACGCTGGTCTTGGGCGCCTCGATCTGCGCCATCAACTGCGACAGCGTCAGGCCGTCCGGTTCATCGGCGAGCAATCGCAGCGTCCGCAGCACCCGCTTCAACGCCATGGGCGCCACATCGCTGCGCCGTGGGGCGGCAAACTGGACCGGCGCCAATGTTGACTGCACGGTGGTGTGTCTCCTTCGTAGTTCTTATATCGGAACATGCGTTCCCGTATGAGTTCATCCTAGTGACGGTTGATTCCAGCGTCAAGCGAGAGAACGTGAGGGACAAAGGCGAACGCGCTCGACCGCGAGGGGGACTGCCTTTCGTGGTCCGGGCCGGTTGCGGCCATCCACGATGCTCGGCCAGGGCAACGACCCGAAGCGGCGGCGCGGCGGATCGGTGCCGCAGGGGCGAGCTATCTGCTGTTCCCTTAATCCGCCAGCGCCGGCGACCCGGCGGCGGACAGCGGCGAGGCCGGCTTGCGCAGCAGCGCGATCCATGGGATGCCCAGCAGCGCCACCCACATCATGAGCCTGAAGTCCTGAAGGTAGGCCAGCATCGCCGCTTGGCGGCCGACCTCGGCGTCGAGCTTTTGCAGGCCTGCGGCGCTGGACAGATCGTGCGCCCCGACCTCGACCGCCTGGCGCAGTGCCAGGCTGAAAGGATGGATGAATTCGGCCAGCGCCGCGTGCCCGGCCTGGGTGTTTTGCGCCAGCAGCGCCACCATGGCCGAGATGCCGATGCTGGCGCCGATGTTGCGTATCAGGCTGAACAGCGCCGCGCCCTCGTTGCGAAAGTGCGGCGCCAGGGTCGAGAATGCCACCGTCGACAGCGGCACGAAGACGAAGCCCAGGCCCAGCCCCTGGACGATGCCGGTGCGGGTGATGTCCCAGGTGCTGGTGTCGAGGCTGAACTGCGTCATCTCGTGCATGGCCAGCGCGGTAAGCGCCATGCCGAGCAGGATCTGCCAGCGCAGATCGATGCGCGGGCCGATGCGGCCGACGGCGAACATCGCCGCCATCGTGCCCACGCCGCGTGGCACGAGCAGCGTGCCGACGTCGATCACCGGGTAGCCCAGCAGGCCATGCAGGAAGGGCGGCAACAGGGCCATGGTGCTGAACAGGATCGCGCCCATGAAGAACATCAGCAACAGGCCGACGCTGTAGTTGCGGTCGGTGAACAGGCGCGGCTCGATGAACGGGCGATCGTGGGTGAACATGTGAACCACGAACAGGTACAGCGCCAGCGCAGCCAGGAGCGCCTCGACGACGATCTCGACACTCTCGAACCAGCCCTGCGACTCGCCCCGGTCCAGCATCATCTGGAAGGCGCCGATGGCCAGCACCAGCAGCCCGAAGCCCAGGCCGTCGAAGCGCCGCCCGCGGTCCAGCGGCGTCTCCTGCACGAAGGCGGCCAGTCCCAGCCAGGCCAGGATGCCGACCGGCAGGTTGATGTAGAACACCCAGCGCCAGCTCAGGTGCTCGGTCAGCCAGCCGCCGAGCGTCGGGCCGAGGATGGGCCCGACCATCACCCCGACGCCCCACAGCGCCATCGCCGAGGCGTGGCGTTCGCGCGGGTGGCTGTCCAGCAGCACGGCCTGCGACAGCGGCACCAGGCAGGCGCCGAACACGCCCTGCAGCAGGCGGAAGGCCACCAGCTGCGTCAGGCTCTGCGCCGCCCCGCACAACATCGACGCGATGGTGAAGCCGACCACCGACCACATGAACAAGCGCTTGCGCCCCAGCCGCGCGGACAGGTATCCAGTCAGCAGCATGAAGATCGCCGCCGCCACGATGTAGGACGTGAGCACCCAGGAAATCTGGTCCTGCGTTGCGCCCATCGCGCTTTGCATGTGAGGCAGCGCGACATTGGCGATGGTCGTGTCCACCGCCTGCATGATGGTGGCCAGCATCACCGAGACCGTGACCAGGCCGGGATGGGCGATGGCCGGGTTGCCGGCGGTGCTCACGCCAGGGGACCCGCGGCGGCCGGTTTCACTGGCGCGGCCAGGCCAGGCCGAGCAACTGCCGGCGCTGCCCGGTACGGACCGTGACCATGGCGCTCAGACCGGCGCGCAGCGGCGGTTGCTCCGCGGCGCTGTCGAGCTGGATGCGCACCGGCACGCGTTGCACCACTTTGACCCAGTTGCCGGCGGCGTTCTGGGCCGGGATCAGCGAGAACTCGGCCCCGGTGGCCGGGCTGAGGCTGTCCACCGTGCCATGCCAGACCAGGCCGGGATACGTGTCGACGCGGATCTCGGCCGGCTGCCCGGCGCGCAGGTGGCTGAGGTCGGTCTCGCTGAAGTTGGCCTCGACCCACGGCGTGGCACTGACCACCAGGGCCATCACCGTGCTGCCCACGCTGACGAACTGACCCTGCCGCGGCGGCCGGCTGGCGACGCCGGGCAGCGCCGCGCGCACTTCGGTGCGGGCCAGGTCGAGCTGGGCACGATCGAGCTCGGCCCGCGCCGCCAGCATGCTGGGGTGGCGCGCGATCGGCGCGTCGACGCGGCCGCCCAGGGTGACGGCGATGCGTTGCAGCTCCTGTTCGAGCACGGGCAGCTGCTGCGCCGCCAGGTCGCTGGACTGTCGGGCTTCGTCGAAGCGGGACGACGAGACGAAGCCGCGCGCCACCAGGTCGGCCTGGCGCCGCTGCTCCTGGCGTGCGAAGGCCAGCCGGGTATTCGCCAAGATGATCTCGGCCTGCTTCTGGCGATGGGTCGCGGCCAGCGCCGCCAGGTCATTGCGCACCTGCGCGACCTTGGCCTCGGCCTCGGCCAGGGCCACGCGGTACGGTGCGGGGTCGAGCCGGAACAGCACGCGCCCGGCCGCGACGGCCTCGTTGTCGCGCACCAGGACTTCGGTCACCGGGCCGGCCACCTCGGCGCTGATCGCGACCTTGTCGGACTTGACGTAGGCATTGTCGGTTTCCACGGAGCCGCCGCCGCGCAGATACCAGGCCAGCAGGGCGGCCGCGGCCAACAGCGGCAGCAGAACCATGAAGACGACGCGCACCAGCCGGCGGCGCCCGGTTCTTGCGGCGGCGCTATCGGCAGACGCCGCCAAGCTGGTCGGATCGATCGGGTCCTCGTTCATGGGTTCCAAGCGGCGGCGAGCCTAGGGCGCGCCCAGGTTGTCGCGCATGCGGTGCAGGGCATCGAAGACCAGCTTGATCTGCGCGGGCGCCAGGCCGCGCAGGGCGTCGGCCTGCACGGCGGCGCTGGTGCGGAAGATGGTGTCCAGCTGCGGGCCGGCGGCGGCGCACAGGTGGATGCGGTAGGCGCGGCGGTCGCCCGCGTCGGCACGACGCTCCACTAGGCCGGCCCGGGCCAACTGGTCGATCAGGCGCGCCAGGGTGATCGGCTGCACTTCCAGCAAAGCGGCGAGTTCGACCTGGCGCACGCCTTCATGACGCGCCACGTAGACCAGCGCGCGCGCCTGCGCCAGCGTCAGCTGTGGGTCGGCCAGGCGCTGCTGGAAGGCGTGCCGCAGCTGGCGCGCCACGCTGGCCAGCAGAAAGCCCAGCGAATCCTGATTCGAGTTCAATGACGGGCTCAATGACGGGGGGGGGAATAGTGAGCGTTGCTTACTATATACGCTTGTCGGCATTCCCTGCGGGCAGGGCGCCGCGGCGGCCCGGCCGTTTCAGCCGCGCGGCCAGAGCACGCGCCAGATGCCCTGCGCGGTGGCGCAAACCTTTCCGTCCTCGTTGATGAACTGGCCTTCGGCGAAGGCCGTGCCGCGGCCCAGGCGCAGCACGCGGCCGCGGGCCTCGAAGCGGTCGCCGCGCGCCACGTCGAGGTAGGTCATGGTCAGCGTGATGGTGAAGGTGCGCAGCTCGCGCGCGTCGACCGTCTGCGCGTCGGGCAGCGCCAGCAGGCCCGAGATGATCGAATAGCCGAGCGCGCCGTCGCACATGTACGAGATGACGCCGCCGTTGAGCACCTTCGCCGCGTCGCCGCCGGCGCCGCCGCCGCGCTGCGACGCTGCCGCTTGCGCCAGGCAGACCGTGACCTCGCCGGGCGCGTGTTCCTCAACGCTCAGACCTTGCGCGCGCATGAAGGCGTCTTCGTTCCAGCCGCGCTTGATGCTGGCGATGACTTCGCGGTTGCGGCTGGTGTCCATGTCGTGGGGCTTTCAAGTGGTGGCAAGATCGCCAAACTAACACTTGTTATGTTATCGTGAAAGTCTGGCGCACACGCCGTGCGGCCGCCCTGCAGGAGCCCGAGAACATGTCCGACCAGCCGCCGGTTCGCCTGGATGTCGACGCCGATGGCATCGCCACGCTGACGCTGAACCGCCCGGAGCAGCTCAACGCCTTCGACCTGAAGATGATCGAAGCCTGGCGTGCCGCACTCGAAGCGGCCGAGGCCGACGAACGTGTCAAGGTGGTGGTGGTCACCGGCGCCGGCCGCGCCTTCTGCGCTGGCGGCGATTTCGAGGAGATGGCCAAGTTCAGCGAGATGAACAGCCTGGACCGCAAGAACTTCCTCTACCGCAACGTGCACCGCATTCCGCTGGCGCTGGAGCGCATGGACAAGCCGGTCATCGCCGCCATCAACGGCGCGGCGCGCGGCGCCGGCCTGGACATGGCGCTGATGTGCGACATGCGCTTCATGGCGCAGTCGGCCACGCTCGCCGAGACCTACATCAACATCGGCCTCATCGCCGGCGACGCCGGCTCGTGGTTCCTGCCGCGCCTGATCGGCACGGCGCGCGCGCTTGAGCTGTTCTGGTCGGGTCGCGTGGTCGGCGCCGAGGAAGCCGAGCGCATCGGGATGGTCAACCGCAGCGTGCCCGACGCCGATCTGCTGAAGGTGACCTACGACTTCGCGCGCACCGTTGCCTCCAAGCCGCAGCAGGCGGTGCGCTTCTTCCGCCGCGCCGTCTACCAGAGCCAGACCATGGCGCTGGGTGCGCACCTGGACATGGTGTCTTCGCACATGGCCGTGCTGGAAGACCTGCCCGAGCACCGCGACGGCATTGCCGCGTTCCGCAATCGCGCACGCGGCAAGTCCTAGCCGCCGGCGCAGCGCAAACAATCCCCGGGCCGGCATGGCGGGCGTTCTCGAAGGCATCACGGTCGTCGACCTGTCGCGGCTGGTCGCCGGTCCGTACTCGACCATGGCGCTGGCCGACCTGGGTGCACGCGTCATCAAGGTCGAAGCCCTGGCGGGTGAGGACGGCCGCCACCTCGGGCCGCCGTTCTACGGCGAATCCAGCGTCACCTTCATGTCCTGCAACCGCGGCAAGGAGTCGCTGGCGCTGGACCTGCGCAAGCCGGCCGGGCGCGACATCCTCGACCGCCTGATCAAGCGTTCGCAGGTCGTGGTGCACAACTTCAGGCCCGACTTCGCCGAAAAGTACGCCCTGACCTACGATGACGTGCGCGCGCTGCAGCCCGAGGTGATCTACGCCGCCATCACGGCCTTCGGCGAGCAGGGCGCGTACCGGCTGCGCCCGGCGGTGGACAGCGTGGTGCAGGGCATGGCCGGTGGCTTCTATGCCAGCGGCAACGAGGGCGACGACCCGATCCGCATGGGCATTCCGCTGGTCGACGTGGCCTGCGGCATGTGCGGCGCCTTCGGCGTCCTGGCCGCCGTGATGCACTGGCGCCAGACCGGCCGCGGCCAGCAGGTCGAAACCGTGCTCGTCGACACCATGTTCAACCTGATGGCCTCCAAGGTGGGTGAGCATGCCGTCGAGCAGCGCGAGCCGGCGCGTGCCGTGAATCTGCCGATCGCCGCGCCCAGCCGCCACTTCTCCGCCGGCGACGGCCAGTGGTTCAGCGTCTCCGTCATCAGCGACGGCGCCTTTGCACGCTTCTGCGACGCCATCGGCCGCCGCGAATGGGTGGCTGATCCGCGTTACGCCAGCAACGCCGGCCGCGTGGCCCACCGGCCCGAGATGGCGGCCGAACTGGGGGCGATCTTCGCCACGCGGCCGGCAGCGCACTGGCTGTCCGCGTTCGCCGAAGCCGACATTCCCAGCGGGCCGGTGAACACCGTGTCGCAGGCCATGGCCGACCCGCACCTGGCCGCCCGCTTCGTTGCGCACCCGGAATTGCCAGGTCTGCCGCTGATCCCGTTCCCCGCGCACCTGGTGCAGGGCATGCTGAGCCCCGAGCAGATGGCGCCGCCGCCGCGCGCCGGCCAGCACAGCGCGGCGCTGCTGCACGAACTGGGTTGTGATGCTGGCGAAGTGCAGCGCCTGGTGCGCGAGCGTGTCGTCCGCCTGGCCGAACCAACGCCATGAGGGCCTGAGCATGAACCCACCCGACACCGCCGAGGTCATCTGGCGCCCGTCTGCGCAGCGCGTGGCGCGCGCCCGCATCACCGACTACACGCGCTGGCTGAAGGAGCGCAAGGGCCTGGACTTCCCCGACTACGCCGCGCTGTGGCAGTGGTCGGTCGACGAGATCGAGGCCTCGTGGGCGGCGATGGTCGAGTACCTGGAGATCCCGCTGCAGGGCGATCTCAAGCCGGTGCTGGCTGACCGCAGCATGCCCGGCGCACGCTGGTTCCCGAACACGCGCACCAACTACGTCAGCCAGATCTTCAAGCACGCCAGCACAGCGCGGCCAGCGATCGTCTTCCGCAACGAGGAAGGCGCGCGCGACGAAGTGTCGTGGGCCCGGCTCGAGCGCGACGTGGCGGCGCTGGCGCAGTGGTTGCGCGAGCAGGGCGTGCAGCCCGGCGACCGCGTGGTCGCCTACCTGCCGAACATCCCGCAGGCCGTGGTGGCCTTCCTGGCGGTGGCCAGCGTCGGCGCCGTGTGGTCGCTGTGCTCGCCCGAGATGGGCGTGGCGGCCGTCGTCGACCGCTTCCGCCAGATCGAGCCCAAGGTGATGATCGCCGTCGACGGCTATCGGTGGAGCGGCAAGGCGCACGACCGCCGCGATGTGGTGACGGCGATGCTGGGCGAACTGCCCAGCGTCGAGCGGCTGGTGCTGGTGCCCTACCTCGACCTGGCGGCCGACGCCGCGGCCTGGCCGCAAGGCGTGGCCTGGCGCGACACGCTGCGCCGCGAGGTGCCGCTGCAGATCGACCTGCAGCCTTTCGACCATCCGCTGTGGGTGGTGTATTCGTCGGGCACCACGGGCCTGCCCAAGCCCATCGTGCACGGCCATGGCGGCATCCTGGTCGAACACGTCAAGACCATGGCGCTGCACAACGACGTCTGCGCCGGCGACTGCTTCCACTGGTACACCACCACCGGCTGGGTGATGTGGAACCTGAACGTGGCCGCGCTGCTGGTCGGTGCCACCATGTGCGTCTACGACGGCAACCCGGCGTGGCCCGACTACTCGACGCTGTGGCGCTTCTGCGGCGAGATGAATCTCGACTTCTTCGGTGCCGGTGCCGCCTTCTTCACCATGTGCGAGAAGAACGGCGTCGAGCCGCGCAAGGTGGCGGCGCTGGGCCGCTTGCGCACCATCGGGTCCACAGGCTCGCCGCTGTCGCCCGAGAGCTATCGCTGGGTCTACGACAAGGTGGTGCGCGATGTCTGGCTGACGCCGATGTCCGGCGGCACCGACTTCGCCGGCGCCTTCGTCGCCGGCGTGCCCACGCTGCCGGTGGTGGTGGGCGAAATGCAGGTGCGCTGCCTGGGTGCCAATGTGCAGGCTTGGGACGACGCGGGCCGGCCCTTGGTCGACGAAGTGGGCGAGCTGGTCTGCACGGCGCCCATCCCGTCGATGCCGCTGTACCTGTGGAACGACCCGGGCGGCAAGCGTCTGCACGAGAGCTATTTCGACGTCTACCCTGGCGTCTGGCGCCATGGCGACTGGCTGCGCATCACGCCGCGCGGCGGCGCCATCATCTATGGCCGCAGCGACGCCACCATCAACCGCCACGGCGTGCGCATGGGCACCAGCGAGCTCTACCGCGTGGTCGAGGCCCTGCCCGAGGTAATGGACAGCCTGGTGGTCGACCTGGAGTTCCTGGGCCGCGAAAGCTGGATGCCGCTGTTCGTGGTGCTGCGGCCGGAGCATGCACTCGACGCCGCACTGACCGAGCGCATCAAATCGGCCATACGCAATGCGCTGTCGGCGCGCCATGTTCCCAACGACGTCATCGCCGTGCCCGAGGTGCCGCGCACGCTCACCGGCAAGAAGCTCGAGGTGCCGGTGAAGAAGCTGCTGCTCGGCCAGCCGGCCGAGAAGGTGGCCAATCGCGACACCATGACCAACCCCGCCAGCCTGGACTGGTTCGTGGCGCTGGCGCGGCAGCGTGATCAGCAGGCCGACCACCACTGAAGGAGCGCTCGCAATGAGAAGACAGAACGTCCGCCGCGCTGCGCTGCGCGCCGGTGTGGCAATGTTGCTGGCCGGTGCGGCGTGCGCTGCGGCGCTGGCGCAGCCGGCCTACCCGAACAAGCCGGTGCGCATCATCGT
>CALMQI010000371.1 GCA_937871935.1 uncultured Burkholderiales bacterium
GGAAGCGCTGAACAAGTTCCACGCGGCCAACAAGGAGGCGTGGGCCGAGTTCTACAACCAGGAGCTGGCTGACTTCGTCGAGGGCTACGTCGCGCGCTGCATGGAGCTGATCGACACGGTGCGGGCCACCTGCCCGGACGCGATCGTGATGCTCGAGCAGCGCCTGGACTTCAGCCGCTGGGTGCCGGAAGGATTCGGCACCGGTGACCTGGTCATCGTCGCCGACCGCGTGCTGTACGTGCGCGACCTGAAGTTCGGCAAGGGCGTCTGGGTCGACGCCGAGAACAACAGCCAGATGCGGCTGTACGCCGGCGGCGCGCTGGACACGTACGGCATGTTGTACGACTTCGACGTGATCGACGTCGGCATCGAGCAGCCGCGACTGGACAACTTCGACCAGGAGCGCCTCACCCGTGAGGAGCTGACCGCCTGGCTCGACGACTACGTGGCGCCGCGCGCCGCGCTGGCGTGGAACGGCGAAGGCGAGTTCGTCGCCGGTGACCACTGCACGTTCTGCCGTGCGCGCCACGACTGCGCGAAGCGGGCCGAGCACAACCTGGCCACCGTCGCCGCCTATTCGCCGGAGGACGACTTCAAGACGCTCGCCCCAGCCATGTCGGAGGAGCGGATCGCGGAGATCCTGCCGAAGCTGGACGAGTTTATCCGGTGGGCGAAGGACCTGAAGGATTGGTCGCTGCGCGAGCAGGTGTTCGGCCGGAAGAAGTTCCCCGGTCTGAAGCTGGTCGCCGGCCGCAGCGTGCGCAAGATCACCGACATCGACGCGCTGGTGCAGCGCCTGATCGACGCCGAGGTGGACGCGCGCCTGCTGTACCAGCCGCCCGAGCTGCTGGGCCTGACGGCCCTGGAGAAGCTCGTCGGCAAGAAGAAGTTCGGCGAGATCGCCGGCGCGCAGGTGGACGCCTTGGGCGACACGACGGCGCCGTCGCTGCTGAAGAAGCCGCCCGGCAAGCCGAAATTGGTGCCGGAGGCAGACAAGCGCCCTGAGTGGGTTCCCGAGGACGCCGCGGAGATCGACTTCGGCGGACTTGACAACGAGGAGTGAGCGTGGAGACTTTCATTCAGCCCAAGATCACGGGCTACCGGCAGCTGAGCGAGGCGGAAGCCGCGCTGATGAACGAGGGCAAGGCGTTGGCCGTGCAGGTCGGCGCGTACATCGAGACGCTGCGGGTGCTGCACCCGGAGTTCGACCAGCGCTGGATCAGCATCGGCGCCACGCAGCTGCAGCAGGGTTTCATGGCCGTGGCCCGCGGCATCGCACGACCGGAGACGTTCTGATGTTCCTCACCAAGAAGGCCTTCAAGCTGGCCATGGCGGCCCGAAGGGAAGACGACGACGCCCACCATACCGACAGGCTTCTCAGCCTGACCGCCACGCTGCGCAGCCGCGCGGACGCCCAGGAGGCGGCTGTCAAGAAGCTGCACGCCGAGTTGCGCGAGCGCGACCAGGTGCTGGCCGAGAATACACGCCGTATCAATGCGCTGATGGCGGCCGTCGAGCTCACGGAAGTCACGGTCCCGGCCACGCCGGAGGCCACCATCTACATACAGGGAGGCCGGCCATGAGCCTGAGCACACACGACATCGCGAAAGTCTGTCACGAGGTGAACCGCGCCTACTGCGCGGCGCTCGGCGACGGCAACCAGCTGCCCTGGAACGAAGCGCCCGAGTGGCAGCGCGAGAGCGCGGTCAAGGGCGTCATCTTCGTCGCCAACAACCGCGACGCCGGGCCGGCTGCGAGCCACGAGTCCTGGCTCGAGCAGAAGCTCGAGGAAGGCTGGCGTTGGGGCGAGGTGAAGAACCCCGACACCAAGGAGCACCCGTGCATGGTCCCCTACCAGGACCTGCCCGTGGAGCAGCGCGCGAAGGATCACATCTTCCGTGCGATCGTTCTCGCGCTCACACCGAAGAGCTGAGTTAAAGTCAAGGCTCTTTACTTCTGTTCATCTGAAATTCTGAGGATCTCGAATGGCTGACAAACTTCCCCGTGTCGATCTCACCCTTGGCGGCGCTGGCGCCGGCAAGTTGGTGCGCTTCTCCTACGTGCACATCTTCGAGACGCACACCAACAGCGAGTCCAACAAGGACGAGTACGGCATCCAGATCCTGATCCCGAAGACCAACGTCGAGGACGTCAAGGCCGTCCAGGGCGCGATCGCGCAGATCAAGAAGGAGATGTTCGCCGACCGCAAGAAGCCGGTGCCGCCCGAGTTCTGGAACCCGCTGCGCGACGGCGACAAGGACACCCGCCAGAACGGTGAGTCGTTCGGCCCCGCGGCCGAGGGCCACTACGTGCTGAGCTCCAAGGCCAGCGAGGACCGCCAGCCGAAGATCGTCGGCACGCAGCGCGGCGAGGGCGGCAAGCTGCTGGCCCTGACCAGCGGCGTCAAGTCGGGCGACTACGGCCGCCTGGGCATCACGCTGTACGGCTACACCAAGGGCAAGAGCGGCGTCGGCTGCGGCCTGCGGACCGTGCAGATGGTGCAGGTCGGCGAGGCGTTGGGCAGCGAGGCGGATCCGGACGCCGACTTCGGCGGCTTCGAGGACGAGCCCGACGTTCTGTAATTCAAAGGGCCACCCCGAGGATGAAAAACCCGTAGCTGAGCCCGCCGCGTGAAGGACGTCTACCAAGCGGCGGTGACTTAGTCGTTAGCTCCTCGGGCCCCACCAACAACCATGACCGTCAACTTCAACCCGTACGAGATGGAAGAGCGATACCGCCACGAGATGATGCGCATGGAACGCCATCATCGTGACGAGCTCGATCGCATGCGCTACCAGACACGGCAGCAGGTGGTAGTGCCGACGTACCCGTGGGGCGAAGGGCCCGACCCGGCCGAAGTACACAAGGCGGCCAAGAAGTTGGTCGCCGAACCGATGCAACCAAACCGCAGCGCAGTCGTGCTGCTCTGAGAGGACAACATGGACTTCAATTCACTGCGCAGCGTTCTTGCCTCGAGCAAGGAAAAGGTCGACGAGATGCTCGCCCCGGTGCGCATCCGCCTGGTGCGCGCGAAGGCCGACCTGGAGATCTCGAAGCTCGAAGAGAAGCTGATCACCACCGAGCGCAAGATCGTCGAGAGCGTGGCCAAGAAGGACATCGACTTCGCCGCCGTGCTCAAGGACATGGACGAGTACGACCTGACCAACCGGCAGATCACGCAGATGCGCCAGCTGGTCGACGGCCTGTTCCCGGCCGAGAAGGCCAAGAAGTAAAGTCAACGGGCCCGGGGTAGCGCCCCAGGCGAACGGTAGCGGGCGGCGAGAGTACCGGAGGCAAGGCCGGGAGGGTACCCGCGGCGTGCTAAGTAGCCGGTCCACCAACGGAGAAGCTGAGATGAAGACAGGCACCCGCGTCCGCGTGACGCGATTCAACGAGACCCGTGCCAACGGCAAGGTCACCGGCAAGCCGCGTGTCGGCCGCCGTGGTGCCTGGTACCCCGTCACCCTGGACGACGGCACCGTGCTGATGTGCCGGCTGGGGCAACTGAAGGAGATCACGTCATGAGCGGCATCGCAACCAGCGCTGGCCCGGTCGCGTTCAACGCGGCCCTCGCGGTCACCGATCTGAAGAACCTCTGCCACCAGACGTCATACGACGCGGGCTGGTGGGGCATCGGTGGCAGCAAGGACAACCTGCGCGCTGAAGTGCGCGCGGAGACCCGCTTCGGCAAGGCGCTGGCCGCCGAGAAGATCGCGCTGATCCACAGCGAGGTGTCCGAGGCGCTCGAGGGTCTGCGCAAGGGCAAGGCCGACGAGCACCTGCCCGAGTTCCCGTCCGAGGCGGTGGAGCTGGCCGACGCGCTGATCCGTATCTTCGACTACGCCGGCGCCCGCCGGCTGCCGCTGGGCGACGCGTTCGTCGCCAAGATGGCGTACAACACGGTCCGCCCGGACCACAAGCCCGAGGCCCGTGCCGCTGTCGGCGGCAAGGCGTTCTGACCATGACCGAACCCCAGATCACCCACGCCGTCTCGCTGAGCGAGCACAACTTCCTCGTCAAGACGCTGAACCGCAACCCGCTCGGCGTGGACGTGATGGAGGTGGCTGCCTTTATCAGCCGGCTGCAAACCAGCGCGCAGGAGCAGCTGACACCCAAGGCTGCGCCGGGCGCTCCGCCGGTCGAGAAGACGCCGGTGGCTGCGGCCGTCGGCGGCGCAGGGGACCCGGCGTGAAGGCCCTCCTCGTTGCCGCGCTGATCGCGCTGTCCGCGCCGGCGCACGCCGACGTCCCGCCGTCGTATGCCAACGGCAAACAGCTGCTCGAAGGCCTGCGCTCCGCCGATCCGCGGGACCAGTTCACGGCCGCCATATACCTGGCCGGCGCGTTCGATGCCACGTGGGGCGCGCTGCACTGCGCGCCGAAGCCGGAGCCCTCCGCACTGGTCGAGCTCGTGCGCGCTGAACTGGAGCGCGTCGAGGCCTCGCTGCCAGAGTTCCTGGCCGAGACGCCGGCCGCCCGGTTCCTCGTCGTGCCGCTGAACGGCGCGTTCCCCTGCGGGATCCCGAAGGGCGGTAAGGTGTAGTTGCGTGGGCGAGCTCGCCGACAAGCTGGTAGAGCGGGCCATCCTGGATGGCTCGTTCTCATGGGGCCGCGTCAGTCGCCCGGCCATCCGGCCAGCGTGCATGTACTGCGGCGCGCACCGATTGCACTGGGGCCGTGAGAAAGGGCGCTGGGTTCTGCTTGACACTAAAACGATGACGCGTCATCATTGCGGTAACCGCGATCCTGACGCGGACTTTGGAGCGCTGACGTGACGGTCGTACGTAGGAGAGAGGTAAAGTGGACGGAGGACGACAACGGCTGCCACGTCTGCACGTCGCACCGCCCCAACGGCCACGGGTACCCGGAGCTTTCCAAAGACGGCCGAACGCAAAACATGCACCGGGTGTTGTACGAAGAGACGCACGGCCCCCTCGGTAACCTCGTAGCCCGCCACACGTGCGACAACCGGCGGTGCATCAACCTGGGTCACGTAGTACCCGGCACGCAGTATGAAAATGCGCAAGATCGCAATACCCGGGGGCGCAATAACCCGCCGGTCGGAGAGCGGTCCGGCACTTGCAAACTGCGCACGGCCGACGTCCTTGAAATACGCGCGTCCACGGACACGCATGAACATTTGGCGCACAGGTATGGGGTCGGCGCTCCGCAAATTAGCCGCATCAAGTCCGGAAAGAGGTGGTCCCATGTCTGAGCAGAGCTATCTGATGCTGGGCCCCAAAGTGAAAGGCTGGGTCCGCGGCGTGCCGGTCGAGCAGTCGGCCATCGAGCAGCTGAATAACGTGGCCAGCCTGCCGTTCATACACAGCCACGTGGCGGCCATGGCGGACACACACTGGGGTAATGGCGCGACCGTGGGCTCCGTCATCGCGACGAAGGGTGCGATCGTGCCGGCGGCTGTCGGCGTCGACATCGGCTGCGGCATGATGGCGATGCGTACCAGCCTGACCGCGTCCGACCTGCCGGACAACCTGCACCCGATGCGTTCGCGGATCGAGGCAGCGATCCCGCACGGCCGCACGGACAACGGCGGCGCCAACGACCGCGGGGCCTGGGGCACGGCGCCGGACCTGGTGATGAACCAGTTCCACGACACCCTGTCCACGCACCTGGGCGAGATCGCGGCATTCGCCGGCCAGCGCGTGCAGCGCGCGGCCGAGCGGGCGCACCGCCACCTGGGCACGCTGGGCACGGGCAACCACTTCATCGAGATCTGTCTCGACGAAGAGCAGCGCGTGTGGATCATGCTGCACTCCGGGTCGCGCGGCATCGGCAACGCGATCGGCAGCCACTTCATCGAGCTGGCGAAGAAGGACATGCAGCGCTGGTTCATCAACCTGCCGGACGCCGAGCTGGCGTACATCCCGGAGGGCAGCGACCTGTTCAAGATGTACTGGCGCGCGCTGAACTGGGCGCAGGAGTTCGCCAAGCTGAACCGCAAGATCATGATGCACTACGCGTCCCAGGCGCTGGTCGCCGAGGTGCCGAAGCCGATCGTGTTCGACCAGCAGGCGGTGAACTGCCACCACAACTACGTGTCGCGCGAGCGCCACTTCGGTGAGAACGTGATGGTCACGCGCAAGGGCGCGGTGTCGGCGCAGAAGGGCGAGCTGGGCATCATCCCGGGGTCGATGGGCGCCAAGTCGTTCATCGTCTGCGGCAAGGGCCACCTGGAGGCGTTCTGCTCCTGCAGCCACGGCGCCGGCCGCAAGATGGGCCGCAACGAGGCGAAGCGCCTGTTCACGCTCGAGGACCACATCAAGGCCACCGAAGGCGTGGAGTGCCGCAAGGACGCCGACGTGATCGACGAGACGCCGGCCGCGTACAAGGACGTGGAAGCTGTGATGCGCGCGCAGGCTGATCTCGTGGATGTTGTCCACACACTAAAACAGGTTTTGTGTGTCAAAGGCTGAATACTACGCCGGATTTTTCGACGGGGAAGGCTCCATCGGGATCTACCGGAACGGTTCCGGGGTGTGGTACCTGCGCACGCAGCTAACGCAAAACGTAGGCCCGGCGGCCCGCGCCCTACTGGTAGAGCTGCGGGGGCTGTACGGCGGAAACCTGTCGCTTCTGCAAGAAGGGTTGGTGCGAAAACGGGCCGCCTTCAATTGGCAGCTTAACAGCGCCACGGCCGCTGCGTTTTTGCGGGAGCTCCGCCCGTTCCTACGCCTGCGTGCGGAACAAGCGGACGTCGCCATGGCGTGGCACGAAGTTGCTCAACAGCCAAGGCGCGGGGCCGACGGCCGCATGTTGCCGTACGAGCGGAACCGGGCCGTTGACATCGCCGCCGCGCAACGACTGAAAGCCTTGAAGAAAGGGTGACCGTGGACAATCCGTGGGAGACAATCAGTGAAGCCCTGCGCCAGGCGCGCGAGGCGCGCAGCGCGGTCGATCAGTACGCGAACCAGATGGCCAACCTGATCGTGCCGTCGCTGCGTAGCGTCGACCGCCACACGCTGGCGCAGCTGAAGCGCGAGCTGCGGCTGTTCGACGCGAAGACGCTGAAGTGGAGACCGACGCGTTGACCGAAGAGTGGCGCGACATCCCCGGCTACGAGGGCCGGTATCAGGCCAGCTCTGAGGGGCGGGTGCGGGGCCCGCGGTCGCCGGGGGGCCGAAAACTTCGGGTCCGTCAAGACGGATACGTCGACGTGAGCCTGCACCGCAACGGCCAGACGAGCTACAAGCTTGTTCACAAGCTAGTTGCGGCTGTGTTCCTCCCGAATCCTGCGGGCCTTCCGGAGGTTAACCACAAGGACTTCGACCGCAGCAAGAACCGGGCGACTAATCTGGAGTGGAGTGATCGTGTGGGTAATGTCGCTCACGCAAAAGCCGCCGGTCGCTGTGGGGGCCGGTCAAAAGCCGTACGGGCGCTCAACGCAGACGGTTCAGCCAGCGTATGGCCGAGCCAAATTGAGGCGGAGATCGAGCTCCGGGGCGCTATCACTGGCATCGTGTCTTGGGCGCTGCGTACCGGTAGGCCGGCGCTAGGTCGAGTCTGGAACCGGCTATGATTCGAAAGCACCTGTCGATAGACGTCGAATCGTTCAGCCGGACTGACTTGAAGAAAAACGGTGTTTGGCGCTACGTAGCGGACCCCGACTTCACCCTGATTCTGTTTCAATACAGGTACCACGATGAACCTGAGGACGTCGTGCATGTCGTACAGCTGGTCAATGGAGAGCAGATCCCGGCGCAAGTGCTGGACGACCTAGTTGACCCCACGGTGGCCAAGCACGCGTGGAACAGTGCTTTCGAAAGAACCACGCTGGCGGCTTATACGCTGCAGGATATGCCGGCCGAGCAGTGGTTCTGCTCGATGGTCCACGCCGCCACGCTGGGCTTCCCGCTGGACCTGGACCGCTGCGGCAAGGTCCTCAAGCTGCGCAACAAGAAGATCGCCGCCGGCTACAGCGCGATGCGGTACTTCTGCATCCCGTGCAAGCCGACGAAGAGCAACGGCGAACGCACGCGCAACCTGCCGGAGCACGACCCCGAGAAGTGGGCGCTGTTCATCAAGTACGGCGAGAACGACGTGCTGGCCGAAGAGGAGATTTTCCGACGGGTCAACAAGTTCCCGATCAGCCCTATCGAGCGCGCTACGTGGATCCTCGACCAGAAGACCAACGACCGCGGCGTGCGGGTGGACCTGGAGCTCGCGAAGAACGCTGTCAAACTGGACACCCTGTTCAAGAAGCGCGCGCTCGACGAAGCGGTGCAGCTCACCGGCCTGAGCAACCCCAACTCCGTGGCCCAGCTCAAGGGTTGGCTCAAACAGGCGGACGACATCGACGTCAAGTCGCTGAACAAGAAGGTCGTGCCGCAGCTGCTGAAGAACACCGACAACGAGGTGGTGCAGCGCGTGCTCGAGCTGCGCATCCAGCTGGCCAAGACGTCGGTGCAGAAGTACGACGCCATGGTCAAGCGCGCGTCGTGGGACCAGTTCCTGCGCGCGCTGGTGCAGTTCTACGGAGCCAACAGGACCGGCCGCTGGGCGGGCCGCGGGGTGCAGGTGCACAACCTGCCCGTCAACATATTGGCGGACCTGGCCTACGCGCGCGAGCTGCTGCGCGCCGGCGAGTTCGAGCTGCTCGAGATGATGTTCGGCGCGCCGTCGTACGTCCTGTCCCAGCTGCTGCGCACGGCGTTCCTGCCCGACAACGACGACGAGGTGCTGTTCGCCGTCGACTTCAGCGCGATCGAGGCGCGCAAGCTGGCGTGGGGCGCCGGCGAGCAGTGGCGCCTGGAGGTGTTCCGCACGCACGGGAAAATCTACGAGGCCAGCGCGTCGACCATGTTCCATGTACCCTGGGCCGAGTTCCAGGCGTTCATCGACCAGGGGCGCAAGCACCCGCTGCGGCAGAAGGGCAAGGTCGCCGAGCTCGCGCTGGGGTACCAGGGCGGCAAGGGCGCGCTGGCCAAGATGGGCGCGCTCGAGATGGGGCTGAAGGAAGAGGAGCTCGACCCGATCAAGGTGGCGTGGCGCCTGGCCAACCAGGCGATCGCAGGCCAGAGCTACATGGGCCAGAAGCCCGGCTTCTGGGAGAAGATGGACACGGCCGCCGTCAAATGCGTGGCCACCGGCAAGACGCAGGAGGTGGAGGGCGCGTACGGCACGCGGTTCTTCATCGAGCACGGCATCCTGTTCATGCGGCTGCCCAGCGGCCGCTGCCTGGCCTACCCGCAGCCGAAGATCCGCATCGGGAAGTTCGGCCAGGACTGCGTCAGCTACACTGGCCTGGACGACGCCAATCGCTGGGTGCGCATCGACAGCTATGGTGGCAAGTGGGTGGAGAACTGGTGCCAGGCCAGCAGTCGTGACGTTCTGCGCGACAAGATCTTGCGCATCGACGCGATGGCGCAGTACACTGACCGCCTGCGGTTCACGGTCCACGACGAGGGCGTCTGGTCGGTGCCGCGGAAAGGGTACCGCATCGAAGACCTGGAGGAGGTGTTCGCCGAGCCGCTCGATTGGGCGCCCGGCCTCCCCCTGGCCGGCGACGGATCTGTGCTCACGTTTTATCGCAAGGACGATTAGAATATGGGTTTCGGCAACAAGATCATGGCCATGCTGGCCGCCGCGATGATGGCGGGCATGGAGCGCGGGGGGTTCCCCTCGTTCCGACCGCAGCCCGGCTTCAGGACGGCCACGCAAGCGCGGCGTTACCGCAAGCCGCATCATCGGTACGCCGAGGATGTGGCCAAGGGAATCCCGCACGGCCAGGCTGGCGCCAAGATGAAGCGCCAGATCGTCAACAAGACTCTCACCAAGTTCAACTGAAAGGCAACCATGAAAAAGCTCTTCGCCAGTCTGTTCATCGCGCTGACACTCGTCGCCTGTGGCGGCGGAGACCCGACGCCGTCCGCGTGCCAGGCCCCTGTGGTCGAACTGCCCGGCAGCCCGAATCCGGACGGGCCCACGGAGACGGTCGACCACAACAAGCCGAAGCCGCCGGTCGCCGTCCCCGATGAACCGGCCTGTGATGAATCTGCGGCCGCGGTCGCCCAAGCACGCAAAGAGCTGGCCGCGCGTTGCCTGTACGGCTGTGGCGCCGGGCAGTGGGTGTGGGATACCACCAACTGGGCGGCGGTGATCGAGTACAACGGCACGGTGTCCGCCATCGAGTACATCCCCGGCTACGGGGTCGAGATCGATCAACAGATCGGGGCCATCACCGAAGGGCAGTTCACGACTGTGAACGTCTCCGAGTCGGCCTCCGACCCGGGGTACATCCCGCCGGTGGACCTGCGCATCATCGCCGACGTGTACGGGCGCTACAACGTCCGTGATCTGCAAACGGGGACCGTGCTGTACAACAGCTTCCCCCAGATCGTTGGCGGGAAGCGCATCGTGCCGATCTTCCGCAAGCGGTTCGTGTGCAACGATTGCTAAGTTTTCTAGCGGGGTAGCTCAGCTGGTTAGAGCGCCGGACTCATAATCCGGAGGGCGTCGGTTCAAGTCCGACCCCCGCTTCCAGGGCCAAATGTCCGCCCGGCGCCGGTATAGCGCCGATCACGGGCCAACGGCTGTTGGTGACGATGGGTCATATCGGAACCTTCCTAATTTTCGCCCCGCTCGCCTAGCGGTTAGGGCATCGGCTTTTCACGCCGACCGGCGGTGTTCGATTCACCGGCGGGGTACCACCAAAGCCCCTGTCGTTTAGTGGCAGGACCGCGGATTGTCTATCCGCTGACGGGAGTTCGATCCTCCCCGGGGGCGCCACCAAGGACTCACCATGTTGCTCGAAGCCTGCCTACTCGGACTCTGCATCCTCGCCGGCTTCGGCATGGTGGCAGCGGCCATCACGTCGTTCACCAACAACGTGGTGGATATGTACTGCGAGCTCGCGTCCAACGCCGAGGAGGCCGCTAAGGCCGAGAAGGCCAAGGCGCCGGCGCCATGAAGTGCCCACGCTGCGGCGCGTGGTCCGACGTTGCGGCAACGAGGCCACTGTTCAGGGGCTTCGTCGTTCAGCGCTCGCGCGACTGCGCCAACGGTCACCGCTTCCAGACGTACGAGATCGGCAGCGCCGCTCTGGGCACCGTGCGCGCCAGGCTGCGCGACGCCAGCATCACCGCCGAGCGGCGCGCGCTGCAGTACCGGCGTGACGCCGAGATCGCGCGTCGGCTGGAGCGCGGGGAGCAAGGCAGGCACCTGGCCGCCGAGTACGGGTTGAGCACCAGTAGCGTCTCTTTAATCAACCGTGCTAGAATCCGAAAATCATGCAAGCCGTGACTCCACGACCTCCGCAACCTGGGTGTATTGTCAGCCAGGCAGACGGCCGTGCTCGGAACACGGAGGCCGCGGGTTCGAGTCCCGCCACCCAGACCACGTTTTTGCGACTTCGCCATTGGCGAAATCGCTATTGCGCCTGATCTTCGGATCGGTGCCTGAGTGGTAAAGGGCCCGGCTGTAACCCGGGAGCATGCTAGTTCATCGGAGGTTCGACCCCTCCCCGATCCACCAAGGTTCCGCCAAGATCTCGCGCACGAGTTGCGCCGGGCTGGCGGAATTGGCATACGCGCTTGTCTCAGAAACAAGTCCTCTCTGGGTTCGAGTCCCAGGCCCGGCACCACAGAATGGCCCTGCGCGCCGGGCGCCGGCCGGTCTCCAAAACCGCGCTGCGGGGGATCGACACCCTCCAGGGTTGCCAGTTATACTAAAACAGTGTTGACGCTAGTGTAGTGGCAGCAAGGCAGGCTGTGAATCTGCAGGCGAGGGTTCGATTCCCCGCGTCACCCCAAGATCATTTCCGGTGTAGCTCAGCTGGTAGAGCAGCGGACTGTTAATCCGCGCGTCGGTGGTTCGAGACCACCCTCCGGAGCCAGGATTGCCCCCGTAGCTCAGCTGGCAGAGCTGCCGCCTTGTAAGCGGCCGGTCGCGCGTTCGAATCGTCGCCGGGGGCTCCAAAGCACAACGCCACCCGGAGGTGGCGTTTGTCATACTAGAGGCGCACAGCGCGCCCCGTTTTGTACACCTAGATGTTCACGCCTTCGTGTCCGTCCAGGCCACCCACGACGGCGCCGGGCCCTTGCTGTCGAGCGTGCGGTCGACGTTGACCGGCGCGCTGAAGGTGATGCCCTGCTCGGGGTGCGTGAGCCACAGCGCCTGGCGCGGCCGCTCGTACGGGAAGTTGCTGTCGTTGGCGTATTCGTCGTAGCCCTTCAGCGAGCCGTTGACGATCAGGCGCTGCAGCTGGATCAGCTGGTGCCAGTGGCCCATCAACATGGTGTCGTACTCCATGCCGATCTGCGCGTTGCGGCTGCGCTTGCGGTGGTCACCGCGGATGATCGGGCCCAGCGCGCCGATCATGCCGTCGCCGCCGCGGAACTGGTCGCCGTGCGTCAGCAGGTAGCGGTGCCCCATCACCGAGTAGTAGGCGTCCGGGCCGTCGGGGATCAGGAACTTGATGCGCGGGTCGTTCTCGAAGCGCTTGGCCAGGAACTGGTACAGCAGCCAGTCGAAGCTGGTGAACACGCGGCCCTTGGCGCGCATCTTCTTGGTGTTGCGGCCGTGGTTGCCGGTGACGCACACGGCGAACACGCGGCCGTACTTGGCCGCCAGCGTCTCGAGCGCCCATGCCAGGTTTCCCCACAGGTCGACGACGACCGGCATCATCTCCTGCTCGTTCGTCGCGCTGAGCTCCTCGTGGATGTCGCCGGAGACCATGTCGCCGCCGAGCGCCACCACCACGCCGGGGTACCCGCCCTCGGAGACGATGTGGTTGTCGAGCAGGTCGATCGACACCTCGACCATCGTGCGCAGGCGCTCCCGCGCGATCGTCATGTCGTACGTGTTGACGCCGCCGATCTGGTTCGGGTCGACGACCTCGCCCCAGTGGAAGTCGGACATGAACAGCGTCGGCACGCCGGCGCCCTTGAACGCACGCTTCGGGCGCAGCAGCCAGTTCGGCGGCGTGACCAGCTGGCGGTCCAGCTTGATGATCTGGCTCTTGATGAAGTCGGCATCGAACACCGCGTTGCGGTGGACCTTCAGCTCTGCCTCGAGGATCCGGATCCGCTCCTGTGGGTTGTCCTCGGCCACGACGTTGCTGTGCGCGTTGAGGCCCCGGGCCTCTGCCATGCGCAGCCGGCCTTCCAGGCCCCCGCGGCTGATGCCCAGCGCCTTGGCGGCACGGACCTGGGACCCGTGCTGGATCATCGCCTTGCAGGCGGCGATCGCGTCGGCGTCAGTTACTGGGGGGTTAAAGGCCATGATTTCCTATCTGGCTCGAGGCCATTCGTGGTTGCAAAACGGACACAGCCAGGCGGTCGTGCGGTCTTGGTTTCGATCGTAGATCGACACCACCTGGCTGAAGAACTTGGCGCCGCCGAACCAGGGTTGGTCTCGCTCGGGGATCGGCTCGCCCTTGAAGTCGGCGGAGCAGGCGGGGCAGGTTTCAGGCAGGTTCATGCGCGGCCCCTCTCCGGCCACGCCGGCGCTACGGTGGGCGCAGCCTGGGCGGTGGCCAGCGTGTGGAGCCACCAGGCCCAGAACCGCGGGTTGTCGCGCCAGAAGCGCAGCAGGGCCGCCGGTTGCTTGCGCATGAATTCTCGGGTGCCGGCCACCTTCACCTTGTCGATGCCGGCCGCCCAGTGGATCAGGTGCAGGCACTCGTGCATGACGATGACGCACAGGTTGGCGCCGCGCAGCGTCTCGACGATCTCGATACGGCGCTCGTTGAAGTTGCACCAGGCCCAGTACGTGGCGGTTTCCTTGATGCGCACGAACCGGAAAGCCTCGTCGCCGGCCACCACGCGCGCCGGCTGCACGGGCGTCGCTCCCTGGCCAGCGGCCCGCAGGCCCCAGCCCCGGCGGCCGAAGTGGTCGCCCATCATGGCGTTGAACTGCACCCAGAATTCCGGGCTGTTCTGCGCCAGCTCGGCCAGGCCGGTGGCCACGCTGTGCGTGAGCGACTCTTCGTTCGACTTGTTATTGATGCCGCTGCGGTAGTGGATCAGCGACACGATCAGGCGCACGAGCAGCTCGAGCTGCCGGCCGGGCGGGACCCACGCGGCGATCCTGGCCGGCTCGTGGCCGTGCACGTACTGCAGCTGGGCGCCCCGGCGCTTGAATTCATGCGGCTCGCCCGGCACAATCTGGGTGACGTAAGGGCCCACCCTGAATGAGGGGAGGGCGAAGATGTCGATGCCAGGCATGCGCGATTCTACCGTGGCGAGGCGATTAGCCGACGCGTACCATGAGCTATGGCCCGTGTCGTATTCCTCGCGTTGTTGATGTGCGTCGGCTTCCTGGCCCATGAAGGCCTGGAAGTGTTGAAAACTTTACTCCGGCGTCTGTTTAGGCGCTCGGAGTAGAGTTTGCGGATGGACTTTCAACGCGTCGCCGGCTGGATCTTCAGCTTCGGACTCGCCTGCTGGATAGCGGGGATCGTGCTGCAGCTTCTCACGTACGGCGTCGTGATACAGCCCGTATAAGCCCAGTCTCCTGGGCTTTTTGCACGATCAGCGCTGGCCTGGGGCTACGGTCCTAGCCAGCTGGTCTTTTAGACCGGCCAGGCGCCTGAGCTCCGCCTTCTTGTCGTCCGGCGACATGGCGCTGCGCTCCACGATCCGGATCCGTTCGTTCAGCTGCGACTCGCGCTGCTTCACCTGGTCGAAGCGGCGCGATTTCACGATCGCTTCCCGGTTGTCCTCCAGGAACTCGCGCGCCTCCGCGGTCTTGCCTTGCTTGGCCAGGGCCTGCCAGGTCGAGTACGCCTGGTCGAGCTCCTTCGCCTGGGCGTACAGGTCGGTGATGTACCGGCTGTTGCGCTCCGGCGTCTCGCTGATGAAGCCCATGCTGGCCAGCTTGTAGTAGTCGGCCGTCGGGCGCGTCGGCTCGTTCGTCAGCGGCCGCGTGACCATGTCCGCGCCGCCGACGGCGAACGAACCCAGCCAGCCCAGGTAGCCGCGGATCAGGTGGTCGACCTGCACCGGCGACATGAAGTTGCCGCCAACCGCCTCGGCCGCCGTCTGGCCGGCCGTGCTGATCGCGCGTGCCGGCATGCTGGAGCCCGCTGTGAAGCGGTAGTCCGGCCGCAGGCGCTCCATGCCCATCGACTCGATCGGCCGCCCGCTGAAGCTGTCCTTGTTGGCGTACACGTCCAGGATCGGCTTGACCGCCTGGGGGATGGGGTTCATCGACAGGTTGTCCAGCACGAGCTGCTTCACGCGGCTCAGGAACCGCTTGCTCGTCATCTCGTCGTCGGTGAAGAGCTCGACGCCGCGCTCGGCCAGCGTTGCGATCGCGCCCACCTCGAACGGCTTCGGGATGCGGTAGGCCGTGCCGCCGATCTTGAACCACCAGTAGTTGTCGCGATCCCAATCCTCGCGCTTCTTCCAGTCGTCATCGTCGTGGTACATCGCGAGCAGCGACAGCGACATCAGCGCGGTGGCGCCGAGCACGATCGCGAACCGCTTCGGGTCGTCCTTCGCCGACTTGCCCAGCTTGTAGAGGCCCTGGATCCGGGCGTTCATGAACGGCACCACCTGGGTGAAGAAGCGCACGCTCGTCCACGCGCCCTGCATGCTGAAGTCGAGCAGGTCGCGCGCGGCCAGCGCGGCCTCGCCCTCGGTGGCGCCCTGCTTCCGCATCTGCTGGAACAGCGCCGAGCGGTTGATCTCTTCGCCGCGGTTGCCGATCTCGCTGTACGCCATGAACAGCTTCTCGGCCTGGTTGCGCACGTGGGCGATCTTGTCCTCGCTGTCGAGGATCGTGCTCTCGTCCACGCCCATGCGCACCAACTGCCGCACGCGGTCGCTGGCCCGGCCTTCGAGCATCGTGCCGAAGCGGATCAGGCCGCCGCTGGCCAGCGCGGTGACGTAGGGCTGCGTGCCGCGCTTGCTGGCCTTGAAGCCTTCCTTCAGGTTGCCGGCGATGTTGTACGACAGCGGCGACGTGGCCACAGCCTGCACGCTGTCGCGGATCAGGTTGCGGATCTTGAACGCCGGGCTCGCGGTCACGCCGACCGTCAGCCAGTGCTTGAACGACGACAGCGCGTCCATCAGCGGGCCCCGCAGCCCGGCGAACTCCAGGCCGTTCAGCGCGGTCAGCAGGTACGGGTCGCCGACAACGAAGTGGCGTTCCTTGCCGCTGTCCATGAACCAGACCGTGCTGTTGCGCGAGCCGGAGCTGCGCGCCATCTGCCGCACCGTGTCCGCGTCAGCTTCGGTGGCGATGCCGAGATTCACGGCCGCCTCCAGCGTCGCCTCCGCGGCGCGGTTCTTCGCGCTCGCGTCGATCAGGTGCGCCCAGTTCTGCAGCGTGTTCGACAGCAGGTCGCTGTTCAGCTTGTCCGTGCCGCCCTTCAGCGCCTTGAACGCGCGCTGGCGCACGATGCCGCTCTTGACGTTGCCGCCGACGAATCCGCGGTCGTCCTCCGACACGCGGTAGAACGGCACGTAGAACTCGTGCTCCCAGATCTTGCGCGCCTCGGGGTCGATCAGGCCGGACTTCTCGGCCACGTCCATCGCGTTCTTGTTGAACTCGTCGAAGGTCTTCAGCGCGTCGGCGAAGATCGCCGAGCGGTCGCGCGTCACCTTGCCGTTGCGCAGCGTGTAGTCGAAGTCGGTCTTGCCCTCGGCCAGGCTCTTGCCGGCCGCGATGTCCTGCGCGCTGAACAGATTCTCGCGGCCCTCCGCGGCCAGGCGCTCGGAGCGGTTCGCCGCCACCCACCACAGGAAGTCCTCGAGCTCACCGTGCAGCGGCACGCCCAGGCGCTCGATGAAGCCGCCCGACGTGTCGGCGTTGTAGACGCCCTCGCTGGTCACCGACAGCTTGCCGTGGTGCAGGAACGCCTCCACCGCGCCGCTCGAGCCCTTGCTCAGGCGCATCAGCATGTAGCCCTTCTCGGTGATGTCCTTCACCGGCGCGAACTGATCCGCGATGCCCTGGGCCATCTTCTTGCCGAGATCCTTGCGCAGCTCCGTGAGGCGATCCTTGAACGTGGGCACGTCCACAGTGCGCCCGGTGTTCGAGAACATCTTCTTCTGCGCCGGCGTGTACGTGCGGCCGCTGTCGCCGACGATGCGGCGGGGGCTGGCCTTGGTGTCATCTTGCGTGCGCTTGGTGGAGTCGGTCTGGACAAGCGCGGCGTCAGGCGCTGGCGTGTCGCTGTTGAACCAGGCGCCGAGCTGCTCTCCGGTGCGACGGAAGTGCACCAGCGAGTCGATCTCTTTCAGGTTGCGCAGCTTGTTCGTCTTTCCGGTCTCGCCATCGTGGACGGTGTACAGCGAGGCCGGCGCCGCACCGCGGGCGCCGCGGTCACGCTGCCCGGTCTTGTAAACCGAGAACCGGCCATCCGGGGTTTCGGACACCAGCTCCTGATCCCCGAGCACCAAGGGCGCGGCGAAGCGGCGCGTGCTGCGGTGGATGTCCGGGTCGTTCGCGTCGAACGTGCCGCGGTTGCCGGTGGCGCTCTTGATCTGCTCGGGCTCGAAGGCGACGTACGTGTCGCCGGTTGCCTCGCCCATGCTCTCCTGGAAAACGGCGCCGTCGAAGCCGGCCGCACGCAGCCCGTCAACGAATTCGTTACGGCCCGCCTCGTCGCTGTCGAACAGCTCCCAGTAGTGCTGCGCGTTGAGGATGTACCGCGTGTTCACGCCGGCAGCGCTCAGAGCGTTTTCGTCCTCTGCGGAGAGGCCGTGCCGCAGGTCCAGCGGGTTCTCCAGCTTGGCGTAGGCCTGCATGACGTTCTGCCCGTCGCCCTCGCGCAGGTACTCCTGCGCCAGGTCGGCGTTCGGGGTCATGAACACGCCAGCGCGTCGCACCGGCATGTTGCCGAGGAACCCGAAGTTGTTGCTCGACTCGCGATTCGTCTCGAACGTGCTGACGTCGCTGTTCGTGCCGTGGTAAAGCACCAGCGGGCGGTTGTCGCCGTCCGTCGCCACGCTGTCACCGAACCAGCGCCAGAAATTGGCCAGGCCTTGTTTGGTGCTCGAGATGCGCTTTCCGGCGCTGTTCGAGTTTCCGCCGGCCAGCGTCTCGCCGCTGGAAGACACCAGGCGCTTCGTCGGCACGGTAGTCCGCGCGTTCGCGAACTCCCCTGGGAACAGGTCCTGGCGGCGCGTGCTGGCGCGGATGTCCGGATCGTTCGCGTCGAATGTGCCGCGGTTGCCGATCGCGGACTTGATCTGCTTCGGCTTGAACACAACGTAGTGCACGGTGGACGAGTTCATGCCCGCCATCTTCTGGCCCTGCTTGCGCTGCGAGCCGAAACGGTTGTCCA
>CALMQI010000372.1 GCA_937871935.1 uncultured Burkholderiales bacterium
GCAGCGCGATCGTGCGCCGGCGCAGCGGCATCGTGTACTGGGCAGAGTCGTCGTAGCCGGCCGCGCAGCGGCGGTAACGTTCGATCGACAGCTCGTTGGGCGTGCGTGCGGGCATGGGGGCGTCAGGCGGTGGCGCGCGAGGCCGAGTGCAGGCCGATCACGCCGATCACGATGAGCCCGGCGCTGACCATCTTGAGCGCGGTGGCCGGCTCGCGAAAGTAGAGGTAGCCGATCATCGCGGTCAGCACGGTGCCGACGCCCGACCACACCGCGTAGACCACCGACAGGCCGAGTGTGCGGATGACCAGCGTGTTGAGTGCGAACGACGCGGCATAGAAGACGAAGATCAGCACCGACGGTGTCAGCCGGCTGAAGCCCTCGCTCAGGCGCATGCAGGTGGTGCCGGCCACCTCGAACACGATCGCGACGCTGAGCACGGCCCAGGCCTGGTTGATGCTGAGTTGTGCACCCATGGCGGATTGTCGCGTCAGCGGGTCAGCGTGCGGCGCGCGGCATAACTCAGTCCATCCACCAGGGCCACCAGCACCAGCATGGCGGCCAGGATGGTGCAGGTCTTGTTCATGTGGAACAGCCCCATGTGAAACGCCAGCAGCTGGCCCAGTCCGCCGGCGCCGACGACGCCAAGCACCGCGGCGGCGCGGATGTTGTTCTCCCACCGGTACAGCGTGTAGCTCACGAGCTGCGGCAACACCTGCGGCAAGGTGGCGTAGAAGAAGATGCGCAGATCGGTCACACCCTGCGTGCGCAACGCGAAGCCCGGCTCGGGAGCGGCATTCTCCAGCGCCTCCGCGAACAAGCGCCCGAGCACGCCGGTGGTGTGCACCGCCAGCGCCAGCGTGCCGGCGAATGGCCCCAGGCCGGCGCTGATGAGCAGCAGCGCCGCCCAGACCAGCTCGGGAATCGAGCGCAGCACGTTGAGCAGCCAGCGTGCCGGCGTGCGGCTGTGCGCGGCGTCGGCAGCGTGCAGTCGCGCGGCCGGCAGCGCAAGCGTCAGCCCTGCCGCCGCGGCCAGCACGGTGCCGAGCGCCGACATGGCTAGCGTCTCCCAGGTGCCTTGCAGCACCTTGGCCAGGAAGCTGGGCGAGGTGTCCGGCGGAAAGAACTCACGCACGAAGCGGCCCATGCTCGCCGCGGCGTCGGCAGCGAAGAAATCGCGCCAGCGCAGCTCGAGCGTGACAAAGCTCGCCACCACCAGCACCAGCACGCCGGCCGCGAGCCAGCAGGCGCGGCAGCGCAGGTCGAACAGCCGCGGCGGCAGCCGGTACGGCGTGTTGGCGGCTTCGGGGGCGGGCATCGCGGTCAATCCATCATGCGGCGCACCGCCGCGCTGAACGCGTCGGCCGCGGCCACCAGCGCCACGAAGACGAGCAGAATCGTCGCGACTTCGCCGCCGGCGAACATCTTCATCGAGCCGTCGAGCTGCTGGCCGAGGCCGCCCGCACCGACGAAGCCCAGCACCACCGACGAGCGGATCGCGCATTCCCAGCGGTAGACGGTGTAGCTCGTCAGCTCGCTGGCATTGCCGGGCAGCAGGCCGTAGAAGAAAGCCTGCAGCCGCCCGCTGCCGTTGCGCAGCAGGTTCTGCGCCGCGCCGTCGCTGCCGCTTTCGAGGATCTCGCCGTACACCTTGCCGAGCATGCCGCCATAAGTGAGCGCGATGGCCAGCACACCGGCCGTGGGGCCGAGGCCGACGACGCGCACGAACACCAGCGCCCACACGAGTTCGGGAATCGAGCGCAGCACGATCAGCAGCACCCGCAGACCCTGCCGCAGCGCGAACGGCACGGTCGCCATGCGCCCCGATAGCGCCGACATCGACAACACACGCGTGGAGGCCAGCGTCAGCGGCACCGCGATCAGCAATGCCAGCGCGATGCCCGCGGTGGCGATGGCCACCGTGCGCCAGGTCTCGCGCAACACCAGCCACAGGAAATCCGGCGCCAGCGCCGGCGGCAGGAACGAGGCGAGGAAGCGCAGCGTCGGCTCGCGGTTGCGCTCGTCGAACAGCACCCAGGGCTTGAACTCCGTGCCCACCAGCAGCGGCCAGGCCAGCACCAGTGCGAGCAGCCACCAGAACGTGCGGCGCAGCCAGGCCGGATCGCGCAGGGCGGGTGCGGCAGCGGTGGCGCTCATCGGCAATAGGGCAGCACCGGTCGCGCCGGCTCGGCGACGGGTGCTTCAGGTGGC
Source organism: uncultured Burkholderiales bacterium (assembly GCA_937871935.1). Taxonomy (GTDB): domain Bacteria; phylum Pseudomonadota; class Gammaproteobacteria; order Burkholderiales; family Burkholderiaceae_C; genus JAEUPI01. Next base: position 2,209 of record CALMQI010000372.1, read on the forward strand.
GCGGCCACGGGTGGCGCAGCGCGCGAGGCCGCTGCGCCGCTCTCCTGCGCGTACAGCTGCTGCAGATGCGCCGGTGTCACCTGCGCGGCTGGCAGGTCGAAGGCAAGAGCGCCGTCGCGCAGCGCCACGATGCGGGCAAAGTTCGCCAGCGCCATCGGCACGTCGTGCAGCGTAGCCACCAGCGTGTGCCCGCGTTCGCGCGCCAGCTGCGTGAGCGTGGCAATCGCCTGCTGGGCACGCGTGGGGTCCAGCGCAGAAAGCGGTTCATCGATCAACCACAAGCTGGCCGGCGAGACCAGCGCGCGCGCCAGGCCCACCCGCTGGCGCTCGCCGCCGGAGAGCCGGTCGACCCGCTCGAAGAGTTTCTCCGAGAGATCGAAGCGGGCCAGCGCCTCGTGCGCGAGGTCGATGTGCATCGGGTAGAACAGCGAACGCAGGCTCGCCGCCAGGCTCATCGCCGGCAGCCGGCCGGCGAGCACCGAGGTCACCACGCGCTGGCGCGGCGGCAAGGGCGGGACCTGCGGCGCGAGAAACAGGCGCGTGCGCATGCGCCGCCGTTCGCGCGCGCCCGCGGCCCAGGGGTCGACGCCGGCCAGGCACACATGGCCACGCTGCGGCGGCAGTGCGACCGCCGCGACGTGCAGCAACGTGGTCTTGCCGGCGCCCGAGGGGCCGATCACAGCCACCTGCTCGCCGGCGGCGACCTCGAGCGATAGCGCACGCAGCGCCGCCGCTGCGCCGGCGCGCGCCGCCGGGTGCCGCGCGTCGACGGCATCGAAGCTCAGCTGCACGGGCGCAGCCGCAGCGGGTTCAGAGCAGCGCCGCGTTCACCGCGGCCGCCTCGATGCCCTTGTAGTTCTCGGCCTTGGTGGGCACGAAGCGCGTGGCACGCTGGAGGTCGAGGATCTCCTTGCCTTCCGGCGTGGCCTTCGACAGCGACAGCAGTGCCTGCGTGAGCTTTTCGCGCTGCGCGGCCGGCATGTCGGCGTGCACGGTCCAGTTGTAGTCGAAGTACGGTGGGGTGGTGTAGATCACACGCACCTTGCTGGTGTCCACCTTCTTGTCGGCGACGAACTTCTCCCACACCGAGATGTTCAGCGCGCCGGCCTGCACTTTGCCCGAGGCCACGGCGGCGATGGTCGCGTCGTGCGCGCCACTGAAGGCGACACGCTTGAAGTCCTTGTCCGGGTTGAGGCCGTTCTGCAGCAGGAAGCTGCGCGGCATCAGATGGCCCGAGGTGCTGCTCTGCGAGCCGAAGCTCACGTCCTTGCCTTTCAGGTCGGCCAGCGACTTGATCGCCGGGTCGCTGGTGATGAACACCGAGCGGAACTTCTCGTCCTCCTCACGCTGCACCAGCGGGAGCACCTTGCCGCCGGAGCGGTGGTTGGCCTGCACGAACGTGAAGCCGCCGAACCAGGCCAGGTCGACCTTCTTGTTCACCAGCGTTTCCACGGCAGCCGCATAGTCGGTCACCGGCGTCCACTCGACCTTCATGCCGAGCTGCTTCTCCAGGTATTTCACGAGCGGCACCGCCTTGCGCGCGAGCTCGGTCGGCGATTCGTCCGGGATGGCGGTGATGCGAAACACCTGCTGCGCGTGGCCGATCGTGGCGAAGGCGATCAGCGCGCAGCTCATCAGCGCCTTGAAAGTCCGCGAAGGCGAAATGCTGAGCATGGGGGTTCTCCTGGGTTCGGTTGCATCGAAGGCGGGCCGGCGGTCGGGGCCCATCAAGCCCCAGTCGCCGGGGCGCCATTAAACCTTACACATGGAATTCCCGCAGCATGATGCGGTCTTCGACAACGATACTGGGCCGCCATGGTCGAGCCGCGCCTGATCACCATCGACGCCCCGGCGGACGCACCCGATCCGGCGGGCGAACTCGCGGCCGGCCTTCGTGAGCAGCCGGCGCGGGTGGCGCCGAAGTATCTGTATGACGCGCTGGGTTCGCGTCTGTTCGAGGCGATCACCGAGCTGCCCGAGTACTACCCGACCCGCACCGAGCGAGCCATCTTCGATGCGCACGGCGCGGCGATGGCGGCGGCCGTCGGGCCGGTGCGCACGCTGGTCGATCTGGGTGCCGGCAGCTGCCGCAAGGCGGCGCGGCTGTTTCCGGTGCTGCGTCCGTCGTCCTATGTGGCCGTCGACATTTCGGTGGACTATCTGCGCGACGCGTTGGCCGACCTGCAACGGCAGTTCCCGGCCATCCAGATGCTCGGCGTGGGCATCGATTTCTCGCGCCGCCTGATGCTGCCCGATGCGGTGGGCGACGGCGCCAGGCTGCTGTTCTACCCTGGCTCGAGCATCGGCAATTTCACGCCGGACGAGGCGCTCGTGTTCCTGCGCCAATGCCACACGGCTGTCGCCGGCGGCTCACTGCTGGTCGGAGTGGACCTCATCAAGCCGAGGGCGGTGCTCGAACTCGCCTACGACGACCCGCTCGGTGTCACCGCTGCATTCAACCTGAACCTGCTGCGCCGATTGAACGCCTTGCTCGGCTGCGATGCCCGGCTCGAGGACTTCGACCATGTGGCCCTGTTCAACGAGCGCGAGAGCCGCATCGAGATGCACCTGCAGGCCCGGCGCGGGCTCCAGCTGCGCTGGCGGGGCGGCCAGCGGCACCTGGCCGAGGGCGAACGCGTGCATACCGAGAACTCGTACAAGTACAGCCTCGAAGGATTTGCCGCACTGCTTCGCGAGTCCGGCTTTGCCCGCACCGCCTGGTGGACCGATGCGCAGCGCTGGTTCGCGGTGTTCCACGCCGCCGCCTGAGCGGCGCGGCTGATGGTGTCATGTCGCGCAGCTGCGAAAGCCGGCAAAGATGTCGTTGCGATCGGCGGTGAAGTAGTTGCGATAACGCGGATGCTTCATGCGAGGCGCGGTGGCGAACGAGGCGCCACGCAGCACCGGCCGGGCGTCGAACCAGGGCATCGAATAGTCGCGATAGGGATGCGCCACGAAGCCGGGGTAGGGCATGAAGCCGCTGGCGGTCCACTCCCACACCTGACCCCAGTCGAAGGCGGCGCCGGACTCGCGCGCCGTGACGGCGGCGTGCTCCCACTCGGCCTCGCTCGGCAGCCGGCGGCCGGCCCAGCGGCACCAGGCCTGTGCTTCGTGCGCACTCAGGTGCATGGCCGGCAGTGCAGGGTCGAGCGTTGCTGACGTGCCGAACTGCCGGCACTGCCACGCGCCGTCCTCGGTGCGCTCCAGATAGCGGGGATGGCCCGCGCTGTGGCGCTTGCGCCAGGACCAGCCTTCGCGCGTCCAGTGGGCCGCGTCGTCGTAACCACCCGCCTCGACGAACTCGAGGAAGCGGGCCCAGCTCACCGGCGCCGCGTCGATCGTGAAGCCGGGCAACGCGATCTCGTGCGCGCCGAGCTCGTTGTCGAACACGAAACCGTCAGCCGACGAACCGATGGTCGCCAGCCCGCCTTCGACGGCGAGGGTCTGGCCGTCCAGCGCACTGGCGGCGGGCGCCGTCACCTCGACGCCGGGTGCGAAGCCGAGGTTCTGCGCCATATACACCCACGCCTCGCGGTGCATGTCCTCGTGGAACAGCACCAGCCGATGGAAGTACAGCGCATCGTCGTCGTCCTGCGCATCGAGCAGCAGGGCCAGGCGCCGCTGCGAGATGCGTTGCAGGTCGGCCAGCGTGAGCGCCGCGTCGGGCAGGCTCAGGCCCCACCGACGCGCATGCGCGACCTCGCTCGAGTTGTACAGCGCGTCGGCGTTCGCCCGCAGCGGCGCAGCGCGGCTGACCCGCGGATCGGCCGCGACGCCAAGCCGGCGCTGCGGGTTGCGCGCGATCCAGTACTCCTCGAACCAGCCGATGTGGCCGAGCTCCCACAACGGCAGATTCAACTCCGGCGACTGCGGCACAGCCAGTCCGCGCGCACCGAGCGCCTGGCAGTAGGCGTCGAACTGGCGCAGCAGCCGGGCGCGCGAATCGGCCGCGGCAGCGGCCAGCAGATCGGCATGGCCGTGACGTACCGCTTCGGCGTCGTCGATCGACGCAGGAGTGGGGGATTCGTTAGGATGCATCGATGTCACGCGCGCGCATCGGCCTCGTCACGCCGGCAGGGCCTGAGGCCAACAACGGCAACTGGCATACCGCGTCGCGCTGGGCTCGCTGGTTGTCGGCGCATTATCCGGTGTCGGTCTGCCAGTCCTGGCGCGGCGAGGCGGTCGACGTGATGATCGCGTTGCACGCGCGGCGTTCGGCGGCGTCGATCGCCGCCTGGGGCGCGGCGCAGCCGCGCCGGCCGCTGATCGTCGTGCTGACCGGCACCGACCTGTACCGCGACATCCGGACCGACGCGCCCGCGCAGGCCTCGCTGCAGCTCGCCGATCGGCTGGTGGTGCTCAACGAACGCGGCGCCGCGGCGCTGCCGTCGGACCTGCACCACAAGGTGCGCGTGTGCCTGCAGTCGGCGACGGCGCGGCGCACGCTGCCCGGCAAGAGCGCGACGCGCCTGCGGGCGCTGATGGTCGGCCATCTGCGCCCCGAGAAGGCGCCGGAGACCTTCATGGCCGCCGCTGAAACGTTGGCGCAGCGCAGCGACATCGTGTTCGACCATGTCGGCGCAGCCCTCGACGCCGAGCTCGGCGCGCAGGCCCAGGCCCTGGCGGCGCGGCTGCCGCGTTATCGCTGGCTGGGCCCGCTGCCGCCGGCCGCCGCGCGCGACCGCATCCAGCGCGCCCACGTGCTGGTGCAGGCCAGTCGCATGGAAGGCGGCGCGCACACCGTGATCGAGGCGGTGATGAGCGGCACGCCGGTGCTGGCCTCGCGCATCGACGGCAACCTCGGGCTGCTGGGCGACGACTATGCCGGCTGCTTCGAGGTCGGCGACGCGGCCGGGCTGGCAGCCCTGCTGGAGCGCTGCCGCGACGATCCGGCTATGCTCGCGCTGCTGCGGCGCCAGTGCGAGTCACGCGCCGCGTTATTCCATCCGGCGCGTGAACGCGCCACCTTGCTGGGCCTGGTGGCCGAGCTGCTGGAGAAGCCCACATCATGAATGCACCGGAAAAGTCCGCCGAAGTTCGCCTCACCTCGCTGTCGCACGGCGGCGGCTGCGGCTGCAAGATCGCGCCCGGCGTGTTGAGCGAGATCCTCAAGGGCACCTCGAAGATGCCGGTGCCGCCGCAGCTGCTGGTGGGCATCGAGACCGCCGACGACGCGGCGGTGTACCAGCTCAACGACGAGCAGGCGCTGATCGCGACGACCGACTTCTTCATGCCGATCGTCGACGATCCGTTCGACTTCGGCCGCATCGCCGCGACCAATGCGATCAGCGACGTCTACGCGATGGGCGGCACACCGATCATGGCGCTGGCGCTGGTGGGTATGCCGATCAACGTGCTCAGCACCGACGTGATCGGCAAGATCCTCGAGGGCGGCAACTCGGTGTGCCGCGCCGCCGGCATCCCGATCGCCGGTGGCCACACGATCGATTCGGTCGAGGCGATCTACGGCCTCGTCGCGCTCGGCCTGGTGCACCCCAAGCGCGTGAAGCGTAATGCCGATGCGAAAGTCGGCGACCGCCTGGTGCTCGGCAAGCCGCTCGGTGTGGGCGTGTTGTCGGCGGCGCTGAAGAAGGACCAGCTCGACCCGGCCGGCTACGAGCAGATGATCGCGACGACCACGAAGCTCAACACGCCTGGCCCCGATCTCGCGGCGTTGCCCGGCGTGCACGCGCTGACCGACGTGACCGGCTTCGGCCTCGCCGGTCACGGACTCGAGATCGCGCGGGGCGCGCAGGCCAGCGTGACCATCGATTGGGCGCGTGTGCCGCTGCTGCCGGGCGTGCGCGAGCTGGCGGCGCGTGGCATGGTCACCGGCGCGTCCGGTCGCAACTGGGCCGGTTACGGCGCCGAGGTGGTGCTCCCCGAGGGCTTTGCCGCGGCCGACAAGGCGCTGCTGACCGATCCGCAGACCAGCGGCGGGCTGCTGGTGTCGTGCGACGCAGCGTCGGTGGCCGATGTGCTGGCGGTGTTCCACCGCCATGGCTTCGCGGCCGCGGCCGAGATCGGCCATATCGGCGCTGCCGAAGGCGCCGCGCGGCTGGTGATCCGCTAGGGCCACGCATGAGGGTGCAGCGCCTGCTCACGCGCAAGGGCGATGCGTCGGTCCATCGGCTGGACGCAGTCGAGCTGGATGCAGCACTGCCGCCCGGCCAGCTGCAGCTGGCGGTGAGCCGGGTGGCGATCACCACCAACAACATCACCTACGCGCTGTTCGGCGAGCAGATGCACTACTGGCAGTTCTTTCCCAGCGGCGACCCCGACTGGGGCATCGTGCCGGTGTGGGGCTTCGCCGACGTGGTGGCCAGCACGGTGCCCGGCATCGCGGTCGGCGAGCGGATCTACGGCTACCTGCCGCTGGCCGAACAGTTGCGCGTGCAGCCGGCGCGGGTGACGGCGGAGGGTTTCGTCGACGCGGCCGCGCATCGCGCGGGGTTGCCGGCCGTCTACAACCGCTACGTCCGTTGCGCCGCCGATGCCGACTACTGCCGCGACGACGAGGATGCGCTGATGATCGTGCGGCCGCTGTTCACCACCGCCTATCTGCTGGGCGACTTTTTGCGCGAGCAATCGTTCTTCGGTGCGACGCAGGTAATCCTGTCCAGCGCGTCGAGCAAGACGGCGTATGCCACCGCCTGGTGCCTGAAGCAGCCGCCGGGCGGCATCGACGTGGTCGGCCTCACGTCGGCCGCCAACCGCGACTTCGTGCGTGCGCTCGGCTGCTACGACCGCGTGCTCAGCTACGACGAGGTGGCGTCGCTAGCCCCCACGACGCCCAGCGTGTATGCCGACTTCTCGGGCAGCGCTGCGCAACGTGCGCGGCTGCACGGGCACTTCGGCGACGCGCTGCGCCACAGCGCGGTGATCGGCGCCACGCAGTTCAGCGTGGGTCCGAAGGAGGCGCCGCTGCCCGGCGCCAAACCCACGTTCTTCTTCACGCCCGACCAGGTGCGCCGGCGTATCGAGGCCTGGGGGCCGGCGGAGTTCCAGCGTCGGCTGGTCGGCAGCCAGCGCCTCTTTCTTTCGCGCGCACTGCAGACCGGCGATCCCTGGCTGCGCATCGAGAGGCACCGAGGCCTCGAGGCGGCGGTATCGCTGATGGCGCAGATGGCCAAGGGAAAGGTGGATCCGCGGGCGGGGCATGCGTTGGTCGTGGGCGCGGCGCGCTGACGCGCTCGCGCTAGCGACCGTCTGGTCGGCGCTGGCCTGCGGCGCGGCCCAGGGCGGCACCGCGCAGTCCGGGCAGGAAGGACGCAACGTGACGGCACCCAACACCGCAGCAAGCTCGTTGAAGGCCAAGGTCGAGTCCGCGCTGCAGGACGCGGCACGGCGTACCCGCCGCGATGCCGCGCAACTGCGCGTCACGCTCGCCGAGGCGGTGACATGGCCCGACGGCTCGCTCGGCTGCCCGCAGCCCGGCCGCCAGTACACCCAGGTGCTGGTCGACGGCTATCGCATCCGCATCGTCGCGGGCACGGCGACGCTGGAGTACCACGCCAGCGTGCGCGGCAACCCGTTCCTGTGCCCCGAGGGGCAGATCGAGGCGCCGTCGCAGCTGAGTCCGCGCCGGTAGTGCCTGCACCTGCGCGGGTCGGGTGCTCGCGCAAAGGTGACGGGCCCCGGGAAGACGATCCCGGGGCCCGTCGCAGCGATCGCGTCTCGTGTCAGCCGATCAAGGATTCACTCGCACGACGGTCGGCCCCGGCACCGCCGGATCGCCTGCGTAGACCACCGAGCCGATGTACTTGACGCCGGCGAGCAAGCCGTTGAAAGCCAGCGTGATGGTGCCGGTGGCGCCGGTGGTCGCCGTCGCCGGTGCCGTCACCGTCATGTTGCCGGCGGCCGTGCTGCCCAGGGCCCAGTTGAACAGCGTGAAGTTCACCGGAGCGTTGCCCGGCGTGGCGAAGCCGATCACGCGAACGGTGTAGGCGCCGGCAGCAGGATTGGCCAGGTTCACCTCTTCGGCCGACGTGCCGCTGCCGCTGGATCCGACCAGGGCGCCGGCCGCGTTGTAGACCTCCAGATCCAGGTCACTCGCCGCGCTGACGTTGGCATCGAACAGCGAGAAGCGGGCCAGCGTGGTGCCGGCAGGGATGTCGACTTTGATCTCGACCGCGCCGTTCGTCGCCACCGAACCGGCCGTGGTGATCGCCGGCACGAGGCCGCGCGCCGTCGCGGTGAACGGACCGCTGAAGCCGAACTTCACGCCGTACGACCCGCTGACCTCGGCCGGCGCTGCCAGCGCCACTGGCTTCAGCACCACCGGAATGCGCACCTTGTGCTGATCGCGCGCCTTCTTCGATGTGCCGCCGGACAGCGTCAGCTGGCCTCCCGCGTACTCGTTCAGCGCGGCCGTCGTGCGGGTGAAGGTCACGTTGAACGACTTGGTCTGCCCGCGCGCCAGCGTGATCGACGACGGCGAGAACGAGACGTTGAAGCCCGTCATGCCGGCGATCGACGGCCGGTAGGTGGCTGTGCCGTCACTCACGTTCGTCACGCGGCGCGTGATGGTGCGAGAGCCGACCAGGCTGCCGACGGCGACGGACGGTGTATTCAGGTCGCTCGGGTCGAGCACGGCAATGCCGTCAGCGGTGCAGTTGACCGGGTTGATGGCCGTGCCGCACAGGAAGCCCAGCCAGTCGTTGAAGCCCGAGTCGAACACCAGGCCGGGATCGGCCGCGTTGTTCGGCTGCACGTGGCCCGCTCCCTGGCGGAAGATGACCAGCGGATGGGTGTTCGGCCCGTCGAGCACGTCGGCGCCGGTCGTCATCAGCGCGGACTTGATCGCCATCGGCGACCAGCGCGGCTGTACCTCCTTCATCAGCGCAGCCAGGCCGGCGACATGCGGGCTCGACATCGAGGTGCCGCTGTACAGGTCGTACAGGCGCCCGTTGTTCGCCGGTGGGGCCACGCCGGCCAGGATGTCCTGCCCGGGGGCGATCAGGTCCGGCTTCAGGACCGAGCCGCCACCGGCCAGCAAGGGCCCGCGCGACGAGAACGACGCCGTCAACGGCGATGCGACATCGAACACCAGCGTGGCCGCGGCGATGGTGGCCGTGGCGCCGGCGCCGGCGGCATAACTCTTCAGGCCGTTGAAGGCCGTCAGGTCGGTGAACGGGATGTGCACGGTCGGGATCACGTGCAGGATCGGCAGCGTGGTGTTCGCGCTGGTCGGCGTGTTGGCGAGGATCATGCCCACGCCGCCGGCGTCCTTGACGGCCTGCGCCTTGTTGACCAGCACGTTGCCGCCGCGCTCGCAGACGACGATCTTGCCGGCCACCTTGGCCGGATCGAGTTGCGCCACGCCGGAAACGCTGTCGGCTGCGAGGAAGCAGCGGGCTGCATCCGCCGGTACCGCACCGGCGCTGGCCACCAGTGAGGCATCGACCAGCGGCTTCGGACCGACGGCCGCTGTGTAGGAGGCGCCGGTGAATGTCGCGCCGTTGCCGAGCGTGACCGAGCCCTTGCCGTCGCGGTTGTGCGTGCCGGCGGCGACCGTGGTGATCCACGGCGAGGGGTGTGCCACGGTGCTGACGGTCGGGCCGTTGTTGCCGGCGGAGGCGGCGACGAAGACGCCGGCCTCGGCGGCAAACAGGAAGGCGATCTCGACCGGGTCGGCGAAGTTGGTGCGCGTGCCGCTGATCGAATAGTTGATCACATCGACACCGTCGGCGACGGCGTCGTCGATGGCGGCCACCAGGTCGCTGTTGAAGCCGGTCGACGTGGGCACGGAGTCGTCGTGCCACAGCGCCTTGTACATGGCGATGCGCGCGCGCGGGGCGATGCCGCTGATCCGGCCGAAGGCCGAGGCGTCGCCGGTCACCGGGACGCCTTCGTTGCCGCCGGCGGTGGACGCCGTGTGCGTGCCGTGCCCGTCGTAGTCGCGCGGCGAGTTGAATTCGTAGGGGAAGATCTTCTTGACGCCGGCGTCGCCGCCGAAGCCCGAGTTGTAGTAGCGGGCGCCGATCAGCTTGCGGTTGCAGTCCCGCTTGGTGAACTGTTCCCCGGCCATGCAGGTACCGTTCCAGCCGCGGATCGGACCGTAGCTGCGCTCGTCGTCGTCGCCACGGCGCTTCGAGTCGTCGTCACGCCCGCGTCGATCCGAGAAGCTCGGATGCTCCGGCCAGATGCCGGAGTCGATGATGCCGATGATGATGTTCTCGCCCTTGGCGTCCTGCTCGTTCCAGAAGCCGTCCCTGCCGGTCAGCCCGAGGTAGTTCGGCGACGACGAGGTGTCGGCGCTGCGCAGCTCGTCCTTGGCGACCGAGACGACGCCCGGCGTGCCGGCAAGCTTCTGCGCCTGCGCATCGGTCAGCTGGGCCGCGAAGCCGTTGAACACGTAGCCGTAGTTGCGCAAAGCCTGGGCTACGCCGCTGCTCTTGAGCACGGCATCCTGGCGCTCGGACAGATGCTTGCGGTAGCTGACGACGTTCGGGTGCGTGGCATCGAGCTTCTCCCCCTGCGCGGGCCGGGTGGCGGCATGGCCACCGATGCCGCCCCGGTAGCCGGCGACGGCCGGTTCGGCCAGCCGCACGATGTAGACGCGCGAATTGCGTTCGGCCGCGCCGAGCTTGCCTTCCGTGCGCTGGGTCGGCGTAGCCTGGGCCAGTTGCGGCGACGTCGCGCCGAGGTCGGGCGAGCCGCCTCCGCCGCACGAGGCCAGCAAGGCGAAGACGGCCCCGGTCAGGGCCAGTCGCATGGGTCGCTGCATGGTGTCTCTCCCCGGATGCTGGCGCGCTGCGGCACGCCGGTCATTGAAATGAAATTTTCTGGGGGGCATCGTCTGCCCGATTCGGCAGCGCGCACATAGGACAAACGAGCAACGGCGGGCGCTGAACCCGTAACAGTCGCTCGCGTGGCGACTACGTGTTGGGGATGGGCTTGTGCAACGCGACGGAGTAGATGGCCACGGTCGGCCGCCGCGTCGTCAAGCCGTCGCGGCCTTCAGCCCGCTTTCGAAGTGCGTGCGCATCAAGCGCGTTGCGCGCGCCGCATCGCGGGCCCGCAACGCCGCCATCATTGCGCGGTGCTCGGCCAGCGACTCGCTGATGCGACCCTGCTTGAGCAACGAGTGGTGGCGGTTCAGTTTCATCACCTTGCGCAGGTCGTTCACGATCTGCTGGCGCCAGCGGTTGCCGGCGATCTCGAGCAACTTGTAGTGGAACTGCTCGTTGGTGGCGAAGAACGTGTCGCGTTGTCGCGCCTGCTTCTCCAGCCGCTCGTGCAACTGTTGCAGCGCGTCGAGTTCGGCATCGCTGGCGCGGGCGGCGGCCTCGCCGGCGGCGTCGCTTTCCAGCAGGGCGAGCAGGCGGTAGACCTGTGCCACGTCGTCGCGCGACATCTCGGTGACGTAGGCGCCGCGCCGCACCTTCATCGTCACCAGGCCTTCGACGGCCAGCACCTTGAGCGCCTCGCGCATCGGCGTCCGGCTGATGCCCCATTCGCCGGCCAGGCGCAACTCGTCGATCCAGGCGCCGGGCTCGAGCTCGCGGGCGAAGATCTTCTGGCGCAGGCGTTCGGCCACCTCCTGGTACAGCGCGCGCTGGCGCAGCGGCATCGGCGCGCCGAGGTCGCGCAGCTGTCCGGCGGAAGAGGGCGCATTCATCGCGGGTTTGTCAGGCCAGTGTTGGTTTTGCATTCATAATTATGCATAATGCGCGCGGATGATAGGCCGACGCGCTGTGGATGACAAGGGTCCATGCGCATCGCGCGTCAAGGAGTACGAGATGTCGCAGTCGAGCGAATTCGCAGCCGCCGGCCTGACTCAGTGGCGCCAGGCCGCCGCCAGGCAGGCGCCCGGCGGTCGCCTGGAGGGGCTGAACTGGGTCACGCCCGAGGGCATCACCGTCAAGCCGCTGTACACCGCGGCCGACGCGGCGGCGCTGCCGCACACCGACACTCTGCCGGGCTTCGAGCCCTTCATCCGCGGACCGCAGGCCACGATGTACGCCGTGCGCCCCTGGACGATCCGCCAGTACGCCGGGTTCTCCACCGCGCAGGAAAGCAATGCCTTCTACCGCCGCGCACTGGCCGCCGGCGGGCAGGGTGTGAGCGTGGCGTTCGACCTCGCCACCCACCGTGGCTACGACAGCGACCACCCGCGTGTGACCGGCGACGTCGGCAAGGCCGGCGTGGCGATCGATTCGGTCGAGGACATGAAGATCCTGTTCGACGGCATCCCGCTCGACAAGGTGAGTGTCAGCATGACGATGAACGGCGCCGTGCTGCCGGTGCTGGCCGGCTACGTGGTGGCGGCAGAAGAACAGGGCGTGAAGCAGGAGCAACTCTCGGGGACGATCCAGAACGACATCCTCAAGGAGTTCATGGTCCGCAACACCTACATCTATCCGCCCGAGCCGAGCATGCGCATCGTGGCCGACATCATCGAGTACACGGCCAAGAAGTGCCCCAAGTTCAACTCGATCTCGATCTCGGGCTACCACATGCAGGAGGCCGGCGCCAACCAGGCGCTCGAGCTCGCCTTCACGCTGGCCGACGGCATGGAGTACGTGAAGACCGCGGTCGCCAAGGGGCTGGATGTCGACGAGTTCGCCGGGCGGCTGAGCTTCTTCTGGGCCATCGGCATGAACTTCTATCTCGAGATCGCCAAGATGCGTGCCGCGCGCCTGCTGTGGTGCCGGATCATGAAGGGGTTCGATGCCAAGTCGCCGAAGAGCCTGATGCTGCGCACGCACTGCCAGACCAGCGGCTGGAGCCTGACCGAGCAGGACCCGTACAACAACGTCGTGCGCACGACGATCGAGGCGATGGCTGCGGTGTTCGGCGGCACGCAGAGCCTGCACACCAACAGCTTCGACGAGGCGATCGCGCTGCCCACCGAGTTCAGCTCGCGCATCGCGCGCAACACGCAATTGATCATCCAGGAAGAGACCCACATCACGAACGTGGTGGACCCCTGGGCCGGCAGCTACATGATGGAGTCGCTGACTCAAGCGATGGCCGACACCGCCTGGGCCATCATCGACGAGGTCAATGCCCAGGGCGGCATGACACGCGCCGTCGCCTCGGGCTGGGCCAAGCTCAAGATCGAAGCCAGCGCCGCCGAGAAGCAGGCGCGCATCGACTGCGGCCGCGACGTCATCGTCGGCGTCAACAAGTACAGGCTCGACCAGCAGGCGCCGATCGACATCCTCGAGGTCGACAACGTCAAGGTGCGCAACGGGCAGATCCAGCGCTTGAAGAAGATCCGCGCGTCGCGCGACGGCGCCAAGGTGCAAGAGGCGCTCGACGCGCTGACCGCCGCTGCCCGGTCCGGCCAGGGTAATCTGCTCGACCTGAGCATCCAGGCCATGCGCCTGCGCGCCACGGTGGGCGAGGTGAGCGATGCGTTGGAGAAGGTCTTCGGGCGCCACCGCGCCGACATCCAGAAGGTGACCGGTGTGTATGCCAAAGCCTACGACTCGGCCGAGGGTTGGGACAAGCTGAAGGGCGAGATCGCGGCCTTCGCGCAGGAGCAGGGCCGTCGGCCGCGCGTAATGATCGCCAAGCTCGGCCAGGACGGCCACGACCGCGGCTCCAAGGTGGTGGCCACCGCATTCGCCGACCTCGGCTTCGACGTCGACATCGGGCCGCTGTTCCAGACGCCCGAGGAGTGTGCGCGCCAGGCGATCGAGAACGACGTGCATGCGGTCGGCGTCTCCACACTCGCCGCCGGCCACAAGACGCTGGTGCCGGCGATCATCGCGGAGCTGAAGAAGCAGGGCGCCGACGACATCGTCGTCTTCGTCGGCGGCGTGGTGCCGCAGCAGGACTACAACTTCCTGTATGCCGCCGGCGTGAAGGGCATCTACGGTCCCGGTACGCCGATTCCGGCGAGCGCGAAAGACGTGCTCGAGCAGATTCGCGCGTCGCTGAAGAAGTAGGTCGACGAGCCGCCATGCTGAGCGCCGCGGATCAGGCCCTGGTCGACGGGGTGGTCGCCGCCTCCGGCGAGCGCCAGCGCCGCGCGGTGGCCAAGACGATCACGTTGCTCGAATCCACCCGGCCCGACCATCGCGCGCGCGCCGAGCCGGTGCTCAACGCGCTGCTGACCAAGGCCGGCCAGTCGTTCCGACTCGGCATCTCGGGCGTGCCGGGCGTCGGCAAGTCCACCTTCATCGAGACGCTGGGCCTTTACCTGATCGGGCAGGGCCATCGTGTCGCCGTGCTGGCGGTCGACCCGTCGTCCAGCGTCTCGGGCGGCTCGATCCTGGGCGACAAGACGCGCATGGAGCGCTTGTCGGTCGAGCCGAACGCCTTCATCCGGCCCAGCCCGACCGGTGGCACGCTGGGCGGTGTTGCCGCGAACACCCGCGAGGCGATGCTGGTGCTCGAGGCCGCGGGCTACGACATCGTGATCGTCGAGACCGTCGGCGTCGGGCAGAGCGAGACGGCGGTGTCAGGCATGACCGACATGTTCGTGCTGCTGCAACTGCCCAACGCCGGCGACGACCTGCAGGCCATCAAGCGCGGCGTGATGGAGCTCGCCGACCTGGTGGCGATCAACAAGACCGATCTCGACGCCGCGGCGGCGATGCGTGCGCAGGCGCAGATCACGTCGTCGCTGCGCACGATGCAGCAGCAGGGCCATCCCGATGAACGCGACGACACGTTGTGGAAGCCGCGTGTGCTGCGCATCAGCGCCGTCAGCGGTGAGGGCCTGGCCGACTTCTGGTCGGCGGTGAGCGAGTTCCGCCGCCTGCAGACCGACAGCGGCCGCCTGACCGCGCGCCGCCACGAGCAGGACGAAGCCTGGATGTGGGAGCGCATCGAGTCGCTGCTGCGTGAACGTTTTCGCGGCCATTCGAAGGTGGCTGCTGCGCTGCCAGGCCTGCGCGACGACGTGCGCGCGGGCCGCGTCGCGGCGTCCGTGGCGGCACGCCGCCTGATCGCCCTGATGAATTGAATCGAACGCGGGACCGAGGAGCCACTCAGCATGCACGACATCATCGAACAACTCGAGCGCAAACGCGCCGCGGCCCAGCTCGGCGGCGGCAGGAAGCGCATCGACGCGCAGCACGCCAAGGGCAAGCTCACCGCCCGCGAGCGCCTCGAACTGCTGCTCGACGAGGGCACGTTCGAGGAATGGGACATGTTCGTCGAGCACCGCTGTGCCGACTTCGGCATGGCCGACAACAAGATCCCCGGCGACGGCGTTGTCACTGGCTACGGCATGATCAACGGCCGCCTGGTGTTCGTGTTCAGCCAGGATTTCACCGTCTTCGGCGGCGCGTTGAGCGAGGCGCATGCCGAGAAGATCTGCAAGGTGATGGACCAGGCCATGAAGGTCGGCGCCCCGGTCATCGGCCTCAACGACAGCGGCGGCGCGCGCATCCAGGAGGGCGTGGCCTCGCTCGGCGGTTATGCCGAGGTGTTCCAGCGCAACGTGATGGCCAGCGGCGTGATCCCGCAGATCAGCCTGATCATGGGTCCCTGCGCCGGCGGGGCGGTGTACTCGCCGGCGATGACCGACTTCATCTTCATGGTGAAGGACAGCTCCTACATGTTCGTCACCGGCCCCGAGGTGGTGAAGACGGTGACGCACGAGGAGGTCACCGCCGAGCAGCTCGGCGGCGCCGGCACGCACACCACGCAGAGCGGCGTCGCCGATCTCGCCTTCACCAACGACGTCGAGGCGCTGTTGATGTTGCGCCGCTTCTTCAACTACCTGCCGCTGAACAACCGCGACGGCGTGCCCAGCCGCCCGAGCGGCGACGCACCCGAGCGACTGGACCATTCGCTCGACACGCTGGTGCCGGACAACCCGAACAAGCCCTACGACATCAAGGAGCTGATCGTCAAGGTCGTCGACGACGGCGACTTCTTCGAACTGCAGCCCGACTACGCGAAGAACATCGTCATCGGCTTCGGCCGCATGGCGGGGGGCAGCGTCGGGATCGTCGCCAACAACCCGATGGTGCTGGCCGGCTGCCTGGACATCAAGAGCAGCATCAAGGCCGCGCGCTTCGTGCGCTTCTGCGATGCGTTCAGCATCCCGGTGATCACCTTCGTCGACGAGATCGGAAGAGCACACGTCT
>CALMQI010000373.1 GCA_937871935.1 uncultured Burkholderiales bacterium
GCGCACGCCGCGCTCGAGCAGGTACATCGTGGCTTCGTAGCCCATGCCGCAGCCGGCGCTCACGTAGTCGTTGTGGCCGTAGCGCGAGCCGGCGCGTGTGTTCACCACCACGATCTCCAGCGGCTTGAGCGTGTGACCGATGCGCTGCAGCTCGGCCGCCACGTCGGCCGCGGTGACGACATAGCCGTCGGCGAAGTGGCGGAAGTCGAGCTTCACGCCCGGCTGGAAGCACCACTCCAGCGGCACGTCGTGGATGGCGATGCTCGGCTTCCTGTCGCCGAGCGCCTTGTCCATGGTCGAGTGGAAGTGCCAGGGCGCGTCGAGGTGCGTGCCGTTGTGGGTGGACAGCTGCACCAGCTCCACCGCCCAGCCCTCGCCGTCGGGCAGGTCGGCCTTCTGCAGGCCGGGGAAGAACGGCGCGATCTGTTCGTACGTGGTGTCATGTGTGAAGTACTGGATCTTCGGCGCGAAGGCCGGTGGATCGGACAGCACGTCGTTCTCCAGAAAGATCGACAAGTCGACGAAACGGCGGGGCATGCGGTTCTCCTTCAATTGAAGCGGGTTCAGGGTTGCTGCCAGCGCAGCAGGCGTTGCTGCGCCAGCGCGAGCAGCGCATTGCTGGCGAAGCCGAGCGCGCCGAGCAGCGCGATGCCGGCGTACAGCTCGCTGGCCTGGAAAGAGCGTGCCGCCAGCAGGATGGCCTGGCCCAGACCGGGCTGCGAGGCGATCATCTCGCCGACCACCGAGACGATCAGCGCCACCGTCATCGCCAGGCGCATGCCGGCGAGGATGTCGGGCATCGCGTTGGGTAGGCCGATCTTCCAGACGAACGCGGCGCGGCCGAGCTCGAGCGAGTGCGCCACCTCGCGCAGCCGCTCGTGCACGCCGGCCAGCCCGTGCAGCGTGGCCAGCAGCACCGGCCACATCGCACCGAAGGCCACCACCGCCAGCACCATCGAGCCCGACAGGCCGAAGAGGGCAATCGCCAGCGGCATTACCGCCGAGGCCGGCAGCGGGCGCACGAACTCGAGCGTCGGCGCCAGCCATACGCGCGCGCGGCGCGAGCTGCCGATCAGCACGCCGAGCGCGATGCCCAGCGCACTGGCCAGCAGCCACGCGCTCCACATGCGGCCCAGCGTGGCCAGCGTGAAGGCGGCGAGTTCGCCGCCGGCCAGCCCCTGCACCAGGCTGCCGAACGCCGCCGCCGGCGACGGCAGGAACGCGCGATTGACCCAGCCGCTGCCGCTCAACAGCGCCCAAACGCCGATCATCGCCAGCAGGACGCCAAGCGAGCCGGCCAGGCTCAACGCGCCGTGCAGCACCGTGCGCGCGCCATTCATGGAGCGACCTCGCCCATACGGCGGGCGACCGCGCGCTGCAGCGCCAGCGCACCGGCGTTGATGGCGTAGCCGATCATGCCGACCCAGCCCAGCCAGCCGAGCATCAGCGCGGGGTCGAGGCTCTGCTGCGCGATCATCATCGCGTAGCCCATGCCATGCGGGTTGGCGGCGATCTCCACGGTCACGGCCACCACCAGCGCGATCGCCACCCCGAGCCGCAGCGCGACGAACAGGCGAGGCACCATGGCCGGCCCGACGATCCACAAGAAGCGCTGCACCGACGTGAGCTGCAGCGCGCGCGCCACCTCGAGCAGCCGCGGCTCGACCTGCTGCACGGCGGCCTGCGCGAGGATGAGCATCGGCCACAGGCAGGCGAAGGCCACGATGCTCACCTCCATGCGCAGTCCGAAGCCGAACACCAGCATCGCCAGCGGAATCAGCGCCACCGCGGGAATCGGCCGCGCCACCTCGATGCTCAGGAAGCCCAGGCGCGCGGCGCGGCGCGACAGGCCCAGCAGCGTGCCCAGGCCGATGCCGATGGCCGCGCCGAGTGCCAGGCCGAGAGCGGCACTGCCGAGCGTGAATGCGGTGGCGCTGGCGAGCGAGCCGTCGGCCAGCGCGCCGGCGATGGCACCCAGCGCGGCGGTGGGTGGCGCCAGCGCATCGCTGCCGCGGCCCGCGGTGCGCGTCCACCCCTCCAGCGCGGCCAGCAGCAGCATTGGAAAGACGAGCGCGCGCCAGCGGCCGAGCCATGCCATCAGCGGCGCCCCAGGTAGTGGTACAGCGCGCGGCGCAGGCGCAGGAACTCGGGGTTTTCCTTGGTCGCGATCTGCTCACGCGGCTGCGGCAGCGGCACGTCGACCAAGGCCGCCACGCTGGGCAGTTCGGGCGTCGGGTTGCTGCGCAGCGCCACGACGCGGTCGCCGAGGTAGAGCGCCTCGTCGAGGTCGTGGGTGACGAACATCACGGTCAGGCCTTCGTCGCGGACCAGGCGCGCGAGTTCGTCCTGCAGCGCCTCGCGTGTCATCGCGTCGAGCGCGCCGAACGGTTCGTCCATCAGCATCACGTCGGGCTGCTGCGCCAGGCAGCGCGCGATCTGCACGCGCTGCTGCATGCCGCCCGAAAGCTGCGCCGGAAACTTGTCGGCATGCGCCGTGAGGCCCACGGTGCGCAGCACGCGCGTGATCGTGTCGCCGCGCTGCGCCGTCGGCACGCGCGCGGCCTCGAGCGCGAGCGCCACGTTGGCTCGCACTGTGCGCCACGGCAGCAGCGCGCGCCCGTAGTCCTGGAACACGAAGGCCACGTCGCGTCGTGGTGCGTCGATGGCCTGGCCCTGGTGCAGCACGCGGCCGGCGCTGGGCGCCACGAAGCCGGCTGCGGCGCGCAGCAGGGTGGTCTTGCCGCAGCCCGAAGGCCCGATCACGCAGACGAACTCGCCGCGCCGCACCTGCAGATCCACGGGTGAGAGGATCTCGCGGCCGCCGAGCGTGATGGCCACGCGCTCGAACTGCAGCACCGGCGGCGCGAGCGCCGCAGCGGCGCCTTCCACACGAAGCTCGGGCGCGTTCACCACGGGCCGATCATCGGGCGATTAGCCGCGTCACGTCGGGCGTGGTCTTGAGCATCTCCTGGTCCTTCATCAGGTCGACCCAGTAGCTCAGCTGCTTGGGCGTGACGATCGGCCCTGGCGGCGCGATCTGCGCCTTGGCGATCACCTCCGGGGGCAGCTTGATGTACTTGCCGATCGCGGCGCGCGCCGCGGCGTCGTTCTTCGGCTGCACCATGAAGGCGGCGCCTTCCACCACGGACTCGCGGAAGCCGCGGGCGGCGGCGGGGTTCTTCTCGATCCAATCGCGCCTCGCGGCGTGCACGATCGTCGGCTGGCCGTCGGGCAGGAAGGTGGAGTAGTACGACGCCACGTAGCCCGCGCCGCTGTCGGTGATGCGGCTCATGAACGGATCGGCCGTCACCACGCCGTCCACGGAGCCACCGCGCAGCAGGTCGCCGTGCTGCGGGAACGCGGCCTCGACGAACGTGACCCGCTTGAAGTCCACGCCCTGGCTCTTGAGCCAGCCGCGGAAGGTGACGTGGAGGAACGCGCCCAGGCCCGGCACGCCGATCTTCTTGCCCACGCAGTCGGCCGCGGTGCGGATGCCGCTGCCGGCCCGAGCCACGAAACCGAGACCGGTGCTCGATTTCGATGTGGTGCCGGCGCCGGCCACCACCATCAGGTCGAGCCCGCCGTCCACCGCCTGCAGGAATACGCTTGGCGTGGGGCCGCCGACCTGCAGCGAATCGGACTGCAGCGCGGCCGGGATCGTGGAGTTGATCGGGATGAACTTCAGCTCCACGTCGAGCCCGCGCTTGCGAAAGTAGCCCTGCTCTGCAGCCACGAACACCGACGCGAAGTCGACCACGGCGGTGTAGCCGTAGACGATCCTGGTCGTGCCCTGCGCGCGGGCCGGCAGCGCCACGGCGACGGGGGCGGAAACAAGCGCGGCGAGCGCGGAGCGGCGTTTCATGCGGGTCTCCTTCGAATGGTCGTGGGTGATTTCTGGCGGTCGGCCGCGCCACTCACCGGCAGCGCGGCGCGCAGCCCACCGACTATGAAGCGCGTCAGCCGCTCGGCGGCAGCCGGGTCGGACGGCACGTTGACGCCGCCGGACAGCCGCGCGACGCGGGTGTCGACCAGGTGATGCAGCAGCGCACCGAGCGCGAACTGGTAACCCCAGGCGGCGTCGGCGCGCGTGGCGTGCGGCAGCGCGGCGTGCAGCGCGTCGATGAAGCGGGCGGCCATCGGATCGAAGAACTCGCGCAGCACGCGGTCGGCCTCCTGGCTGGCGTAGCCCAGCTCGCGGCCGACCAGCTGCGCGTAGTACTGGCCCTCCACGCTCGCGCGCATGCGGATCACCGGCATCACGAAGGCCTCGACGATGCGCTGTAGCCGGCCGGCGGGCGGGCCCGCCGCGAGTGCCGCATCGAGCGCGGCCAGGCGCTCTTCGATGGTGCTGTTCCAGTGGGCGAACACGGCGTGGAAGAGGTCGTGCTTGGGGCCGAAGTAGTAACCCACCAGCGCCAGCGGCACGCCGGCCTCGTCGGCGATCTGGCGGATCGTGACGGCGTGGTAGCCGCGTTGGGCGAAGAGCTTCTCGGCGGCGAGCAGGATGGCCAGCTGGCGGTCGGGCCGGGCTTCGGCATCGGGCCGCGCGCCGACGGCGCGCACCGTGCGGCCCGCGTCGCCGGCGCGGCGAGCGGGGTCACGGGCCGGGGGCGTTGGGCTGCGCATGCGAATTTGTACAACCGTACAAATTAGGGCGCATCCGGATACACCCTAGCGCAGGGGCGGTTCGGCCTTGCGCGGGCCGCCCGCCGCGGTTTGCGGATTGCCGGAGTGGGGGGCGTTGAGCTCTCTGGTCGTTCGGCTCAAAGACGATAGAAGGCCAGCGCATTGGCCTTGCCAATGCGGTCCAGATGCCCCGGGGGTGTCCACTCCTGGAACAGGCGAACCAGCGCGGCGGTGGATGGCCGGGTGCCCGATGGCTTCGTGTGTGGCCAATCGGATCCCCAGAGCAGGCGATCTGGAACTGCAGCCAGCAACGCGTCGTGGACGGCACGAGCATCTTCGTAGTCGGGTCCAGCGTCCGAGACGTTGGCGACCCCGGACAACTTGACCCACACCGGCCCGTCAGCCATCAAGCGGGCCAGGGTCTGGATCCCGACATGGCGGGCGCCAAGCGCTGCCGGTGTGCGGCCCATATGGTCGATGACGACGGGCACCTGCGACGTCATGACTCGGTCGGCGATGCCGGGCAGCAGCCGGCTGTCGGTGAACAACTGCAGGTGCATGTTGCGTGAGCGCAGACGCGGTTCGAGTGCATCGAAGCTGCTGAATGGCACGAAGCCGCCCATGGCCCGCGAATCCGCCGGCTCGAAGTGCGCCATGCGCACGCCGCGGACGCCCGCCGCGGCGATGCGATCCAGCTCATCGTCGGTGACGTCGGCAGCGACTGCCGCCACGCCGACCAAGCGGCCGGCGCCTTCTTCGAGCGCTGCGAGCAGGACCCGGTTGTCCGTGCCATAGAAACTCGGCTGCACGACAACGCCGTGGGTGATGCCGCAGGGCCCGAGCGTGTCCCGCCACTCGCTCAGCGATGCCGGTGCGGGCGTATAGCTCCGGCTCGCCAGCATCGGGTGGCGCTCCGGTGGCGCGATCACGTGGAAGTGGCAATCGACGAAGCCTGCGTCACTTCTCATGGTCGTGCAGGCTCAATCGAGCGTGATCTTCGCGTCCTTGACGATCTTCGCGGTACGCGCGATCTCGCTGCGGATGAAGTCGGCGTATTCCGCGGGCGTGCTCTCACGCACGTCGGCGCCGAGTCTGCCGAACTGCTCCCGAACGGCGGTTTGCTTCAGCACTTTCTCCAGCACCTGGTTCAGGCGCGCGGCCAGTTCCGGCGGCGCCTTGCCAGGAAGCACCAGGCCCAGCGTGGTGGAGGCGTCGAACTTCGCCACGCCAGCCTCGGCCAGAGTCGGCACGTT
Organism: uncultured Burkholderiales bacterium; assembly: GCA_937871935.1. Lineage (GTDB taxonomy): Bacteria > Pseudomonadota > Gammaproteobacteria > Burkholderiales > Burkholderiaceae_C > JAEUPI01. Next base: position 5,880 of record CALMQI010000373.1, read on the forward strand.
GGGCATCAGTGCCGACCGCTTCGCCGTCGTGACGGCCAAGGGCCGGAGCTTGCCTCCCTGCACCAGCGGCAGTACCGACGACAGTTGGTCGAAGTGGATGTCGACGTGGCCGCCCGCGAGGTCGGTGTTCGCCGGGGCGCTGCCTTTGTAGGGCACGTGCACGAACTGCGTGCCGGTGGCGTCCTGGAACAGCTCGCCGACGATGTGGTTGCCGCTGCCACTGCCGGCCGAGGCCATGGTCATCGCACCCTTGCGGGTGCGCGCCAGCGCCAGCAGTTCGGGCACCGACTGCACCGGCGACGACGGGCCGACCACCAGCACCATGGGCACGCTGGCGATCAGGCCGACAGGCGTGAAGTCGCGGATCGAGTCGTAGGGCAGTTTGGGGTACAGGGAAGGCGCAGCCAGGTGGTTCACCGGCGACGCGATGCCCAGGGTGTAGCCATCGGGCGCCGACTTGGCGACGGCGTCCAGCCCCAGCGTGCCACCGGCGCCGGCCTTGTTCTCGACGACCACCGGCTGCCCGAGTTCCTTGGCCAGTGCGGGCGCCAGGATGCGTGCGCTTAAGTCGACGTTGCCGCCAGGCGGGAACGGCACGACCAGCTTGATGGGCTTGTCCGGATAAATGCCCTGGGCGGCAGCAGCCAGCGGCAGGACCGCGAGCACGAGCGTGACGAGACGACGGGTGGGGTTGCGCATGGTGGTTTCACTCGACCTTGAGGTTCAGTTCGCGCGCGATGCGTGTGTTGGCGTCGATCTCGCGGCTGATCTGCGCCGCAAAGGACTCGCCGCACAGTCCGCCAGGCTCCAGGCCGGCACCGGCCAGCCGCTCGCGCATGGCCGTCGAGCGCACGAACTCACTCGCCTCCCGCGTCAGCGCGCGCAGCGCATCGGCCGGTGTACCGGCCGGCGCCAGCAGCCCGTACCAGGTGTCGACGACGAAGCCTTTGACGCCTGCCTCCTCGAAGGTCGGGACCTCCGGCAGCAGCGCCGAGCGCTGCCGCGACGCGACGGCCAGCGCCTTGAGCTTGCCCGACTTGATGTGCGGCAGGACCGAGCCGACAGTGGCAAACGACAGGTCCACCTGACCGCCCAGCAAATCGGAGACGGCCGGCGCCGCGCCCTTGTACGGCACGTGCACCATGCCCACGCCGGCGAGCTTGCGAAACTGCTCGGTCGCCAGGTGCGGCGAGCTGCCCTGGCCCGGAGTCGCATAGGTCATCGCATCAGGCTTGGCTTTCGCGCGCTCGATGAACTCGGCCACGGTCTTGACCGGCAACGACGGGCCGACGACCAGCACGGTGGCGCTGCTGGCCAGCGTGCACACCGGCACGAAGGACTTGGCCGCGTCGAACTTGATGCGTGCGCCGTACAGGGCCGGGATCATCGTGTGGTTGGTCGCAGCGGCCAGCAGCGTCTGGCCATCGGGCCTGGACGCCGCCACGGCTTCGGTGGCCAGCACGGCATTGGCGCCAGGCTTGTTCTCGACGATGAGCGGCTGGCCCAGGGGCTTGGCGGCATGGTCCGCAAACGCGCGGGCCACCAGGTCCGACGGCCCGCCGGCCGCAAAGCCGACGACCAGCTTGATCGGCTGGCTGGGGTACGGAACGGTCTGCGCCGATGCCGAGGTGGCGAAGAAGCAGGCCAGCAGTCGAAGGTGCCAGAGGCGATGCATGTTGGGTGTCTCCAGGTGGGCTCAGGGCTTGGCGCGATGAAGGGGCAAGCCGGCCCGGTCCATCGTCGATCGCAACACCGTGCCGGTGGTCGACTCGGTGCAGTACAGGGTCTTGCGCTCGGGCCCGCCGAATGCAAGGTTGGTCAGCGACGGGCCGGCGCAACTGCGCAGCACCAGATCCGGCTCGGCGCGGTGGTTCAGCACCCAGGCGTAACCCAGGCCCGGGTTGGCCACGATCACCCGGCCGCTGTCGTCGACAGCCAGCCCGTCAGGGCCGCTGGGTCCATACGACGTGAAGAAGGCACTGACCTTGGACACGCTGCCGTCCTCCAGCAGCGGCACGCGCCAGACCTGGTTGCCGCGCGTCACGGCCAGGTACAGCACGCGCTCATCGGGCGACAGCGCCACGCCGTTGGGGCTGGGCACGTTGGACAGCAGCAGGTCGAGCTGACCGCCAGGCCGAAGGCGGTACAGGCGCCCGGTCGGGTCGTGCAGGCCGGTCTGCCCCTGGTCGGTGAAATAGAGGTTGCCGCTGCGGTCGAAGACCAGGTCGTTGACGCCCTTGAAACGCTCGCTGTTGCGTCGCTCCAGGTAGGGCCGCACCGCGCCGCTGCGCACATCGCAGGCCATCAGGCCGTTGCGATAGTCGGCGACGATCAGCTCGTGATGGTCCAGGAACTTCATCCCGTTGGGCTCGCCATCCCACTCGGCGACCAAGGCCCATTCGCCCTGCGGGTCGATGCGGAAGATGCGGCCGAAGGGGATGTCGCAGACGAACAGGTTGCCCGTGGCGTCGAACACCGGGCCCTCGAGGAACGAGTCGGTCGGCTGGCCGCCGCGGTTGGCGTCAGCCCAGCCTGAACGCGCCGCCGCGCGGCGCCAACGGTCCGGCAGCCGGGTGAAGACCTCGGTGTCGCGCACAGGCGGCGGCTGCAGCAGCACCATCACTCCTTCTTGATGCCGGCGGCCTTGACGGTGTCGGCCCAGCGCGTGCGCTCGGCCGCCAGGAATTTGCGGAACTCGTCGGGCGACGAGGCCACGATGCGCGAGCCCAGGGCATCGAAACGCGCCTTGACCTCGGGCAGCGCCATCACGTCGCGCACCGCCGCGTGCAGCTGGCTGACGATCTCGGCCGGCGTGCCGCCCGGAACGAACATGCCGTTCCACTCGTAGACCTCGTAGCCCTTGACCGCGCTCTCGCCGATGGTCGGCACGTCCGGGTAGCCGAGGTTGCGGGCGCCGGAGGTGATGGCCAGCGGCTTGACCATGCCGCTCTTCACGTGCGCCGTGAGCGCGGGCACGTTGGCGAAACCCACGTCGATCTCGCCGGCCAGGATCGCCTGGATGAAGGGCCCGCCGCTCTTGTAGGGCACATGCAGCATCTGGATGCTCGCGGCCTGCGCAAACAGCTCGGCACCCATGTACTGCACCGTGCCCTGCCCACCGGATCCGAAGGTGACCTTGCCGGGCGACTGCTTGGCCGCCTTGATGAGATCGGGCAGCGTGTTGTACGGCGAGCTCTTCGGCACGGCCACCAGCATGGGCGTCACGGCCACCAGCGTCACCGGCTGCAGGTCCTTGTCGGGGTCGTACGGAAGCTTCTGCAGGTGCGGGTTGATGGACAGCGGGGTCGCGTCGTACAGCACCGTGTAGCCGTCGGCGGGTGCGCGGGCCACCTCGCTTTGCCCGATCACTCCGCTGGCGCCGGCCTTGTTGAGCACGACGACCGTGGTCTTCAGGCGCGGGCCCAGGTGCTGCGCCAGCAGCCTGGCCAGTGCGTCCGCGGTGCCGCCTGGCGCATACGGCACGACGATGCTGAGGGTCTTGTCGGGCCAGGCGGCCTGGGCGGCGCCCACGCTGCAGGCGGCGGCCAGGGCCAGCACGGCCCGGGTGAGAGTTCGGCGTTGCATGTCGGCTTGTCTCCGTCGTTGAGGTTGCGGGGTCGAGTCAGTCTTCAAACCGTGGCGATGGGGGTGAGCGGCGAACCCACCGCACCCGGCAGGCGCAGCGGTGGCGCGGTCAGCAGGAAGCGGCTTCGACCCTGCGCGCGCAGCCACTGGGCCAGCTCGGTCAGGTACCAGAGTTCGCCGAGGTGAATGCCGTTCTTGAACAGGCAGTGCTCGTGCAGCGGCAGACGCGGCTGGCGCAGTGGCTGCGGTTGCAACACCTTCGGTACGACAAGTTCGACGGCCGGGTTGTCGGCGATCAGGCAGGCCAGGCGAACGTCGACGATCCAGTTCAGGAGCTTCGAATCCCAGCCGTCGAGCCCGCTGCCGGTCTCGTGCAGGGTGGCGAGGTCCGGCGCCCGGTTCATCGCCAGCAGCGTGTCGGCAAAGCCGGTGTGCAGGCACAGCATGTCGCCGCTCTCGACCTCGATGCGGTCGGCCTGCAGGATGCGCATCAGCGTGTCGTAACCCACGGCCTGGCGACGCCGGCCGAGGTGGTGTGCCAGGTCGATCAGCACCCCGCGCCCCTGCACGCCGTGCTCGGCCAGGCGTTCGATGCCGAGCGCCGCCGCCGTGGGCTCCGCGAATCTCGTTTGGGACTCGCGTGCGTCGGTGTCCTCTGTCCCCGCGCGGATGTCCACGCCGGCGCGAAAGCCGTTGTAGAAGACCGCTTCATCGACACCGTCGCCGTCGGCATCGAAGCGGCTGCCGACGTGGGCCAGGCTGTCCCACTGCGTCGAGTACTGCAGGCTCATCAACACGAGGTCGTCATTGACGACATCCGTCAGGTCCGGGTCCTCGCTGGCGTAGGACCAGCAGAAGCCCTGCTGTCCCGCGCTCTTGCCGTCTCGCGTGACGGCGTAGCGGCGCGGGGCGATGCGCCGCGGGTTCATCAATTGGCCACCCGGCACGTCCAGGGGCAGGCTCAGGCAGAAGGTGCGGCCCTGCCGAACCTCGGCGATGCCTTGCAGCACCTTCTGTGGCGTGACCAGGTTCATGCGTCCGCGCTGGTCGTCGGGGCCGAACTCGCCCCAGTGGCTCCCTGGTGGGGCCTGCACCCAGCGGCGTGCCATGGCCGACTCAGGCATGCAGCGCGGCCAGCGCGTTCTGCGCCGCTGCCACGCCCATCTTCACGTAGGCATCGGCGGTGACGCCACCGATGTGCGGGCTCAGGGTGATGCGCGGCTCGCCATGGAAGGGGTGCGGCGCCGTCATCGGCTCGACGGCAAAGCTGTCCAGGCCGGCGCTCGCCACCTGGCCGCTGCGCACGGCGTCCAGCAGTGCCGCCTCGTCGATCAGGCCGCCCCGGGCGGTGTTGACGACCATCACGCCCTTCTTGCAGGCGGCCAGCGTCTTCGCGTTGAGCAGCTTCGCGTTCTCGGTCGTCATCGGGCAGTGCAGCGAAATCGCGTCGCACTCGCGCCAGATCGCGCCCAGCTCCACGCGCTCGATGTAGGCCGGAAGGTCCTTGGCGAAAGGATCGAAGCCGAGCACGCGCATGCCCATCGCATCGGCCATGCGCGCAAACCTGAGGCCGATCGCGCCCAGTCCGACAACGCCGACCGTGCGACCTTCGAGCTCGACGCTCTTGTGCGTGGCCTTGTCCCAATAGCCCTGGTGCATGCGGGCGTCGAGCGTGACGACGGACTTGGCACCGGCCAGCAGCAGCGCCATCGCTTGCTCGGCAACGGCTGCGGCATTGGCGCCCACCGCCGCGACGACCTGGATGCGACGCAACGCAGCGGCCTGCTTGTCGATCGTGTCGGTGCCGCTGCCGTGCTTGGAGATCACCTTCAGGCTCGGCGCGGCGTCCATCGCCGCGGCGCCCACCTTGCTGTAGCGAACGATGATCGCCACAGGGTCATGCGCGCGGCACAGCGCGACGATGTCGTCCTCGGTCGGCGTCTTGCCGGCATAGACCACGTCGTAGTCCTGCAACAGCGCCAGGGCCGCGCTGGCGAGGTCGCTTCCGGTGACAAGGAAGGTCTGCTTCTTCGCGTCTGCGGTCACAGCGTCTCGCCTTCCTTGATCACGCCGGCCGCGCGCAGCGCACCGTCGAGCCAGGCCGGGCGCAGCGCCTTGCGGCTCTTGATGTCGGCGATGCGCTTGGTTTCGGCGGCCACCTTCTCGGCCGCCAGTGGCAGCATCGCGGCGGCCTTGTCGCGCTCGATCACCGTCACGCCGTCGGCGTCGCCGACCACCAGATCGCCCGGGTTGACGCTGACGCCGCCGATCGAGATCGGATGGTTCAGGCGCCCGGACACCAACTTCGTCGGGCCGTTCGGGTTCAGCCCCGCGGCATACATCGGAAAGCCCAGTTCGCGGATGGCTTCGCTGTCCCGCACCGCCCCGTCGATGACCACACCGACGACGCCGAGCGCCACGCACTGCTGCGACATGATCTCGCCCATCAGCGCGCTGCTCAGGTCTCCCTTGCCGTCGATCACGAGCACGTCGCCGGGCTGGGCAATGGCCATGGCGGCATGGATCATCAGGTTGTCGCCAGGGCGCACCTCCACCGTGATGGCTGGTCCGGCAAATCGCATTGACGGCGCCAGCGGCGCGATGCGACCGCTCAAGGCGCCGCGGCGGCCGGCCACGTCGGCCAGGATGGACGACGGGTACTCGGCGGCCATCGCGACGGTGGCAGCGTCCACACGCTGGATCTCGCGGATCACGTCGGGCAATGCAGCGGCTTGACTCATGTGAATCTCCAATCAATTCGGTGGTGGTTTCCGGTGCTATGCCCGGCTGGCCCGGCCTCGCGGACCAGGCGCAGGAGACGATCAGTCGACCTTCGCGCCAGAGTCCTTGACAACCTTGCCCCAGCGCGGGATGTCGTCCCTGATCACGGCGGCGAACTGCTCGGGCGTGCCACCCGCCGCGTCGGCCCCCTGGTCGCCGAGTGCCTTGCGCAGGTCGGCGTTCTGCAGCGCCTTGTTGAACTCGGCATTGAGCCTGGTGATCACGTCCTTCGGTGTCCCGGCGGGCGCCAGAAGACCGAACCACGTCACGGCGTCGAAGCCCGTGTAGCCTGATTCATTGATGGTGGGCACGTTCGGCAGATCGTCCACGCGCTTGGCCGACGTGACGGCCAGGGGCCGAAGCTTGTTGTTGCGGATCTGGCCGATGAGTGTCGGCACGGAGGACATGTAAAGCTCGACGGTGCCGCTGATGACGTCGGTCAATGCCTGTGCTGCGCCCTTGTAGGGAATGTGCTGTGTCTGGATGCCGGCTGCCTTCTGGAACATGACGCTCGTCAGGTGGGCGACCGTGCCGTTGCCCGGCGAAGCGAAGTTCATCGTGCCCGGCTTGGCCCTGGCCGCACCCACGGCATCGCCCAATGTCTTCAGCGGTGTGCCGATGCCCGTGACCATCACCAGCGGCGCGTTGGCGAGCAGCACGATGGGCGCCAGGTCCTTCTGGGAGTCGTACGGCATCTTGGCGTACAGCGTCGGGTTGATCGCGAGGTTGCTGGTCTGCCCGATCACGATCGTGTAGCCGTCAGCCGGCGACTTGGCCACTGCGTCTACGCCGAGGTTGCCGCCTGCGCCGGGCTTGTTGTCGATCACGAAGGTCCAACCGGTCGCAGTGGCGACCTTCTGACTCGTCTCGCGGGCGATGGTGTCGGTGCCGCCGCCGGGCGGGAACGGCACGACGATGCGAATCGGCTTGGTGGGGTAGGCCTGCGCCAGAGCACCGGTGCAGAGCATCGTGCCGGCGACCGCGGCCGTGATGGCCAACAGGCTGAGTCGTGTGGTGTTCATGTCTGTCTCCGTTGGGCCGGGCTTGCTGCGACATGCAGGCACCCTGGCTCTCTGGACTGGAGTATTGGGTCGGTGACAGATACAGTCCAATCGATAGTTTCTTCCGATTCATTCACGGAGCTTTTGCAATGGATCTGCGCGACCTCCGTTACTTCGAGACCATCGCCGAGCTGGAACACATCGGGCGGGCCACGGAGAGGCTGCACCGCAGCCAGCCTGCGCTGACCACCAGCGTGCGGCGGCTGGAAGAGGCAGTGGGTGCGCCGCTGTTCGAGAAGGCGGGACGAGGCATCCGGCTCACGCCTGCCGGCAGGGTGCTGCTGAAGTGGGCGCAGCGCGTGCGCTTCGACGTCGAGGACGCGCGCCGCGAGATCGGTGACATGAAGAAGGGACTGTCAGGGCACATCCGAATCGGCATCGTGCCGACAGCCGCCCAGTTCATCCTTCCCCCGGCAGCCAGGAAGTTGCTGGCCACCGCGCCGGACGTGACCCTGCGAACGGTCGTTGGCCTCATCGACACGCTCAAGCCCTTGCTCCACGCGGGCGAACTCGACCTGATGGTCGGCACCGAGAGCCCGCTGGAGCCGGGGTTCACCTCTCAGCGGCTTGCCGAAGACCAGATTGTTGTCGCGGCCAGCGCGACCCACCCCATCTTTGCCGGCCCCGTGAACTTGCGTGATCTGACTCGGCATCGCTGGGTCCTGCAGCCGCCCGGCGCGCCCACGCGCGACTGGCTCGACCACACCTTCGATCGCAAGCGGCTGCCGCGGCCGAGGGTGCAGGTCGAGAGCACCATGCTGCTGATGCTGCCGGCCCTGATCGCCGAGACCGGGCTCCTGAGCTTCATCTCGAGGCATCACCTCGACGCACCCGACGGTCGTTCGCCGCTAAAGGAGGTGGCGATCAAGCAGACCACCATGCATCGGCGCCTGGTCGTCACCTACCGGGAAAGCAGCTACCTCATGCCTGCCGCGCGGATGCTGATCGAGCTCTTGCAGGACGCTGCGCCGAACGGCAAGAGTCGGGGAGGCAAGTTCTCGGGATGATCGGCTGCACCCGCTGCACAGTCGCCGACTGGCGAGTCGACGTGGCGACCTGCGGGGTCTACAGCGTCCCCGGCGGAAACAACCGCGGCAGGAACAGCGGAATGCTCGGCCACAGGATGATCGCGGCCAGCACCAGCAGCATCGGCACCAGCATGATCAGCGTGTCCTTCAACGCATCGACGATGCGCATCTTGGCCACCGCGCAAGCCACCATCAGGCACAGGCCGTAGGGCGGCGTCACCAGGCCGAAGGCGAGTGCCACGATGCCGACGATGGCGAAGTGCACCGGGTCCATGCCCACGCTCTGCGCCAGCGGCTGCAGGATCGTGCCGACGATGATGATGGCGGGTATGGCATCGAGGAAGCAGCCGACCACCAGGAACACG
>CALMQI010000374.1 GCA_937871935.1 uncultured Burkholderiales bacterium
CACACCGTCTGCATGCAACCGGGTGGCAGCGGCCCCTCGATCGCGAGCGCGTAGTCCTGTTTGGCCTTGGGGCCGTACTCGGCCAGGTGGTCGATCGAATAGTTGATGCCGCCGACGAAGGCGATGCGGCCGTCCACCACGACCAGCTTGCGGTGCATGCGGCGAAACAGGTTGAGCCGCGCGCCGAGGACGCGCCGCACCGGCTCGTAGGCGCGCATGCGTACGCCGGCGTCGGCCAGCGGGCCGGTGAAGTCGGCGCCCAGATCGGGCGAGCCCCAGCCGTCGACCAGTACGTGCACCTGCGCACCCTGGCGAGCGGCCTGCAGCAGCGCCTGCTGCAGTTGGCGGCCGACCTTGTCGTCGAACAGGATGAAGGTTTCCAACAGCACCTCGCGCCGGGCTTGCGCGATGGCCTCGAAGACACGTGGGTAGAAGGCTTCGCCGTTTTCCAGCAGGGCGAATCGATTGCCGTGCGTCCAGTCGAGATTCATAGGTGGATGTCGGCCGCCAGCGGCGCGTGGTCGGACAAGGTGGCCCAGGGCCTGCGGGGCAGCGGCAAGGGGCGTGCCGCCACCACACCGCGCACGTAGATGCGGTCCAGCGGCAGCAGCGGCCACCGCGCCGGAAAGCTGCGCGCATGGCGGCCGTCGCTGCCGCGAAACACCTCCTGCAGCCCGGTGCTCAGCAGCACCCGGTCGGCTTGCGAGCGCCAGTCGTTGAAGTCACCCGCCACCACCAGCGGGGCGTGCGGCGGCACCTCAGCCTCGAGCAGCGCGACCAGCTGGTCGAGCTGCCGGCGCCGGTGCCGCTCGAGCAGACCCAGATGCACGCAGACGCCGTGCAGCGGCTGCTCGATTCCGTCGAGCTGCACGGTGCAATGCAGCAGGCCGCGCGGCTCGTCGCCGGGCACCGACACGTCGTGGTTGCGATAGCGCAGGATCGGGTGCCGCGACAGCAGCGCGTTGCCATGGTCGTGGCCGTCGGCCACCGCGTTGCGGCCGTAGGCATGGTCGCTCCAGATCTGGTCGGCCAGATACTCGTAGTGGGCGCCAGCAATGGGTTGCCGGCGCGTCTGCGATGCGGCGCCATCGACGCCGGCCACCTCCTGCAGAAACACCAGGTCGCTGCGCACGGCGCGCACGGCCTCGCGCAGCTCCTGCAGCACGAAGCGGCGGTTGAATGCGGTGTAGCCCTTGTGGATGTTGACGGTCAGCACACGCAGGTGCTGGCCGGGCTGGCTGGACATGGCGGCGATCTTGCGGCGCTGCGCCTGCTGCCGCGGTCGGGCAGCGTCACGCGGCGCTGTAGGAAGGCGCCTGCTTGCGGTCGTCGGGTGCCGCGCGTCAGCCGCGGCGCAGTGGCACCGCGAAGCCGTGCGCCACTGCCGGCCGCGCCATCATCGCCTGGTACCAGCGCTGCACGTGCGGAAAGTCGGCCAGGTCGACCTGATGCCGCGGGTGACGCCAGGCCCAGCCGATGATCGCGAAGTCGGCCACCGTGAGCTCGCTGCCGGCGAAGAATGCATGCGCGGCGAGCCGCCGGTCCATCACCGCGTACAGGCGCCGCGTCTCGTCCATGAAGCGCTGGAGCCCGTAGCGGCGATCGCCCTCGTCGGCCAGCGCGATGAAGTGATGCACCTGCCCCGGTATCGGGCCGAAGCCGCCCATCTGGAACATCAGCCATTCGAGCGTGGCCACATGCGCCGCCGGCTCCGCGGGCCAGAAGCGACCGGTCTTCTCGGCGAGATACAGCAGGCACGCGCCCGACTCGAACACGCTGATCGGCCGGCCGCCGGGTCCGTCGGGGTCGACGATGGCCGGGATCTTGTTGTTCGGGCTGATCGCCAGGAACGCCGGCTCGAACTGCTCGTTCTGCGTGATGTCGACCACGTGCACGTCGTAGGGCAGGCCCATCTCCTCGAGGGCGACACTGATCTTGCGGCCGTTGGGCGTGTCGAAGGCGTAGAGCTGGATGGGCACGGGCGGATCCTCGGGCGAAGGGTGGGCGGGCAGCCGCAATGTAGCCGCGGCCGGGCGCGCCGGTTGCGCGACACGGGGCTCGCCGCCGCGACGCGTCAAGTTCGCAGCAGATGCGCGTCGACGCCGCGGCGCGGCGCCGGCATCGCCGGCGGCGCGAAGCCGACGCGGGCCCACATCTGCACCGTCTGCGCCGCCCCGGCGGTGCCGAGCAAGCGACGGACGTCGGCATAGGGCCCGGCCTGCTCGGGATACTCCTGCAGCGCCTGCTGCAGGGGCTGCATCACCACCCCGTGCGCCGCAGCGGCCAGCTGCACGCGCACATAGGCGCGACCGGCGTTCACCTGCGTGGCGCGCTCGTTGTCGTCGCTCACCATCCACAGGAACCCCTGCGTCGATGCGATCTTCGCGTTGAAGTCCTTGATCTGGCTGGTGGTGGCAAAGTCGTCGGCCTTCGGCGCCTTGCTGCGATCGAACAGGCCGAGCCGGTCGAGCCAGACCACCATGGGATCCAGCAGCGACAGGCCGTCGCGGTGCTGCGCAATCTCGGCCGCGCCGATCCGCAGCACCCGGAAGCTCTCCAGGATGGCCGCGGGCGTGGTGAGCTCGATGCGCCAGGCCTCGGCGGCGATCGCGCGGTGCCGCGCCAGCGCGGCGGGCTGGTCGGCACCGACGAAGCCGAAGCGCGACGCATGCGGCTGCATCGCCGCGGCCATCGCCTGCCAGGCTGCCGCAGGCACCGGGCGCGCCGGATCGTAGGCGCTGCGGTTGGTGTGGCGGCGCAGGATCTGCCCGAACAGCGGGTCCCGGGCCACGCCCGCGTCGGGCACCAGCCGGATGCGCGCGATCGGCCGCGCATCGATCTTCACAGGCCCGAAGGCACCTTCGGGGAACAGGCCGACCTCGGCGCGCAACCCCTTCTCGCGCGCGGCGATATCGATCAGTTCGATGAAGGTGCCCTGGCTCATCATGATCTGGCGCGAGTGCGGATCGGTCTGCGGCAGCAGGCGGGTGAGGTCGCAGCGCAGCAGCATCTCGCCAGGCGTGCGCAGATCGACCAGCCACGACTGCAGGTTGTGCGAATGCGGCGCCAGGATCGCGTGGGCGAGGATCCAGCGGCGCACGTCGCTCTCGCCGGCGGGCGGCCCGTTCCATGGCGCGATTGCTTCCGCCGGCATCTGCGGGCTGCAGGCCGCCAGCACGCCGCTCCCGGCCGCGGCGATCACGCCGCCGCCGACCAGGCGCACGAAGGCGCGGCGGTCGCCGCGGAGCGGCGGCACGTTCGCCGGGCCGGGCCGGCGGGAAGCGACATGCAAGCGCATCATCTTCGGTTCCTTCGAGCCCCGAGGGGCGGCGATCGGCAGTGTGCTCGCGCGGCCGGCCTACAACAATCCGCCCGGCGTGCATGTGAGCCATGCACAAGCGCATGGGCGGCGCGCGTCAACGATCGAACAGATACCCCTGCACGGTGGCGCCGACGCGGCGCACGATCTCGGCGCGCGGGAGCGCCACCACCGGTGGCAGCTTGAGCACGTAGCGGCACAAGGCCAGGCCGAGGATCTGCGTCGCGATCAGCCCGGCGCGCGTGGCCACCGCGGCGCGCGGCTGCCCGCTCAGCCGCGCGATGTGCGGCGCCACCTGCGTGGCGAAGATCACCTGCATGCGGGCCGCCGCCGCCTCGTGCGTGACGGCGGTGCGCAGCAACGCCATCAGCGTCTCGTCGCCTTCCCAGCGATCGAGGAAGTGCGTGACGACCGCCTCGCCCACCCGGGCGCGTGGCAGGGCCGAAAGGTCGGGCAGGCGCAGGTCGAACTCGGCCGCGGCGGCGAACAGGCCCTCCTTGTTGCCGTAGTAACGCATCACCAGCGCGGGGTCGATGCCGGCCGCGGCGGCGATGCCGCGAATGGTGGCGGCCTGGTAGCCGCTGGCCGCGAAGTGCTCGCGCGCGGCCGCAAGGATCGCGGCACGCGTGACGTCGGACTTGCGCGGCGTGTCGATCGTCGTGGCCATGGCTACAAGTGTAATTCAACGAGTGTTGACATTCAGCCCGTGATCGCCAGAATTGTCTACACCCGTTGACAACCTTGTGCAGACCACCCAGGAGGCCCCCATGTCGACCGATCTCAACGCCCCGTCCACCGCATTCGACGCCGACGTGCTGATCGTCGGCGCCGGCCCCACCGGGCTGACGCTCGCCGCCGCGCTGGCCCAGCGCGGCGTGCAGGCCCGCGTGATCGACCGGCTGAGCGCCGGCGACAACACCTCACGTGCCGCGGTGGTGCACGCGCGCACGCTCGAAGTGCTGGAGCCGCTGGGCGTGGCGCCCGCACTGATCGCCCGCGGCGTGCAGGCGCAGCGTTTCACGATCCGCGATCGTGACCGCGTGCTGGTGCCGATCGGCTTCGCGCAGCTGCCCACGCGCTATCCGTACACCTTGATGGTGTCGCAGGCCGTCACCGAGCAGGTGCTGCTCGAGCGCTTCGTGCAGCTCGGCGGGCAGGTGCAGCGCCCGCGCGCGCTGGTCGGCCTGACGCAGGACGACACCGGCGTCGTCGCGACGCTCGACGACGGCAGCCGCCTGCGCGCACGTTATGTCGTCGGCTGCGACGGCATGCACAGCGTCGTGCGCGAGCAGACCGGCATCCGCTTCGAGGGCGGCAGCTACGGCGAGATCAAGACCTGGCCCTACATCCTCGGCCGTGATTTTTCCGGCGTCGTCGCGAGCCTCGGCAGCGGCGTCACCGACTTCAAGATCGGCGATGCCGTGTTCGGCGTTTGCGCGGTCGGCCAGGAAGGCACCTACTGCGAGAAGGTCGCGATGGACGCCGCGATCTGCGCGCTGAAACCCGCCTCGATGTCGCACCTCGAGGCGGCGGCGCTGGCGTTGACCGGCCTCACCGCCATCATCTCGGTCGACGAGACGCTGCAGTTGAAATCCGGCGAGACGATCCTCGTGCAGGGCGGCGCCGGCGGCGTCGCGAGCTACGCGATCCAGTTCGCCAAGCACGTCGGCGCCAAGGTCATCACCACCGCCAGCCCCGCCAACCACGACTATCTGAAGGGCCTCGGCGCCGACCGGGTGATCGACTACACGAAGGAGGATTTCACCAGCCTCGGC
>CALMQI010000375.1 GCA_937871935.1 uncultured Burkholderiales bacterium
ACCTGGGCCCGCAGGGCCCAGGCGCCGGCGGTTGAGCGCCAGGGCATGCCCGCCCACAGCCTTGCGCGCTCGTTCACACGAGGGCGCGCGCAGCGGTCGACGAATGGCCGCAACGGGCCGAATCTCGACGCTGCATTGGCCTCGCGCACGTCAAGCCCCGGCGGCGGCCGTGCCGCCGCGCCCCGTGAAGCGACGGATCAGGCCGCGCAGGAAGCGGAACAGCACCACGATCAGCACGATCATCACGATCAGCGCTGCCGCCAGCACGACGAAGAACCACACCGGCTGCTCCCAGGCCAGCCACAGCATGGCCGGCACCGCGGCGTCGCCGGCGAGCGACAGCGCGATGTTGGAGAACGGCTCGGGCGACGTGTTGACGGCCGCGCGGGTGGTGGCCTTGGCGGTGTGCGAGGTGGCGGCCAGCGCGCCGCCCATCAGCGCGGCGATCGTCGCCCAGGTGGCCGAGTCACCGCCGAACACGCCGGCGGCCAGCGCCATGCCGGCCGGCACGCGGATGAAGGTGTGCACGGCGTCCCACAGCGAGTCCAGCCCCGGTACCTTGTCGGCGAGGAACTCGACCGCCAGCATCAGGCCGGCGGCGCCGAGCACCAGCGGGTGCTGCAGGATGTGCAGGCCCGACGGCAGCGTGACCCAGCCCATGGAGCCGGCCAGCCCGGTGAGGAAGACCACCGCGTACAGGCGCAAGCCGCTGGCCCAGCCGAGCGCCGCGGCGAGCGCGAACAGCTGCGTGGTGTCGACGGAGTTCAGGGACGCCATGACGGGCTGCGCTTGTGCAGGAAGGCCTGCACGCCTTCGCGCCCCTCGGCGCTGGCCCGGATGTCGGCGATGCGGCGTGCCGTGTCCTCACGCAGCGCGACCGTGATCGGTTGACCGGCCACGTCCTGCACCAGCTGCTTGCACGCCTTCACCGCAGCGGGGCCGTTGTCGACCAGCGCCTGCACGATCGCGTCGACGCGGGCATCGAGCTTATCCGGCGCGCACAGCTCGTGCACGAAGCCCAGGCGATGCGCCTCGGCGGCCGAGAAACGCTCGGCGGTGACGAAGTAGCGGCGCGACGCCTGCTCGCCGAGCGAGCGCAGCACATACGGCCCGATCGTCGCCGGCAGCAGGCCCAGGCGCGCCTCGCTGAGGCAGAAGTGCAGCCCGTCGGCCGCCACCAGCACGTCGCACGCCGCGGCCAGCCCCATGCCGCCGGCATAACAGTCGCCCTGCAGGCGGCCGACCACCGGCAGCGGGCAGCTGTACACCGTCCACAGCATGTCGGCCAGCGCTTGCGCGTCGGCGCGGTTGCGCTCCCAGTCGTAGCCGGCCATCGCCCGCATCCAGTTGAGATCGGCGCCGGCGCAGAAGGCCTTGCCGTGACCGCCGAGCACGATGGCGCGCAGCGAGGTGTCGGCGCCGAGTTCCCGGAAAGCCGTCGTCAGCTCGGCGATGACCGACTCGTTGAACGCGTTGCGCACGTCGGGCCGGTTCAGGTAGACGCGTGCCACCGCCCCCTGCCGCGTGACATCAAGCGTGGCGATCGCGGTCATCGCTTCGCACCTTCGGCTTGCAGCATCCACACCAGGTCCAGCTCCGGGCACGGCCGGCCCATCGCGGTGATCGCCGCGGTGATCTGCCCGCGATGGTGCGTACCGTGATTGAACACATGCGTCAGCGTCGCCGCGAAGGGCAGCGACTGCGGCACGCCCTGAGTCGTCACGTAGGCCAGCTGGCCGTCGTAGCGCGCGTCGTCGAACGACGCGATCAGTGGTCCCCAGGCGCGGGCACCTTCTTGCAGCGCGGCGGCGAGCCGGGCGCGGTCGGACTCGACCTCTTCGTTCAGCTGGCGCTGCGGCGACACACCACGGGCGAAGCGCTCGAACCAGAGCAACTGCTCGGCCACCCGCAGGTGGTTGAGCGTGCCGTGCACGCTGCGGAAGAACAGACCCGCATCACGCCGATACGCGTCGTCGTCGAGCAAGGCCACGTGCTGCGCGAGCAGCCGCTCGGTGGCCCACGCGTGATAGCGGGCCAGCAGCAGGAAGTGGTCGCGCCAGCTGGGCATACCGTGCTCCTTACATGCGGAACACGCCGAAGCGCGTGTCGGCGATCGGCGCGTTCAGGCTCGCCGACAGCCCGAGCGCGAGCACGCGGCGCGTGTCGGCGGGATCGATCACGCCATCGTCCCACAGCCGGGCCGACGCGTAGTACGGGTGACCCTGGCGCTCGTATTGTTCGAGGATCGGTGCGCGAAACGCCGCCTCCTCCTCGGCGGTGAAACGGCCGCCCTTGGCCTCCAGCGCGTCGCGGCGCACGGTGGCCAGCACGCTGGCGGCCTGCTCGCCGCCCATCACGCTGATGCGCGCGTTGGGCCACATCCACAGGAAGCGCGGCGAGTAAGCCCGGCCGCACATGCCGTAGTTGCCGGCGCCGAAGCTGCCGCCAGTGATGACGGTGAACTTGGGCACCGCGGCGCAGGCCACCGCGGTGACCATCTTGGCGCCGGCGCGCGCGATGCCTTCGTTCTCGACCTTGCGGCCGACCATGAAACCGGTGATGTTCTGCAGGAACACCAACGGCACCTTGCGCTGGCAGCACAGCTCGATGAAGTGCGCGCCCTTGTTGGCGCTCTCGGAGAACAGGATGCCGTTGTTGGCGACGAAGCCCACCGGCATGCCCTCGACGTGCGCGAAGCCGCAGACCAGCGTGGTGCCGTAGCGCGCCTTGAACTCGTCGAGCTCGGAGCCGTCGACGATGCGGGCGATCACCTCGCGCACGTCGTAGGGTTTGCGCGTGTCGGTGGGCACCACGCCGTGCAGCTCGTCGGTCGCGTACTTCGGCGCGCGCGGCGCGATGCAGCGCAGCGGCAGGCTCTTGTGCCAGTTGAGGTTGGCGACGATCCGGCGTGCCAGCGCCAGCGCGTGCAGGTCGTTCTCGGCCAGGTGGTCGGCCACACCCGACAGCCGCGTGTGCACGTCGCCGCCGCCGAGGTCCTCGGCGCTCACCAGTTCGCCGGTGGCCGCCTTCACCAGCGGCGGGCCGCCGAGGAAGATGGTGCCCTGGTTGCGCACGATGATGGTCTCGTCGCTCATCGCCGGCATGTAGGCACCGCCGGCGGTGCACGAACCCATCACCACCGCGATCTGCGGGATGCCCTTGCCGCTGAGATTGGCCTGGTTGTAGAAGATGCGCCCGAAGTGCTCGCGGTCGGGGAACACGTCGTCCTGGTTCGGCAGGTTGGCGCCGCCGGAATCGACCAGGTAGATGCACGGCAGCCGGTTCTGCGCCGCGATCTCCTGCGCGCGCAGGTGCTTCTTCACCGTGAGCGGGAAGTACGAGCCGCCCTTCACCGTGGCGTCGTTGCAGATCACCATGCATTCGACGCCCGAGACACGGCCGACGCCGGCGATCAGGCCGGCGCTCGGCGCCGCGTCGGAGCCGTCCTTCTCCTTGTAGACGCCCATCGCGGCCAGCGGGCCGATCTCGAGGAACGGCGTGTCCGGGTCGAGCAGCCGCTCGACGCGCTCGCGCGGCAGCAGCTTGCCGCGCGCCGCGTGGCGCGCACGCAGGTCGGCCGGGCCGCCCTGGCTGATGCGCGCGAGCTGCGTGTTCAGGTCGTCGACCAGCCCGCGCATCGCGCCTGCGTTGCTCTTGAATTCCTCCGAGCGCGGGTTCAGCTTGCTCGCGAGCACCGCCATCACATCGTCTCCGCAAACAGCTCGCGTCCGATGAGCATCCGGCGGATCTCGGACGTACCTGCCCCAATCTCGTACAGCTTGGCGTCGCGCCACAAGCGGCCGGTGGGGTAGTCACTCGTGTAGCCCACGCCGCCGAGCGCCTGAATCGCCTCGCCGGCCATCCAGGTGGCCTTCTCGGCCGAGTAGAGGATCGCGCCGGCCGCGTCCTTGCGCAGCGTGCGCGCGTGGTCGCCGCGGTCGCAGGCCTGGCCGACCGCGTACACATAGGCGCGGCAGGCCTGCAGCGTGGTGTACATGTCGGCCAGCTTGCCCTGCATGAGCTGGAACGAGCCGATCGGCTGGCCGAACTGCTTGCGGTCGTGCACGTAGGGCAGCACCACGTCCATGCACGCCTGCATGATGCCGATGGGGCCGCCGGCCAGCACGGCGCGCTCATAGTCGAGGCCGCTCATCAGCACGCGGACGCCCTTGCCTTCGTGGCCCAGCACGTTCTCGGCCGGCACTTCGCAGTCCTCGAACACCAGCTCGCAGGTGTTGGAGCCGCGCATGCCGAGCTTGTCGAGCTTGGGCGACGTCGAGAAGCCGCGCATGCCTTTCTCAATCAGGAAAACCGAGATGCCGCGCTTGCCGGCGTCGGGATCGGTCTTGGCGTAGACCACCAGCACATGGGCATCGGGGCCGTTGGTGATCCACATCTTGGTGCCGTTCAGCACATAGCCCGCATTGCGCCGTTCGGCCCTGAGCTTCATGGCGACGACATCGGATCCCGCCGAGGGTTCCGACATGGCCAGTGCGCCGATATGCTCGCCCGAGATCAGCTTGGGCAAGACGCGCGCCTTCTGCTCGTCGGAGGCATTGCGGTAGATCTGATTGACGCAGAGATTGGAGTGGGCGCCATAGGACAGGCCGATCGAGGCCGACGCCCGGCTGATCTCCTCCATAGCGATACAATGGGCGAGATAGCCGAGGCCGGCGCCGCCATAGGCCGGATCGATTGTCACGCCGAGCAGGCCGAGCGCGCCCATCTCGCGCCACAGCGCCATGGGGAACTGATTGGTGCGGTCGGTCTCGGCGGCAAGCGGGGCGATGCGCTCAGTCGCGAAACGGCGGGCGAGATCGCGCAACGCCGCGATATCCTCGCCGAGGGCAAAATCGAGACCTCTGTCGAACATCGCCGGTTTGCCTCTGGCAACTTGCGACCGCGTTCGGGCCATCGCATCCTGTCATGCCAGTTTGGCACCAATTGCCATCGCCCTCAATGCACCAGTGCGCGCCGTCCCGGTAACCAGCGGCGGCGGCTCCCTCTCCCCGCTCGCGCCTTCACGCGAACGGGGAGAGGGTTGGGGAGAGGGGCGGCAACGAGTCGCGAGGGCGGGATGACGGGCGATGGTGGCAGAGTGTGCGCGTGAGGGTGTGGCACCGGCCGGTCATGCGCCGGCGGCGCACGGCCGCCGGGCCCGCCATCGCTACCGTCGCGTTTGCCGCCGCCCCTCACCCTGACCCTCTCCCCGTACGCTGCGCTACGGGGAGAGGGAAAGCCGTACCGCCCCACGCGTCGTCATCCCGGATGCGCTGCAGCATGAGAATGATGCAGCGCTCCGGGACCTGCGCGCGGCTCCTGCCGTCCCGCGCGTCATGCTCCACAACGCATTCCCTTGCCGCCCGCACCCCCCGCGGCACCGGGATGCCCTCCCGCACGAAGGTCCCGTGTTTGCGGCGCACCGCCAATGCGCTGCG
>CALMQI010000376.1 GCA_937871935.1 uncultured Burkholderiales bacterium
GATGCTGGAGGGCGTGCGCGTCCTCGACCGGTCGCGGGTGCTCGCCGGACCCTGGTGCGGGCAATTGCTGGCCGACTACGGTGCCGACGTGATCAAGGTCGAGCGTCCCGGCGGCGGCGACGATACCCGCGCCTGGGGCCCGCCGTGGTGGGGCGAAGGCGCGCACCGCGTGGCGGCCTACTACCTGAGCGCCAACCGCGGCAAGCGCTCGATCGCGATCGACATCGCGTCCGCCGACGGGGCGCAACAGGTGCGCGATATCGCCGAACATGCTGATGTGCTGCTGGAGAACTACAAGGTGGGGCAACTCGCCAGGTACGGTCTCGACGCGGTCCGCCTGGCCGCCTTGAACCCGCGGCTGATCTACTGCTCGATCACCGGCTTCGGCCAGGACGGCCCGATGGCCGCGGCGGCCGGCTACGACTTCGCGATCCAGGCCACCGGCGGCCTGATGAGCATCACCGGCGAGAAGGACGGCACGCCGGGCAGCGAGCCGCAGAAGGTGGGCGTCGCGGTGGCCGACCTGTTCACCGGCGTCTATGCCGCCACCGCGATCCTGGCCGCGCTGCACGAACGCACGCGCACGGGTCGCGGCCGGCACATCGACGCTGCACTGCTCGACACGCAGGTGGCGATGTTGGCCAACCAGGCCAGCAACTACCTCGTCGGCGGCCAGACGCCCCGGCGCATGGGCAACGCGCACGTCAATCTGGTGCCGTATCAGGTCTTCGCCACGCAGGACAGCCACATCGTGCTGGCCACCGGCAACGATGCGCAGTTCCAGCGCTTCTGCGCGCTCGCCGGACGACCCGAGGTCGGCGTCGATCCGCGCTACGCCCACAACGAAGACCGTATCGCCTGCCGCGACGAGCTGGTCGGCCAGATCGCGCGGTGGATGCGCGAGCGCACCACGGCCCAGTGGTGCGCGCTGCTCGAGCCGGAGTCGGTGCCCTGCGCACCGATCCTCGACATACCGGACGTACTGCGGCATCCGCAGGTGCGGCACCGTGCCGTGCAGATCACCACGGCCGGCGTGCCGATGGTCGCCACGCCGATGCGCCTGGACGGCGAGCGACCGGTGGCCGACCTGCCACCGCCAGCGCTGGACGAGCATGGCGACGCCATCCGCTCTGCCCTGGCCCAGCACAAGGGCTGGCCGGCAAGATGACATTGAACGCTGCGCTAGAGTGATCGCAGCCCCTTGGAGACCCTGATCATGGACATGAAGACCTCGCCGTTGGCGGCACTGAATGACGCGACCCTGCTGAAGACCGATGCGCTGGTCGGCGGCCAATGGCTGCGCGGCCCGTCGCGCTTCGACGTGATCGACCCGGCCACTGGCGCCAAGCTCGCCGACGTGGCGAACCTTGGCGCAGCCGAGACCGAGGCCGCCATCGCCGCCGCCGACAAGGCGTGGCCACTCTGGCGCGGCAAGACCGCCAAGGAGCGCTCGGCGATCCTGATGAAGTGGTTCGCGCTGCTGCATCAGCACGCCGACGACCTGGCGCGCATCATGACGGCCGAGCAGGGCAAGCCGCTGGCCGAAGCCAAGGGCGAGGTCGGCTACGGCGCCAGCTTCATCGAATGGTTCGCCGAGGAGGCCAAGCGCGTCTACGGCGAGACGATCCCGACCACCGATAACAACAAGCGTTATCTCGTCATCAAGCAACCGGTCGGCGTCTGCGCGGCGATCACGCCGTGGAACTTTCCGATCGCGATGATCACGCGCAAGGTCGCGCCGGCACTGGCCGCCGGCTGCCCGGTGGTCATCAAGCCGGCCGAGGCCACGCCGCTGTCGGCGCTGGCCTGCGCCGAGCTGGCACAGCGCGCGGGCATGCCCGCCGGTGTGCTGAACGTCGTCACCGCGGATGCGCAGCGCTCGATCGAGGTCGGCAAGGTGCTGTGTGCCAGCGACGTGGTGCGCCATCTTTCGTTCACCGGCTCCACCGAGGTCGGCCGCATCCTGATGCAGCAATGTGCCCCGACGATCAAGAAGATCTCGCTCGAACTCGGCGGCAACGCGCCGTTCATCGTGTTCGACGACGCCGACCTCGACAGCGCCGTCGAAGGGGCGATGATCAGCAAGTACCGCAACGCCGGCCAGACCTGTGTGTGCGCGAATCGCCTGTACGCGCAGGACGGAATCTACGACGCCTTCGTGCAGAAGCTGGCCGTGAAGAGCCAGGGCATCAAGGTCGGTAACGGCTTCGAGGCCGGCGTCAGCCAGGGACCGCTGATCGACGACCAGGCGATCGCCAAGGTCGAGCGCCACGTGGCCGACGCGCTGGCCAAGGGCGCCAAGGTGGTGGTGGGCGGCGGCCGCATCGGCGCGCGCTTCTACACGCCCACCGTGTTGTCGGACGTCACCGCCGACATGCTGTGCGCGAAGGAAGAGACCTTCGGTCCGGTGGCACCGGTGTTCCGCTTCAAGACCGAGGCCGAGGCGATCGCGATGGCCAATGCCACCGAGTTCGGCCTGGCCAGCTACTTCTACAGCCGCGACGTGGGCCGCATCTTCCGCGTCGCCGAGGCGCTGGAGTACGGCATGGTCGGCATCAACACCGGACTGATCTCGACCGCCGAGGTGCCGTTCGGCGGCGTCAAGCAGTCGGGGTTCGGCCGCGAAGGCTCACACCACGGCATCGACGACTATGTCGAGATCAAGTACCTCTGCCTGGGCGACGTGCTGAAGTAGCGCGCGATTGCGACGCCGCAGCTGCCGCGTCAGTTGCCGCTGTCGTCGTTGGCCGCCGGCCGGTCGCCGCGTTCGAGCCGGTTCGCGAAGCCGGCGCGCCCCTGGGCCTCGCGCTGCGACGCCTCGCCGGTGGCGGTGCGCAGCAGCGCCTCGGCGTCTCGCCCCTGGGCGGGAAAACGCGCGACGCCGACGCTGACCGCCAGTGCCACCTCTTGGCCGGCCACGCTGACCGGCCGCTGCAGGCTCAGCGACAGCTTGCTCGCGACGCGTTCGCCGTCGGCCTCGTCGTCGATCCACGCCAGCAGCACCGCGAAGCGATCGGCGCCGAGCGACGCCACCACGTCGCTCGCGCGCAGGCCCGAACGCAGGCGCACCGCCACCTTGCGGCGCAGCACGTTGGCCGACTCCGGCCCGAGCCGCGCCTCGGCAGTGGCCAGGCCATCGAGGCGCAGCACCAGCAGCGCCATCGATGCGGGTTCGCGCTCGCGCAGGGCCAGCAGGTGCGTCATGTGCTCCATCAGCTGCGCGTGGTTCGGCAACCCGGTCGACAAGTCGGTCGCGTAGGCGCGACGCGCCGCCTGGTCGATCTGCTTGCGCGCCACGCCCTGCAGCACCGCCAAAGCCAGCCGGTCAGCCGAACAGTCGCGCGACGGCACGACATCCTGCGCACCGAGTTGCAGCCACATCGCGACCCGTTGCGCCGTCGGCTCGCGTTCGATGACCAGCAGCGCCATGTCGAGCACCGCACTCGACAGCCCGGACCAGTGCCGCAGCGCGGCCTGCTCGGCGCTGTGGCGCAATTCGACGACCAGGGCGTCGTAGCGCTGCAGGCGCAGTTGCGCGCTCACTTGTTCGAGATCCGCACACGTCTGCAGCACGAACGGGCCGTAGGCCGACGTCGCCAGATCGGGCGGATTCTGCGCGACGCAGATCAATTGCAGCGGGTTGGCCATCAGGCAATCGTAGGGCCCTGCGACGCTGGAGCGGGCGATGGGAATCGAACCCACGTCTTGAGCTTGGGAAGCTCAGGTCCTGCCATTGAACGACGCCCGCGCTGGAGAATCAGTTTACGCGATCGAAACGCCGGAACTGCCCGGGAGATGCCGCCGGGCTGGCACGTTGCGAGTTGCACCATTCGAGTGCCGGGCCCCGAGCCGCGGGATAGGCGTCGAACTGACGATCGCCGTACCCTGCTGTCCGTTCTGGAGCGTCTGCATGCACACATCGCGCAAACATCTCGGCTTGGTCTCTCTGACATTGACGGCAGTCGCCGCGCTGGTCGCCTGCGGCGGTGGCGGGGGCGCCGATCCAGCGTCCGCACCGCCGTTGGTGAACTTCGGCTCGACCGCGCCGCTGCCGACCGACATCACCGGGGTATTGATGACGATGAACTGCGTCGACGGCGCCGGCTGGCAATGCAGCGGCGCCCAGCAGTTGCGCACCGACAACGGCGTCACCGTCACCAACTCCGGCGTGCAGGCCTATGGCCGCTCGACCAGCGACCTTGTGCCCGGCAACGCAAACCCCACCACCGCGACCGGGCTCGAACCCGCGAGCGGGGGCACCGTCGAGATGCGGTTCAAGCGCAACATCCCCGGCGACTATGCAGTCACGCGCGCCGGCATGATCATGACCAACCTGGGCATCACGTGGGACGGCACGAATCCGCGTCCGCCTGCCATCGAGGTGTTCGACCCAACTAAAGGCGTCACCAAGCTGAATGTGGATGGCTCACTTTCGTGGCTCAACACCTTGCCGGACGCAAGTGACATGGCGTACTTCAATTGGCAAGGGCTCGGTCTCAATGCCACCCAGGCCAACTACGCGAACAACCGGTACTTTCCCCGCACCGAGCCGGTGATCTGCCCGCCGGGCGTCGCCACCTGCGCCAGCACCGAAACGACGGGCATCACCTACCTGGGCGGTGCGTTCCGCGCCGGTGGCACCGATCCCGACCGCACGACCGCGACGCGCCTGCACAGCGACGGCGACATCAAGGCTGGGGTGCCGCCTGGCCCGCCCGGCGGCGTGCCTTTCGCCGGCAACAAGGGTATCCGTGGCCTGGTGGCGTTCAGCTTCGACTACGCCAACATCGGCACCTGGGCCACCGAGGAGACCGTGCTGGTCGACGAATGGGCCGGTCCGGGCCAGGAACACACAACCAATCGCCGCGGCGTCGTCGCGTTCGGCGAAGCGACACCTCCGGCGCAGGTGCCTGAGGCCGGTGGTGTCGACTATGCAGGCGTCGTGTATGGCTGGTACTTCTCCGGCAGCGGCCCCGACCTCGTGTACTACCGCGCCACGGCCACCGTGTCGGTCAACCTCGATTCGCGACAAGTCGCCATCCGCATCAGCAACGCCTCGCAGGACGGCAACTCAACGATCACCGTGCCGCTGGCCGCCGAAGTCACCACCGGGCTGGGCGCCAAGGGCAGCAACGTGGCGAACTACTTCACTGGTGCGGGCTCCACAAGTTCCGGGGCCGACGCCATGACCGGCGGCATTGGTGGGCGCTTCTTCGGTCCGGTGGCGGCCGGACGCAGCGGCAACGTCGGCCCTGCCGAGATCGCAGGCAGTTTCTCGCTGCTGAACAGCACCACCAAGGCGTCGACGGTGGGCGGTTTCATCGCCCGCAGGCAGTAGCGCAACTCGAGCCAAGGCGCAAAGTCGCACCAAGCGTCGACCTACAATCCGTCGACTTCCATATCCATCGCCGCCAGCGTCTCTCGGGCACTGGCGGCGATTCGCATGTTGCGAATCGATCGAACGGACGTCTCGAGCGGTCCCGCTGCAGCTCCGCACCGGGGCGTGCGCAGCTACGTGCTGCGTGCCGGCCGCATGGGCACCGGCCAGCAACGCGCATTGCGGGAGATTGCGCCCCGTTTCGTGCTGCCCTTTCGCGAGGCCCTGCTCGATCTCGAGACCGCATTCGGTCGGCCGGCTCCAACCGTGCTCGAGATCGGCTTCGGCATGGGCCACAGCACGGCCGTGATCGCGCAGGCGTCGCCGGACGTGGACTTCCTCGGCATCGAGGTGCACCCGCCCGGCGTCGGCGCCTTGCTGCAGCGTGTGGCCACGCTGGCGCTGACCAATGTGCGCATCGTGCAACACGACGCGGTCGAGGTGCTCGAGCACATGCTCGCGCCGAGATCGTTGGCCGGCGCGATGGTGTTCTTTCCAGACCCGTGGCCGAAGAAGCGCCACCACAAGCGACGGTTGATCCAGCCGCCGTTCGTTGCGCTGCTGGCGAGCCGCCTGGCTGCCGGCGCCACGTTGCACCTGGCCACCGACTGGGAGCCGTATGCCCAACAGATGTTGCAGGTGTTATCGGCAGAGCCGCTGCTGCAGAACACGGCCGCCGGCTTCGCACTGCGGCCCGCATACCGGCCGTTCACCAAATTCGAGTCACGCGGAACGGCGCTGGGCCACGGCACCTGGGACCTTGTGTTCCGCAAGCGTGAGGCGCCCACAGAAGGCTAGCGTCAGCCTGCGCTAGTCGGCCCAGTCGACAACGCCGGTCCAGGCGGTCAGCAGCACCACCGCGCCGAAGGCGATGCGATACCAGGCAAACGGCACGAAGGTGTGGCTCGCGATGTAGCGCAGCAACCAGCGCACGCAGGCGTACGCGCTGACGAAGGCGACAACACCACCGACGGCGAACACCGGCCAGTCCCCCGCCGAGAGCAGCGCGCGTTCCTTGTACAGGCTGTAGGCGCCAGCGCCCATCAGGGTCGGAATCGCCAGGTAGAAGCTGAACTCGGTGGCGACCTGGCGCGACAGGCCGAACATCATGCCGCCGATGATGGTGGCACCGGAACGGCTGGTGCCGGGGATCATCGCGACGCATTGCGCGAGCCCCACTTTCAGCGCGTCGAGCGCCGACATGGCATCGACCGATTCGACGCGCACCGCCGACGTCTGCCGCCGTTCGACCCACAGGATGATCAAGCCGCCGACGATGAAGCTGGCCGCGACCACCGGGGCGTTGAACAGGTGGGCCTGGATCGCCTTGCCGAACAGCAGGCCGAGCGCCACGGCCGGGAGGAACGCGATCGCCACGTTGCGCACGAAACGGCGGGCACGGTCGCTGTCGCCGAGATGCATCACCGCGTCGCGCAGGCGCTGCCAGTAGACGATCACCACCGCCAGCATCGCGCCGCTCTGGATCGCAATATCGAATACCTTGGCCTTGGCGTCGGCAAAGTCCAGCAGCGAGCCGGCGAGGATCAGGTGCCCGGTCGACGAGATCGGGAGGAACTCGGTGATCCCTTCCACCAGGCCCATCACCGCCGCCTTCAGCAACAGCACCATATCCACCGGGTCGTCCCTTCGCAAAGCCGCGCATCATAGATGGGCGGTCAGCGCAGACCTGTGGCGCACACGCTCCGCCTGTGCGCCATGCCGCGCGCGCAACGGGGCAGCGTGATACCCGGCCGGTTTGACCCGCCGGCGCGTGAGGCGGTACATTACTGACCGGTCAGTCATTAAGCCATGTCCGCACTCGACACCCCCATCCGCCGCCGCCGCAAGGACGCTCGCCCGCAGGAGTTGCTCGACGCCGCGCTGGAACTGTTCGTCGAGAAGGGCTTCGCCGCCGCGCGCGCCGACGAGGTGGCGCAGCGTGCGGGTGTCTCCAAGGGCACGCTCTACCTGTACTACCCCAGCAAGGAAGAGCTGCTGAAGGCCGTGATCCGGGAACATCTGTCCACCCGCATCGCCGCCGGCGCGGCGCTGGCCGACCAGCACCGCGGTTCGACGAGCGAACTGCTGCGCGAGGTGTTTGGCCGCTGGTGGCAGGACGTGCTGGACAGCCCCACCTCGGGCGTGTTCAAGCTGGTGATCACCGAAGTGCGCAACTTTCCCGATCTGGCCGCCTTCTACCAGCGCGAGGTGGTCGAGCCCGGCGAACGGCTGATCGGCCGCATTGTCCAGCGCGGCATCGACGACGGCGAGTTCGAACCGCTCGACGTGGCCTGCGTCGTGCACTCACTGATGCTGCCGATGGTGATGTGCTGCCTGCACAAGCATTCACTCGGCGCCTGCGCCCCGCACGACGATCACTTCGATCCGGCTGTCTTCATCCGCTCGCACATCGATCTGGTGCTGCGCGGCCTGGCTCGGCAGACCGGGCGGCCCGTTGGGCGCGGCGCCCGATGAGGCGTTGGCTGCGTGTCGGACTGCCCGCACTGGCCCTGCTGGTGCTGGCGCTGCTGGTCGTTCGTGCCCTCACCACGCGCAAGGCCGAACAGGCTCGCCTGGCCGCACCCGCGCCGGTGGCCGCCGCGCTGGAGCTGTCCGCCGGCGATCTGCAGCGCGTGCGGCGTGTCGAGCTGACGCGGATGCTCGAGGTGTCGGGCAGCCTGCGCGCGGTGAACAGCGCGCTCGTCAAGGCGCGCGTCGCCGCCGAAGTGCGGGCGTTGTCGGTGCGCGAAGGCGACACGGTGCGCGCCGGCCAGGTGCTCGCCCAGCTCGACACCACCGAGTTCGACTGGCGCCTGCGCCAGGCCGAGCAGCAGGCGCAGGCCGCCCGCGCACAGCTCGAGATCGCGCAGCGCCAGCTCGTCAACAACAAGGCGCTGGTGGCGCAAGGATTCATCTCGCCGACGGCGCTGGAGTCGTCGGTGTCGGGCGAGTCGGCCGCCAAGGCCACCCACGAGGCCACGCGAGCCGCGGTCGAGCTGGCGCGCAAGGCGCGCGCCGATGCCACCGTCACCGCGCCGATCGGTGGCCAGATCGCGCAGCGCCTGGTGCAACCGGGCGAGCGTGTGCCGGTCGACGCCAGGCTGCTCGAGATCGTCGACCTGTCACGGCTGGAGGTCGAGGCCGCCATCGCGTCGCAGGACGTGCCCGCATTGCGCGTCGGCGCGGTCGCCCAGCTGCAGGTCGACGGCCTCGCACAGCCGCTGACGGCACGCGTGGTGCGCATCAGTCCGAGCGCGCAGGTCGGCTCGCGCACGGTGGGGGCGTTCCTGGCGGTGGATGCGCATCCCGCTCTACGCCAAGGGCTCTTCGTGCAGGGTGCGATCGAGCTCGAACGGCGCGAAACGCTGGTGGTGCCGGTCAGCACGCTGCGCCACGACCAGGCGCGGCCCTACGTGGTGCGCGTCGACGGCGACGTCGCGCGCTGGCAGCAACCCGAGTTCGGCGTGCGCGGCCAGGCTGGCGGGCAGGACGTGATCGAGGTTCGCGCCGGCCTGAGCGAGGGTGACCGCGTGCTCGCCGGCAGCGTAGGCGTCGTGCGCGATGGCACTGCGTTGCGGCTGCCTGCGGCGCCGGCCGCCGGGTCGGTGCCAGCCGTGGCCACCGCCGCGAAGCCCTGACGCGTCATGTGGTTCACTCGCGTCTCGATCGCCAACCCGGTGATGGCCGTGATGGTGATGCTCGCCTTCGTCGTGCTGGGCCTGTTCGCCGTGCAGCGCCTCAAGGTCGACCAGTTCCCGAACATCGAATTCCCGACCGTCGTGGTGCAGACCGACTATCCCGGCGCGGCGCCCGAGATCGTCGAGAGCGAGGTGACGCGCAAGGTCGAGGAAGCGGTCAATACCATCGCCGGCATCAATCAGCTGTTTTCGCGCAGCTACGAGGGCATCTCGGTGGTGATCGTGCAGTTCAACCTCGACGTCGAGGGCCGCCGGGCCGCCGACGACGTGCGCGAGAAGCTGTCGATCGTGAAAGCATCGTTCCGCGACGAGGTGAAGGAGCCGCGCGTCTCGCGCTTCGACCCGGCGGCGCGCCCGGTGTTCACGCTGTCGCTCGGTTCGCCCGATGGCAGCCGCAGCGTGCAGGAGCTCACCACCCTGGCCGACCAGTTGATCAAGAAGCGGCTCGAGAACGTGCCCGGTGTCGGCTCGGTCACGCTGGTGGGCAGCCTGAAGCGCGAGCTCAATGTCTACCTGAAACCACACGCGCTCGAGGCGATGGGCCTCGGTGTCGACCAGGTGCTCGCCGCCGTGCGCACCGAGAATCAGGACTTGCCGGCCGGCAGCCTGCGCTCGCGCGAGTCCGAGCGCGTGGTGCAGGTCGAAGGCCGTATCCGCCGGCCGGGCGACCTGCAGCAGATCATCATCGCGCGCCGTGGCGCGAACGGGCAGCCCGTGCGCCTGTCTCAGGTGGCCGACGTGGTCGACGGCCCCGAGGAGCTCGAATCACTGGCGCTGTACAACGGCCAGCGCACGCTGGCGCTCGAAGTGCAGAAGAGCCAGGGCGAGAACACCATCGACGTGGTCGACGGACTGCAGCGCGCGCTCGAGCAGCTGCGGCCCGAGTTGCCGACCGGCGTGACCGCCGAGGTGGTGCGCGACAACTCGCGGCCGATCCGCGTGTCGGTGGCCAATGTGAAACGCACATTGATCGAGGGCGCGCTGCTCACGGTGACGATCGTCTTCCTCTTTCTCAACTCGTGGCGCTCGACCGTCATCACCGGGCTCACGCTGCCGATCGCGCTGGTCGGCACCTTCGCCTTCATGCATGCGTTCGGCTTCTCGATCAACATGGTCACGCTGATGGCGCTGAGCCTGTGCGTGGGCCTGCTGATCGACGACGCCATCGTCGTGCGCGAGAACATCGTGCGCCACGTGCAGATGGGCAAGAGCGCGCACGATGCCGCGCTGCAGGGCACCGACGAGATCGGCCTCGCGGTGCTGGCCACCACGCTGTCGATCGTGGCGGTGTTCCTGCCGATCGGTTTCATGGGCGGCATCATCGGCAAGTTCTTCCACGAGTTCGGCATCACCATCGTCGCCGCCGTGCTGATCTCGATGTTCGTCAGCTTCACCCTCGACCCGATGCTGAGCTCGATCTGGCACGACCCGGCGATCGATCGCGAGGGGCAGCCGTTCCGGCCCCGTTCGTGGTACGACCACACGCTCGGCCGCCTGACGCATGCGGTGGACCGGTTCTCGCACCGCCTGGGCGACGGCTACGTCGCCACGCTGGCCTGGTCGCTGAAGCACCGGCTCGCCACGCTCGGCATCGCGCTGGCGACGCTGGTCGGCAGCTTCGGCATCGCACCACTGCTCGGCACCGAGTTCGTGCCGAAGGCGGACTTCTCGGAAACCTTCGTCAGCTTCTACACGCCGGTCGGCTCGTCACTGGAGGTGACCGAGAGCCGCGCCCGGCAGGTCGACACGATCCTGCGCTCGCTGCCCGAGGTGCGCTACACGCTCACCACCATCAACACCGGCCAGGCCCAGGGCCGCAACGTCGCCACGGTGTACGTGCGCTTGGTCGACCGCAAGGACCGCCAGCGCACGGTCGACCAGATGTCGGTGCCGCTGCGCGAGCGACTCGCCGCGGTGCCCGGCATCACGATCACGCACGTCGGCCTGCTCGACGCCGTCGGCGGCAACAAGCCGATCTCGCTGTCGGTGCAGGGCACCGACCTGGCCGAACTGCAGCGTGTGAGCAGTGCGCTGTCGCAGCAGCTGCGCGATATTCCGGGGCTGGTGGATCTCGACACCAGCATGAAGCCGAACAAGCCCACCGCGTCGATCGACGTGCGCCGCGATGCGGCGTCCGACGTCGGCCTGTCGGTGGGCAGCATCACCAACGCGCTGCGCGCGCTGGTGGCCGGCGTCACGGTGGGCAACTGGCGCGCCGAGGACGACCAGACCTACGACGTCAAGGTCCGCCTGCAACCCGGCTCGCGCGACAACACCGCCGACCTGGAGCGGCTGCCGCTGCTGGCCGGCGTCAACGCCGACGGCTCGGCCCGCATCGTGCGCCTGGCGCAGGTGGCCGACGTGCGCGCCGGCAGCGGCGCCAACCAGATCAACCGGCGCGACCTGAACCGCGAGGTCGAACTCACCGCCAACGTCTCGGGCCGCTCGCTCGGCGAGGTGTCGGCCGACATCCAGCGCGTGATGCTCGAGCGGCCCGCGCCACCGGGCTACCGCTACCGTTTCGGCGGCTCGACCAAGGACATGCAGGAGTCGTTCGCCTATGCGGTGTCGGCGCTGGCGATGGCGGTGGTGTTCATCTACATGATCCTGGCGTCACAGTTCCGCAGCTTCCTGCAGCCGCTCGCGCTGATGTCGTCGTTGCCGCTCACCTTGATCGGCGTGGTGCTGGCACTGCTGATTGCGCGCTCCACGCTCAACATCTTCTCGATCATCGGCGTCATCATGCTGATGGGCCTGGTGACCAAGAACGCGATCCTGCTGGTCGACTTCACGATCCGCGCACGGGCCGAAGGGCTGAGCCGCGACGCGGCGCTGCTGCGGGCCGCGCGCGTGCGGCTGCGACCGATCCTGATGACCACGCTGGCGATGATCTTCGGCATGGTGCCGCTGGCGTTCGCGCTGTCCGAAGGCTCCGAGCAACGTGCGCCGATGGGCCAGGCGGTGATCGGCGGCGTGATCACCTCGTCGCTGCTCACGCTGGTGGTGGTGCCGGTGATCTACGGTTACCTCGACGACCTGGCGCGCCGGGTACGCGGCTTGTTCGCCGGCAACCCCCGTGGCGCCGTCGCGCCCTAGAATTTCACGACTTGATTCTCATCAACAGCCGAACAAGATGAACATCGAACTGGCCCGCTTCAACATGATCGAGCAGCAGATCCGCCCATGGAACGTGCTCGACCCCGCGATCCTCGAGTTGCTGGCGGTGATGCGCCGCGAGGATTTCTTGCCGCCCGCCTATCGCGCGCTGGCCTTCGTCGATACCGAGGTGCCGTTGCCCGACGGCCAGTGCATGCTGGCGCCGCGTGTCGAGGCGCGCATGCTGCAGGAGCTCGACCTGCAGCGCCACGAGCGTGTGCTCGAGGTCGGTGCCGGCTCGGGCTTCATGGCGGCGCTGCTGGCGCACAGAGCCCGTTCGGTCACCTCGCTCGAGATCCGGCCTGCCCTGGCCACGTTCGCGGCCGCCAACCTGCAACGCGCGGGCGTGTCGAACGCCAAGGTCCGCGTGCTCGACGGTGCGCGCGGCCTGCCCGACGACGCTCCGTTCGACGCCATCGTGCTGTCGGGCTCGGTCGACTCGGTGCCGCAGTCGCTGCTCGAGCAGCTGACGCCCGGTGGCCGGCTGATCGCGATCGTGGGTGACGAGCCGATGATGCGCGCCGTGCGCGTGCGCCGGCTCGCTGCGTCGCAGTTCGAGAGCACGGAGCTGTTCGATACCGTGGCGCCGCGGCTCAGCGGATTCAATGAGTCCAGCCGATTCCGTTTCTAGCGGCTCAGCGCCGCGGCCGGCCGCCCGCGCGTACCCCCATGACAATGACTGCGACGAGGACTCTCCCATGATTTTTGCGCCCATGCGCCTGTCGATCACCGTCCGCGTGGCCAGCCTCGCGTTCGCGTTGGGTACGCTGGGCCTGTCGCCGACTGCGCAGGCGCAGAGCCTGCGTGAGCTGTACGAGGCCGCCCGCTCGTACGACGCCACCTACCTGGCAGCTCGCTCGCTGGCCGACTCGGCCCAGTACCGCGCCGCGCAGGCCGACGCGCTGAAGCGGCCCAGCGTGGGCCTGACCGCCAACGCGACGCGCAGCGACGTCGACGTACCCGCCACCGTGAGCGGCGGCGTCGCCATTGCGGGCACCAGCGGCCACCGCTATACCAACCGCATCGACGCCGGCGTCAACGCGATACAGCCGCTGTACAACAGAAGCAACGACGCGACCATCGCGCAGGCTTATCGCGGCCTCGACGTCTCGATGGCCGATCTGGAGACGGCCGAGCAGGACCTGATCGTGCGTGTGGCGCAAGCCTACTTCGACGTGCTGGCGGCGCAGGATGCCCTGACCACCACCAAGGCCAGCAAGGCCGCCATCACCGAACAGCTTGCGTCGGCCAAGCGCAATTTCGAGGTCGGCACAGCGACCATCACCGACACGCGCGAGGCGCAGGCACGCTTCGACCTGGCCACGGCCCAGGAGATCGCCGCCGAGAACGACCTGCGCACAAAGCGCATCGCGCTGGACCAAGTGGTCGGCCGCAGCAATATCGCACCCAAGCCGCTGGCTGCGCCGGTCGTGCTGCCCAGCGTGACGCCCGACGATGTGGGCCAGTGGGTCAACACCGCCGACGACCTGCACCCGCTGGTGCGCAAGACGCGCCTGGCGCTCGACATCGCCAAGCTGGAGACCGAGCGCGCCCGTGCGAGCGACGGCCCGACGGTCGACCTGGTCGGCGGCGTCGGCGCCAACCGCACCACCGGCACCGCGACTCAGACGCCGGGCAACACCGCGTCGACCTCGATCGGCGTACAGCTGAAGATGCCGCTGTACACCGGCGGCGCCACGCAGAACCGCATCAAGGAAACGCTGGCGCTGGAAGACAAGGCGCGCAACGACCTCGACGCCGCGCGTCGTGGCGTGGCACAGGGGACCCGCGTCGCCTTCTTCGGCGTGCAGTCGGGCAAGGCGCAGACGCTGGCACTCGAGGCCGCCGAGTCGTCGAGCAAGCTCGCGCTCGAGGCCACGCAGCTCGGCTACAAGGTCGGCGTTCGCGTCAACCTCGACGTGCTGAACGCGCAGACGCAGCTGTTCCAGACCCAGCGCGACCTCGCCAGGGCTCGTTATGACGTCATCGTCGCCGGCCTGCGGCTGCGCCAGGCTTCGGGCCAGCTGCGGCCCGAGGATGTCAACGCCGTCAACACCCTGCTCGCGCCGTAGCGGCGCGCGGGCCCGGTCGCGCAGCGCTTTACGAATCTTTTCCCGCCGCGCGGCCGCCCGACGCCACGGCATCGGCGCGGCCGTTCCATACTGCGTGCCATGTCGCAAGCCCCGCACGCGGCGATCGCCGCGCATCGCTTCGGCCTCGGCGAGCCCGATCTCGAGGTGATTGGCAACGACCCGCGCGGCTGGCTGCTGGCGCAGATCGGGGCCGCCGATGCGCAGCGCGGCAGCGGCCTCGTCGACGCGGCCGAGGGCCTGCGGCTGCACGATGCCTACCTGCGTCGCTCCCGGGCCGCGCGCCCCATCAGCGACGCGTTGATGGCCAGCAAACCGACTGAGCAGCAGTTCGTCGAACACTTTCGCGACGCCGTGCAGGCCGACTTCACCGCGCGCCTCGTCACCGCCGTCACGACGACGCGCCCGTTTGCCGAACGGCTGGCGCTGTTCTGGAACAATCACTTCACGGTGTCGACGGCCAAGGCCTCGACGCGCGGCCTGGTCGGCGCCTTCGAGCGCGAGGCGATCCGGCCGCATATCGCCGGCCACTTCGAGGACCTGCTCGGCGCGTCGACGCGCCACGCGGCGATGCTGCGTTACCTCGACAACGCGCTTTCGGCCGGCCCGCACTCGCGCCTGGTGGCGCGCCTGGCCCGCCGGGCCGATCCCGACGAGCGCGCGCCGCGCATTACGGGGCTCAACGAGAACCTGGCGCGCGAGGTCCTCGAGTTGCACACGCTCGGCGTCAACGGTGGCTACACCCAGGCCGACGTGACGACGTTCGCCGCCGTGCTGACCGGCTGGCGGGCGCCGCGCCTGCCGCGCGGGCAAGAGGCCAGCTTCTTCGATGCCGCGTGGCACGAGCCCGGCCCGAAGACGGTGCTCGGCCAGTCGTATCCGGCCGGCCCGGACGCCCTCGGCCAGGTGCTCAGGCAGCTGGCGCAGCATCCGTCGACCGCGCGCTTCATCGCGACCAAGCTGGCGCGCCACTTCGTGGCCGACGACCCTCCCGCCGCGTTGGTCGACCGACTGGCACGCTGCTATGCCGACACGGCCGGCCACCTGCCCAGCGTGTACAGCGAGCTCGTGCGTGCGCCGGAGTGCTGGATGGCCCAGCCGGCGAAGCTGAAGACGCCGGAGGAGTTCGTCGTCTCGACCGCCCGCGTGCTGCGCGGCGGTGAGGCCTTCGTCACGCGCGGTCGCGAGGCCATCGCGCTGATGGGGCAGCGCTTGCAGGCCGCGCCCTCGCCCGCCGGCTGGCCGGATCGCGCCGACGAGTGGCTGGGGCCCGAAGCCGTGTGGAAGCGGCTGGAGTGGTCCACCCGCGTCGCCGAACGGCTCGGCCGCCAGCTCGATGCGCGTGCCCTTTCGCGCCGATCGCTCGGGCCGTGGCTCGGCGAAAACACCGCGCGCCAACTCGAGCGGGCGGCCGACGGGCCGCAGGCGCTCGCGCTGCTGCTGATGTCGCCCGAATTCCAGCGTCGCTGACGATGAGTATGACCATTCCACCCCGTCGCGAGTTCGTCCGTGCACTGCTGGCCGGCACGGCGCTGGCCCCGTGGAGCGCGCTCAGTCTGGCCGGCGCGGCGCCCGCCGGCGACGACGCGCGGCTCGTGTTGGTGATCCTGCGCGGCGGCCTCGACGGCCTGGCGGCGGTACCGGTCGGGGCGGATCCGCAGTTCGTCGCTGCGCGTGGGGCGCTGGCGCAATACGCCAGCCCGCCGCTACCGCTCGATGCGTCCTTCGCGCTGCACCCGGCGCTGGTGGAGATGCATGCGCTGTACCAGAGGCAGGAGTTGCTGGTGGCGCACGCGATCGGCCTGCCGTACCACGAGCGCTCGCACTTCGATGCGCAGCAGCTGCTCGAGTCCGGCGGGCTCAAGCCGTACGAGCTGTCGACCGGCTGGCTCGGCCGGGCGCTGGCCGCCCGCGGCCGCAAGGGCCTGGCGGTACAGACCGCGGTGCCGCTGGTGCTGCGCGGCCCCGGCGAGATCGACACCTGGTCACCGTCGTTCCTGCCCGATCCGTCGGCCGACCTGGTCGCGCGTGTCGAACGCCTGTACGCGGCCGATCCGGCGCTGGCGCAGGCGCTGGCACGCGCCAAGGGCCTGCGCGATACCGGTGGCGCGATGCCCGGCCGCGACGAAGCGGCCATGGCCAGCCCGGGCGGCGCTCGCGCGCAAGCCGTGCTGCTGGCACGGCGCGCCGGCGAGTTCCTGCGGCGGCCAGGCGGCCCGCAGGCCGCGGTGCTCGAACTCGGCGGCTGGGACACGCATGCCAATCAAGCCGCACCGAACGGTGCGCTGGCCAACAACCTGCGCCTGCTCGACGCCTCGATCACCGCGCTGCGCGATACGCTGTCCGCTCAACCGTCGCACTGGCGCCGCACGGCGGTGGTGGTGATCACCGAGTTCGGCCGCGAGGTCGCGATCAACGGCACGCAGGGCACCGACCATGGCACCGGCGGCGCTGCGTTCGTGCTCGGCGGCGCCGTGCAAGGCGGCCGCGTATGGGCCGATTGGCCCGGCCTGGCGCCGAAGGACCGTTTCGAAGGCCGCGACCTGCGCACGACAACCGACCTGCGGGCGCTGCTGAAAGGCGTGTTGCACGATCACCTGGCCGTGTCGCGCGCCACACTCGACGAGGTGGTGTTCCCCGGCAGCGCCGCGGTGAAGCCGCTCGGGCTGCTGCGCAGTTGAGCAAAGGCTAATGTTCGCGAAGCGCTGACGGCCGTTCGCCGCGACCGGCAAGCTGCAGCACGCGCTCGGCCATGCGGCGGGCCGCGCCCCGGTGGGTGGTCGCGAACGCCAGTGCGCGCTGCGCCCATTGCAGTCGCTCGGGGTCGCGCGCCAGCTGGATCGCCTGCTGAACGCCCTGCGACAGGCTCTCGACCCGCACCGCGACGCGCTCGGCCAGCGCGTTCTCGGCCGCCTGGGCGAAGTTGAAGGTATGCGGCCCCATCACGACCGGGCAGGCGCAGGCCGCGGCCTCGATCAGATTCTGTCCGCCGAACTTGGCGAAGCTGCCGCCGAGCAGCGCCACGTCGGCAGCGCCGTAGTAGACCGGCATCTCGCCCATCGAATCACCGAGCCAGACGTCGACATCGCGCTGCGACACGTCGGGTTCGTCACCCCACGCGCTGCGTCGCACGATGCTGAAGCCGGCGTCGCGCACCATGTCGGCCACCGCGTCGAAGCGCTGCGGGTGGCGCGGCACCAGCAGCAGCAGCGGACGCGGCGCCGGCGCCTCGGCCCAGGCTTGCAGCAGCGGCAACTCCTCGCCTTCACGACTGCTCGCCATCATGACCACCGGCCGTTCGAGCGCGCGCCGCCAGGCGCGGCCGCGCGCCACGCCTGCGGGCGCCGGCGTCATGTCGAACTTGAGGTTGCCGCAAACCTCGACCGCGCGCGCACCGGCGTCGCGCAGGCGCTGTGCATCGTCGCCGGTCTGGGCCAGCACGAGTTCGATGCGCGCCACCGCCGGATAGAGCAGCCGCGCCAGGCGCCGTCCGCGGCGGGCGCTGCGTGCGCTCAGACGTGCATTGGCCAGCACCACCGGCACCTGCTCGCGGGCCGCGCGCTCGATCAGGTTGGGCCAGATCTCGGTTTCCATCAGGACGCCGACCGAGGGGCGATGACGCTGCAGAAAACGCCGTGTCGCCCCGGGCGTGTCGTAGGGCAGC
This sequence comes from uncultured Burkholderiales bacterium, assembly GCA_937871935.1. Classification (GTDB taxonomy): domain Bacteria; phylum Pseudomonadota; class Gammaproteobacteria; order Burkholderiales; family Burkholderiaceae_C; genus JAEUPI01. The sequence continues at coordinate 17,986 of CALMQI010000376.1, forward strand.
CAGCATTGATGATCGCCCTCGCGCAGCAGGGATCTTCCCGCCTCGCGCCCGGTGGCCGTGCCATGGGTCAGCAGAAGCCGCACACCCGGCTGCAACGCCCGCATCGCCTCGGCCAGCGCCGCGGCGGCGCGCGTCTCACCCAGCGAGACGGCGTGAATCCAGATCGCTCCCGGCCGTACCGCCGTGGTGCCGTAACCCAGCCGTTCGCGCCAGGCGAGCCGGTAGCCGGGTTCGCGCCGGCCGCGCCACCACAGCCGCAGGAAGACCAGCGGCAGCAGCGCGCGCAACGACCAGGACCACAGCGCGCGCGCGAGCATCGGCCAGGTTCAGCCGCGTCGGTGAAGCGTCGGCATCAGTGCGCTGCGCCGGCGAACTGCGCGTCGGGTTTCACCGCGCGCAGCGCCGTCATGAACTGCGCCTCGATGCGATGCAGCGCCTCCTGCGTGTGGCCTTCGAAGCGCAGCACCAGCACCGGCGTGGTGTTGGACGCACGCACCAGGCCGAAACCATCGTCGAACTCGGCGCGCAAGCCGTCGATCGTGATGACTTCGCGCGCACCCGGAAAGCTCGCCTGTGCGCGCAGCTGCTCGATCACCTGCTGCGGCTCGCCCTCGGCGCACGGCACGTTCAGCTCGGGCGTGCTGAACGACGTGGGCAGTGCGTCGAGCACCGCGCTCGGGTTCTTGCTGCGCGACAGGATCTCGAGCAACCGCGCCGCCGTGTAGGTGGCGTCGTCGAAGCTGTACCAGCGCTCGCCGAAGAAGATGTGGCCGCTCATCTCGCCGGCGATCGGCGCGCCGGTCTCCTTCAGGCGCGCCTTGATCAGCGAGTGGCCGGTCTTCCACATCATCGGTACGCCGCCGCGCTCGCGGACGTCGAGCGCCAGGCGCTGGCTGCACTTGACGTCGAAGATGATCGTCGCGCCAGGCTGGCGCGTCAGGATGTCGCGCGCAAACAGCATGAGCTGCCGGTCCGGGAAGATGTTGTGGCCGTCGCGGGTAACCACGCCCAGGCGGTCGCCGTCGCCGTCGAACGCGAGCCCCACCTCGGCGCCGTGCGCGGCGACGGCCGCGATCAGGTCGGCCAGGTTCTCCGGCTTGCTCGGATCGGGATGATGGTTCGGGAAGTCGCCGTCGACCTCGGAATACAGCTCGATCACCTCGCAACCGAGCGCACGCAGGATGCCCGGCGCCGAGGCGCCGGCAATGCCGTTGCCGGAGTCGACCACGATCTTCATCGGCCGCGTCAGCGTGCAGTCGCCGACGATGCGATGGCTGTACTCGGCACCGATGTCCATGCGGCCGATACGGCCGCGGCCGCGCACGTAGTCTTCGGCCTCGATGCGACGGCGCAGCGCCTGGATGTCCTCACCGTAGATGGCACGGCCGGCGAGCACCATCTTGAAGCCGTTGTAGTCCTTCGGGTTGTGGCTGCCGGTCACCTGAATACCCGAGCGGCAGCCGTGCTGGCTGCGCGTGGCGGCCACGTAGTACAGCATCGGCGTCGTCACCGGCCCGAGATCCACCACGTCCAGGCCGGTCGACGCCAGCCCCTTGGCCAGCGCGGCCACCAGGCCCGGGCCGGACAGGCGTCCATCGCGGCCGATGGCCACGGCCTTCTCGCCGGCCGCCACCGCCTGCGAGCCGAACGCGCGGCCGAGGTGCTCGGCAAAGATCTCGTCGATGGTGCGGCCGACGATGCCGCGAATGTCGTAGGCCTTGAAGATCGAAGCGGAGGGGTTCATGGGTGATCCGGTGGACTGCATCGATTGTAGGCAGCCCGAATCAGTACCCGGTCAGGAGCCGGTCACGTGGACGGTCCGACCAAGCGGATAGCCTGCTCAGGCATAGGTCCGAAAACGGCGAGTTCGCGTTCGAGCGCCGCCTATGATGAGCCCATGACCTTGCAGGACGACGCTGCCTACCGCGCGATCACCACCCGCGACGCCCGCTTCGACGGGCGCCTTTTCGTCGGCGTGACGAGTACCCGCGTGTACTGCCGGCCAGTGTGCCGCGTGCGCACGCCGCGGCGCGAGAACTGCCGCTTCTTCGCCAACGCCGCGCTGGCCGAGGCCGGCGGCTTCCGTCCCTGTCTGCGCTGCCGCCCGGAGTTGGCGCCCGGCCTGTCGCTGATGGATTCGTCGAAGGCGCTGGCGCAGCAGGCCGCGCGCTGGATCGAACAGGCCGCGCACGAAGGCCACGACATCGCGCTGCCGGCGCTGGCCGCGCGTCTGGGCATCACCGATCGCCACCTGCGGCGCATCTTCGTTCAGCAGGTCGGTGTGGCGCCGATCGACTACCTGACGACCCAGCGCCTGCTGCTGGCCAAGCAGTTGCTCACCGACACCGCATTGCCGGTCACGCAGGTGGCGCTCGCCAGCGGCTACGCGAGCCTGCGCCGCTTCAATGCCGCCTTCGCCGAGCGCTACCGCATGAACCCGAGTGCGCTGCGGCGCGAAGGTGCTGAGGCGCACGCGGTGCCGCGCGACGCGCTGCGTCTGCGGCTCGGCTATCGCCCCCCCTATCATCAGGTGGCACTGCTGGCCTTCTTGCACGCGCGCGCACTGCGCGGCGTCGAACTCGCCGACGCTGCCGGCATGACACGCACGATCAGTGTGCTGCACCGCGAGCAACCGCTCAACGGCTGGATCGCTTGGCGCTTCTCACCGAAGCGCCACGAGGTCGAGCTGGCCATCGCGCCCGAGCTGGCGCCGGTGGCGGGCACACTGGTGCAACGCGCCCGCCAGGCGCTCGATCTCGACGCCGAGCCGCAGTTGATCGACACGGTGATGGCGACGCTGCCGTGGCCGCTGCGGCCGGGACTGCGTGTGCCGGGCTCGTTCGACGGCTTCGAGACCGCCGTGCGCATCGTGCTCGGCCAGCAGGTCACCGTGGCGGCGGCGCGCACCTTGGCGCACCGGCTGATCGAGCGTTTCGGCGCGCCGATCACGACGCCTTTCGCCGGGCTCGACCGTCTGTTTCCGAGCGCCGCCACCCTGGCTGACGCGAGTGGCGACGACATCGGCCGGCTCGGCATCGTGCGCCAGCGCGTCGCGGCGCTGCAGGCGTTGGCGCGCGAAGTGCGCGATGGCCGCATCCAGCTGCACCGCGCGGCCCCGCTCGAGCCCACGCTGGCACGGCTGCGCGAGCTGCCGGGTGTGGGCGAGTGGACGGCGCAGCTGGTCGCGATGCGCGTGTTGTGCTGGCCCGATGCGTTCCCGGCCAGTGACATCGGCGTGCTGAACGCGTTGAAGATCCGCGATCCGAAACTCGCCACCGCGCAAGCCGCGGCCTGGCAACCCTGGCGCAGCTATGCCGTGATGCGCCTGTGGCTCTCACTGGAGGACTCATGATGACGACCGACCTGGTGGCGCAGGCCACGCTGAATTCGCCCCTCGGCCCGCTGCTGCTCGGCGCCACCGAGCGCGGGCTGGCCTATCTGTGGTTCGTCGACCCCGAGTACCACGCGGTCAACACGCTCGAGGCGCCGGAGAACCCGCGGCAACGCTGGATCGCGCAGGCGACCGAGGAGCTCGACGGCTACTGGGACGGCCACTGCCCGCCGCGCTTTCGGGTTCCGCTCGATCTGCAGGGCACCGCCTTCCAGCGCGCGGTGTGGCAGGCCCTGCTCGAGGTGCCGCCCGGCCGCACCAGCACCTACGGCTCGATCGCGCGCCAGGTCGGCGCCCCGCAGGCGGCGCGTGCGGCGGGCGCGGCGATCGGCCGCAACCCGGTGGCCATCATCGTGCCATGCCACCGCATCATTGGCAGCAACGGTTCGCTCACCGGCTTTGCCAGTGGCCTGCCGCGAAAGGAGCGCCTGCTGCAGCTCGAAGGCGCGCTGCTGGTATGAGCCCGCACGGCCGCCCGCAGGGCTCATGCTCCCGCTCGGCGGGACCGCGCGTAGCGTGTAGGTTGCACC
>CALMQI010000377.1 GCA_937871935.1 uncultured Burkholderiales bacterium
GCAAAACCTCTCGCCGACCAAGCCGATGGAAGGCAACGCCTACGAATCGATGCGCTACCAACTGCCGCGTCATTTGCTCGACGCAATCTCGCGCTTCCGCGCCTCCCAAGACCTGCGCGAACTACTGGGCGAAGGCTTCGTCGATCTCTATTCCGACGTCAAAGCCTCCGAGCACGACGCCTATCAGCAAGTCATCAGCCCGTGGGAACGCCAGCACCTTCTGCTAAACGTTTAGGGGCCTATCTCCACGGCGGCGACAGCTTGACGAACCGCCCCCATTGGCGCGCAAGCGTTTTGCGGTGTTCGCCGTCATGCCCCAGGTGCCACCCGGCAATCACGCCGCAGGCGTAATCGACCGCCGCTTCATTGTTGTGATCCGTGGCCACAAACTCGTCGGTGAGCTTGCGCGCCACCGCGGCATCGTTCATCTGCCCCAGCACGTCTTGGAGGGCGCCAAGCCGATCGAGATACTTGCTCACCTTGCCCGCCGGATAAAGCGAGGCGAAAAAATCGACCGCGTAGCGCAGCTTCTTCAGCCGAATGCGCAATTTGTGTCGCCCGCTCGCGTCGAGCGACTTGATACTCTTGCCGAGCTTCTTCGCCCGCGCGAGGCCCCGCGCCAGCCGCTTGCGTGCCAAAACCCTGGCGGTCCGCTCGACAGCCGCCGTCGACGTCGCAAGCCAAGGCTTTGCAAGCGTCGCCGCGGCTATATCCAGCATCAGCCCGCGAAACCAATCGGACTCCAATGTCGACATGACGCCGGTCCAAGCCTCCCGCCGCCTCGCGCGAACCAAGGTCGTCAGCACCTCAAGGCGCGGGTCTTCGCCGTGAGCCGCAGCCGCGGGCCGGAACACTTCGTCCTCGAACACATCCAAATCGCGCGCGGCACCCAAGACTTGCGCCAGCCGGCGAATATCGTCCTCCAAGGGTTGAAACGCGGCACGAAACGGCCCGCCGAACAGCGCGATCGCACTGCGCATCCGCCGGATCGCAACGCGCATCTGATGGATCCCTTCCGGATCGCGCGCCGCCACAACGGCCGTCCAGTTTCCAAGCAGATGCTGCAAGCAATGCCCGACGATCCGGCCGAACGCATCGCTCGCGTTCGCTTTCTTCGGCAGTACGAGCGCAGCCGCCCTGACGGGCGCGCTCACTTCTCCATTCGCCAGCGCATATCCGCGCGCGGCTTTGGATTGCAGCGCCAACGTCAAAGGCAATCCCGGCGTCAACTCGCGTGCGCAAGTAACCAACGCGGCAACGTCGCCGGACAGCAGCTCAAGCTCGAACTCCGAGATCGGAGCCTCAGCAGCATCGCCCTCGACGGTCATCACGCGCCCCACGTCGAACGCCGCTTCGATTTCGCTGCCGCGCTTTGGCACAAGCACGATGGTTGTGCGCTGCATCTCGACCGTGAAGATCGCCCTCAACGCCCGTCCGCGTGCCGCCATTTCAATCGTCCGCCGGACCCGCTTGTCACCGATCGCGCGAACGTCCGGCACAAACGCCGCAACCGTCGCGTTGACCTCCGTCCGGGTCGCGGCATCCGGACCGCCGATCGTCTTGACCGTCTGCACGAAACCGCTTCCCTCGTCGCGCACCCGCAGCACGACGCCGGCATCGCGCAACGCAAAATCGTCCGTGTCGAAATAGAGCGCCTTCAGCTCGCGCGTTTTCGCCCGACGCCTGGCTGCCAGACGCTTCAAGACCGGCGAGTCCCGCAAACGCGCCAACGCGTCTTCGGGCCCAACAAATTTGAGCTCGATTTCCTGCCCCATCTCCCCGCCTCAATCGGCGCGAAGCCTACATTGCCCACGCCGCATCACGAAAACGTCGGAAAAGTGTCACAAACACAGTATGTGGGCAGCGTCATTGACGCGCATCAACAGCTTGATCGCACGGCGTTGCGCGAGGCGCTGGCCGACGGCACGATCGATGCGCTGGTGTCTGATCACCATCCGGTGCTCGACGACGAGAAGAACCTGCCCTTCGCCGAGGCCGAGCCCGGCGCCAGCGCGGTCGAGCTGCTGCTGAGCCTGACGCTCAAGTGGGGGCAGGACCACGGCCTCGACCTGCCGCGCACGCTGGCACGCGTGACCAGCGAGCCCGCGCGCGTGCTGGGTGGCGGCCTTGGCGGCCTGCAGGCGAGCGCCGGCCGGCTGCTCGAGGGCGGCGTGGCCGACCTGTGCCTGTTCGATCCCGCGGCGACCTGGCGCGCGACGCGCGAGACGCTCACCAGCCAGGGCAAGCACACGCCGTTCGATTTCACCGCCACCGGCACGGCGCTGCCCGGGCGCGTGCTCGCCACCGTGCTGGCGGGCGAACTGTCGTTCCAAGCACCGACGTCATGAGCGCCCCTGTGTGGGCCGGTCCCGCGGCCAGGCGCTGCGGCGGCGAAGGCGGCTGACATGCGTGCGTTGCGGGCGGCGTGGCGCGCGCTGCGCGTGGTGGTGCACGTGCTGCACGGCATGGTGATCGTGGCGTTGCGCTTCCCGAGCCTCGACGCAACAGGGCGCCAGGCGCGCATCGCGTGGTGGTCGGCCGGCTTGCTGGCGGCGCTGGGCGTCGGCCTGCGCGTGCAGGGCACGTTCCGGCCGGGCGCGACGCTGCTGGTCATCAACCACGTCTCCTGGCTCGACATCGCGGCCGTGCACGCAGCCTGCCCGCGCGCGCGCTTCGTCTCCAAGGCCGACGTCAGGCACTGGCCGCTGCTCGGCTGGCTGATCGGCGCGGTCGGCACGTTGTTCATCGAACGCGAGCGCAAGCGCGACGCGCTGCGTGTCGTGCACCAGATGGCGCAGGCCCTCGATGCCGGCGACACGGTGGCGGTGTTTCCCGAGGGTACGACCGGCGACGGCACCGCACTGCTGCCGTTCCACGCCAACCTGCTGCAAGCGGCGATCGCCACCACCACCCCGGTGCAGCCGGTGGCGCTGCGTTACGCCGAACCCGGCCACGCGGTGAGCCCGACGGTGTCGTGGGTCGGCGCGACGACGCTGGCGCACAGCATCTGGATGATCGCCAGTGCGCGCGGCATCGAGGTGAGCGTCAGCGCGCTCGGCGCGCGCGGCAGCGCCCACGCCGATCGGCGGGCGCTGGCGCACCGCCTGCGCCAGGACATCGAGGAGGCGCTGGCCGACGACGGGCCGACCAGCGAGGCGGCCGCCGATGTTGCAGCGGCCTGAGCGGCCCGTGCCTTAGGCGCGGCCCTGGCTGGCCACCGCAGCCGCGGCACGCGCCACCGCGTCGGCGTCGCCGAGGTAACGCTTCGACAGCGGCCGCAGCTGCGCGTCGAGCTCGTAGACCAGCGGCACGCCGTTGGGGATGTTCAGGCCCACGATGTCGGCATCGCTGATGCCGTCGAGATACTTGACCAGCGCGCGCATCGAGTTGCCGTGCGCGGCGACCAGCAGGCGCTGGCCTGAGCGGATGGCCGGGGCCAGCGTGTCGTTCCAGCACGGCAGCACACGCGCGACGGTATCCTTCAGGCATTCGGTCAGCGGCACCTGCTCCGGTGCCAGCGCGGCGTAGCGCAAATCGTTGCGCTCGCAGCGTGGGTCCAGCGGCGTCAGCGCCGGGGGTGGGGTGTCGTAGCTGCGGCGCCAGACCAGCACCTGCTGGTCGCCGTACTGCCGAGCCATGTCGGCCTTGTTCAACCCCTGCAGGGCGCCGTAGTGGCGCTCGTTGAGCCGCCAGTCGTTGCGCACCGGCAGCCAGGTGCGGTCCATGCTGTCGAGCGCGTGCCACAGCGTCCAGATCGCGCGCTTGAGCACCGAGGTGTAGGCGACGTCGAATTCGAAGCCGCCCTCGCGCAGCAGGCGACCCGCCTCGCGGGCCTGCTCCACTCCGGTGGGGGTGAGCGCCACGTCGGTCCAGCCGGTGAAGCGGTTCTCGAGGTTCCAGGTGGATTCACCGTGGCGCACCAGCACGAGCGTGGGCATGTCGGCCTTGTCGGTTGTTCGAGGGTCGGGAAGGCTGCAAATTCTATAATCCGCGCCCGCGACGACTCTTGAGAGCGCATGACGCAGTTCCTGATCGACAACTGGATGCTGATCCTGATGGCCCTGACCTCGGGCAGTCTGTTGCTGTGGCCGTCACTGGCGCCGCAGATGGGCGGCGCATCGGTCGGCACCGCGGAGGCCGTGCGCCTGATCAACCGCGAGAAGGCGGTGCTCATCGACGTCGGCGAACCGGCCGAGTACGCGCAGGGCCACGCGGCCGGCGCGCGCAACGTGCCGATGGGTGCGCTGGCCACGTCGAAGGATCTGCCGTCGAACAAGAGCCTGCCGGTGGTGTTGCTGTGTGCCACCGGCGCGCGTGCCGCGCGGGCCGCGGCCCAACTGCGCAAGCAAGGTCATGAGCGCGCGATCGCGGTGTCCGGCGGCAACAAGGCCTGGCGCGAGGCCAACCTGCCGCTCGAGAAGTCGGCCGGCGCGTGACCGGCGTCATGTCCGGGCTTCAGCCCGGACATTGGCTTGTGGCGACAATGAAGGCTGTCGCGGCAGCACCGGCGCACCGACGCGCCGTCCGAATCCATGAACGTCGTTCGCATGTACACCACCCAGGTCTGCCCGTACTGCCTGCGCGCGAAGGCGCTGCTCAAGCAGCGCGGCGTGGCGCGAATCGACGAGGTGCGAGTCGACCTCGACCCGCAGCAGCGCGACAAGATGATCGAGATCACCGGTCGCCGCACGGTGCCGCAGATTTTCATCGGCGACACCCACGTCGGTGGTTGCGACGAGCTGATTGCGCTCGACCAGCGCGGCGGCCTGATGCCGCTGCTGGCCGGCGGCTGATCGACCGCGCTGCGACGGGGCGTCGGCGATAATCGCCGTCGCACCCGGACCCTCGGCCCGCCTGCCTTGCGCGGGCCGTTTTCATTCATTGGAACCCCCATGGCCGACTCCGACCAGAGCCCCGTCTTCCAGATCCAGCGCGTCTACCTGAAGGACCTGTCGCTCGAGCAGCCCAACTCGCCGCAGATCCTGCTCGAGCAGCAGCAACCCCAGGTCGACATCAACCTGGCCTTGGCGGCCGAAGGCGTCACCGACGGCATCTACGAGGTCAGCGTCACCGCGACCGTGACCACCAAGGTGGGCGATCGCACGCTGTTCCTGGTGGAGGCCAAGCAAGCCGGCATCTTCGAGATCCGCCATCTGCCGAACGACCAGCTGCAGGGCGTGGTCAGCGTGGTCTGCCCGCAGATCATCTACCCCTACCTGCGCGCGATCGTCTCCGATGTCTGCACACGCGCCGGCTTCCCGCCGATCATGTTGACCGAGGTCAACTTCCAGGCCATGTTCGAGGCCCAGCAGGCACAGGCAGCGCAGCCCGGCAACGGCAACGGCAGCAGCAGCGGGATCATCACCTCAGCCACCTGAGCCAGGCGCGCGCACTGACGGACGCTGCCATGCACATCAGCGTGCTCGGTGCGGGCGCCTGGGGTACCGCGCTGGCGGTGGCCGCGGCGGCCCGGCACGACGTACTGCTGTGGGGCCGCGACGCGGCCGCGATCGATGCGATGCAGCGCACCCGCCGCAACACCCGCTACCTGCCCGACGTGGCGCTGCCGGCGGCACTGCGCCTCGAGGCGGACCACGATGAGGCGCTGGCGCACGGCCGCACCGGGCTGCTGGTGATCGCCACGCCGATGGCCGGCTTGCGCGAAGGCCTGGCGGCGCTGCCGGGCGAGGCGCCGGCGATCTGGCTGTGCAAGGGCTTCGAGCGTGAAACAGGTTTGCTCGGCCACGAGATCGCGCGAGCAGTGCGGCCGGGCCGGGCCTGCGGCGTGTTGTCGGGGCCGAGCTTTGCGCAGGAGGTCGCCCGTGGGCAGCCCACCGCGCTGGTGGCCGCCAGCGATGATCCGGACCTTGTGGCGCGCGCGGTCGAGGCCTTCCATGGGCCCGCGCTGCGCGTGTATTCGTCCGACGATCCGATTGGCGTCGAGGTCGGCGGCGCGGTGAAGAACGTGCTGGCGATCGCCACCGGCATCGCCGACGGCATGGCGCTCGGACTGAACGCCCGCGCGGCGCTGATCACCCGCGGCCTCGCCGAAATGACGCGTCTGGGCCTCGCCCTCGGCGCGCGCGCAGAGACCTTCATGGGCCTGTCAGGTCTCGGTGATCTGGTGCTCACCGCCACCGGCGACCTGTCGCGCAACCGGCAGGTCGGGCTCGCGCTGGCCCGCGGCCAGGCATTGCCGCAGATCCTGCAGCAGCTCGGCCATGTCGCCGAAGGTGTGCTCAGTGCGTCGACCGTGCTGCAACGCGCGCACTCGCTCGGTCTGGAGCTGCCGATCACGCATGCGGTGGTCGACGTGCTCGAGGGCCGCCTCGCGCCGTCGGCCGCGCTGCGCCAGCTGATGCAGCGCGGTTCGCGCGAAGAGGCCGGTTAGCAGACCGCACCCGGCCGTCCGGCCGGCTCAGTGCATGAAGCGCTGGTCGCGCGTGAACATCGACAGATCGACGAAGGTCGAGCCCCGATGATCGTCGGGCCCGTATTGCAGGCTGAAGCCCGACACGGTCAGCCGGGTGTTTTCCAGCGCGGCGACGAAGCGCTGGCGCGTCGGGTTGGCGCCGGTTGCCGCCAGCGCGGCGACCAGCGCGCGGGCGGTCAGCCAGCCCTCCAGGCTGCCGTAGGAGAACGGCCGACCGGGCCAGGCCTTTCGAAAACTGTCCTGGTAGTCGCGCGACAGCTGGGTGCTGCGCGAGACGGGGCTGGGCACCACCTGCGAGAACACCATGCCCGAGGCCAGCGGGCCCAGCTTGTGCGCGAGCTGCGTCGAGCCCGAGTTGATGGCCATGAAGTGGATCGTCGAGCCGGCGGCGCGCGCTTTCTGGATCAGGCGTGCGTAGACGCCCGACGAGCCGTGGTTGAACATCAGATGCGCCTGCGCAGCGGCCAGGCGCCGCACGACGGCATCGAGTTGCGCATCGTCGACTTCCGACTTGATGGCGATCGGTGCCACCACCTCCACGCCCAGGTCCTTGCCGATGGCCTGCACGTTGGCCAGATGGGCCAGCCCGACCTCGGAGTCGGAATGCAGGAAAGCCAGCTTCGTCATGCCGCGTTCGCGGCCGTAGTTCATCAGCGCGCGGAACTCCTCGCGATGCTCCGCGCGCACCGGAAACACCAGCGGCTGATGAGGCCGGCGCAGCCCCGGCGAGCCAGCCATCGGGCCGAAGAACGGCACCTTCAGTTCGACCGCTGCCTTCATGACTGCCGTCGACGGCCCGCCTTCGATCGAGCCGAACAGCACGAAGGCGCCGAGTTCGGTGACCAGCTTGCGCGCGTTGGCCTCCGCCTGGGCGGCGCTGTTGTCGTCGTCCAGCGTGCGCAGCACGATCCGCCGCTGATGCACGCCGCCGGCGGCATTGGCCTGGTCGATGCAGGCGCGCACGCCTTCCATCACCGCCACGCCATAGTCGTTCTTGCCGGCCTGCAGCGTGATGCTCTGGCCGATGACGAGGTCGGCGGCGCCGACGCCGGGCTCGGCGGCATGCAGGGGCGTTGCGACAGCGGGCAATGCCAGCGTCAGCCAATGGCGGCGCGATAACGCGCCATGCGCCCGGTGGTCGCGGTCGGTCATGCGAATGGCTCCCCTGTAGCCTGCGTGGACTGGGCTTCTTCTTGGCGCAGGTGCGAAAGTGTACGAAGCAGCCCTGAGCCGCCATCCTGTGCTGGGCGGTTCGTTCGTGACTGAATGTGGCAGTCGCGGGACCGACGTGACTGCGGACCTTAAGCGGAGCTGAAGTAGCCGTGCTGCCGCCAGGCCTCGTAGACCGCCACCGCGACGGCATTGCTGAGATTCAGGCTGCGCTGGTTCGCGCGCATCGGCAGGCGGATCCGCTGCTCGGGCGCGATCGACTCGCGCAACGCCGGCGCCAGGCCACGCGACTCGCTGCCAAAGACGAGCCAGTCGCCCGGCTGGAACCGCGCGTCGACGAACAGGCGCTGGCCCCGCGTCGTGAAGGCGAACACACGCTCGGGCGCAGCCTGGGTGGCGGCGAGCCAGTCGCGCCAGCTGGCGTGGCGATGCACCGTCGCGAACTCGTGGTAGTCGAGGCCCGCGCGACGCAGCAGCTTGTCGTCCATCGAGAAGCCGAGCGGTTCCACCAAGTGCAGCTCGCAGCCGGTGTTGGCCGCCAGGCGGATGACGTTGCCGGTGTTCGGCGGAATCTCCGGTTCGACCAGGACGATGCGGAACATGGGCGCGGTGCGGCCTCAGTCCGGATCGAGCGGGGTGCGCGCGATCACCCACAACGACACGCTGTCGGCACCGGCCCGCCGCAGAGCCAGCGCCGCGGCCTGGGCGGTGGCGCCGGTCGTCAGCACGTCGTCGACCAGCGCCACACGGCGGCCGGCCAGGCGGCGGCCGAAGCGATCGTCGACCCAGAAGGCATCGCGCAGATTGCGCGCGCGCTCTTCGCGCGTCATGCCGATCTGGTGCGCCGTGTCGCGCACGCGCTGCAGCAGATGGGCCGAAGCGCGCCAGCCGCGTCGGCGCGCGACCCGGCGCGCGATCTCCCAGGCCTGGTTGAAGCCGCGTTCGCGCAGCCGCTCGCGCGACAGCGGCACTGGCAGCACCCAGTCGGGCGCGCGCTCGTCTGCGGTGGCCACCGCGCGGCCGAGCGCGTCGGCCAGCGCGCCGGCCAACTCGACCTGCTGACGGAACTTGAAGCCGGCGATCAGCTCGCGCCACGGTGACGCGTAGTCGGCCACGGTGATGCAGCGCACGAAGGCCGAAGGAGCCTGCAGGCATTCGCCGCAATGCGATGCAGGGGTGCCCAGTACCCGAGCGCATCCCGCGCAACGCGGTCGTGCGGGCGCGAACAACCGCATGCAGGGTTCGCACAGACCGCCTTTGCTCCATGACCGGCAGATCGCGCACAGGCCCGGCAGCGCGAGGTGGCGCCGCGTTGACGCAAGACCCGACGCCGTGGCTCGTTGCATCGGGTCAATATACTGCCCGGACATGTCCGAGGACCGATCGCCCACCACCGTGCACGAGGCCATCGACGCGCGGGCGGTCGATCAGGTGCTGGCCCGGCTTGCGCGTCGCGCCGAGGCGCCCTGGCTGCATGGCGAAGTGGCGCAGCGCATGGCCGAGCGATTGCCGCTGATTCGCCAGCCGCCGCGGCGCTGGTTGGATTGGTGGGGCCATCTCGGCGGCGGCGCTGCGGCGGTGCGCCAGGCCTATCCTCACGCGCAGCGCATCGTGGTCGAGCCGACCGCGGCGCTGCGGGCGCGCAGCAGCGGTCCGGCGCCGCGCTGGTGGTCGCCGCGACGCTGGGCGAGCACCGGTACGGTGCTGCTGCCCGGTCAGGTGGACGAAGGTGCGGCCGAGATGGTGTGGGCCAACATGATGCTGCACGCCTGTGTCGACATGGCCGGCACGTTGTCGCAGTGGCGGCGCGCGCTGGTGGTCGACGGCTTCGTGATGTTTTCGACCCTCGGCCCGGCCACGTTGCACGAACTGCGCACGCTGTATCGCGGGCGGGGGCTCGGCCTGCCGCATGCGCCCTTCGCCGACATGCACGACATCGGTGACCTGCTGGTCCATGCCGGCTTTGCCGACCCGGTGATGGACCAGGAGATGCTCACGCTCACCTGGTCGACACCGGCGGCTGCGCTGGCTGAACTGCGCGCGCTCGGCGGCAACGTGCATCCGCAGCGCCACGCCGGCTTGCGCACGCCGCGCTGGCGTGCGCGGCTGCTCGACGCGCTCGAGCGCCAGGCCGATGCTGACGGCCGTGTGGCGATGAGCTTCGAGCTGGTCTACGGGCACGCCTTCCGGCCACGACCGCGGGCGCGCGTCGCGCCCACCAGCAGCGTGTCACTGGCCGATATGCGCGCCAGCTTGTCAAGCGGGCGAGCCTCGGGGTGAGGGCCGCGGCACTCCGCTAGAATTCCGCGGCTTCTCTGAGCTCGGTCAAACCTTGACGCGAGCCTTGCGCAACTGCCCCATGACCGTCACCTTCGCACCCAGTCCATGGCCGGCGCCGCCCTCGCGGCGCGGCCCCGCTGCGTGGCGTTTCGGGCGTGAACTGGAGGGCGCGGCGCCGCGTGCAACGCAGTGGTTGCTGCGGCGCAATTGCTCGATCACGCCGCGCCAGCTGCTCGGCTTGTATCTGTCGCTGGCCAGCGCGTCGCTGCTGGTCGCGCTCGGGTTCTGGTGGGCCGGCGCGCCGGCCGTGCTGGCCTTCGCGGGCTTCGAGGTGGTGATGGTCGGCATCGCCCTGGCAGCCTACGCACGGCATGCGACCGACTGCGAGACCATCACGCTGTCGGGAGGCGAACTGGCCATCGAGCATCGCTGCGGCGCCGGAGTGGACGCCGCGCGTTACCGCGCAGAGTGGGTGCGCATCGAGCCCAGCGCCGGCGACGGCTCACTGGTGGAGATCTCCGGCGAGGGCCGCCGCACCCGCATCGGCCGCTACCTGCGGCCGGAGTGGCGCGCGCAGCTGGCGCAGGAGATCCGTGCCGCCGTGCGCCGCCAGTCATGACTTCCGGTTTGCCTGATTCCTTCGAACATTCGACATCCATGAACAACACCATGACGTACGGGCAGCGACTGATTCACGGTTTGGCGGGCGCGGCAATGGCCGTTGCTGCGCTGCCTGCCAGGGCTGTAAAGGACCTGCCGGGCGGCCCCGCGGTCAATCAGTTCGACCTGCATCCACCGGTGACCAAGATCGCCGCCGACGTGCTCAGCCTGCACGACGGCATGATGCTGGTGTGCCTGGCGATCTTCGTGGTCGTCTTCGGCGTGATGTTCTATTCGATCTTCAAGCACCGCAAGTCCGTCGGCCACAAGGCGGCCAACTTCCACGAGAGCGTCGCGGTCGAGATCGCCTGGACGATCGTGCCCTTCATCATCGTGATCGGCATGGGCCTGGCCGCCACTCGCACCGTGGTGGCACAGAAGGACACCAGCAACGCCGACCTCACCATCAAGGCCACCGGCTACCAGTGGAAGTGGGGCTATGACTATTTGAAGGGCGAGGGCGAGGGCATCGGTTTCCTGTCGACGCTGGACCTTTCGCACCGCGAGATGTCGAACGCGGGCAACCCGCAGGGCGACGACTACCTGTTGAAGGTCGACAACCCGCTGGTGGTGCCGGTCGACCGCAAGATCCGCATCATCACCACGGCCAGCGACGTGATTCACGCCTGGATGGTGCCGGCTTTCGCCGTCAAGCAGGACGCGATTCCCGGCTTCGTGCGCGACACCTGGTTCCGTGCCGAGAAGACCGGCGACTTCTATGGCCAGTGCGCCGAGCTGTGCGGCAAGGAGCACGCCTACATGCCGATCCACGTCAAGGTGCTGTCGCAACCCGACTACGCCAAGTGGGCCGGCGACAAGAAGAAGGAGATGGCCGCCAGGGCCGACGATCCGGCCAAGGTATGGGCGCTGCCCGACCTGATCGCACGCGGCGAGAAGGTCTACACCGCCAACTGCGCGGTCTGCCACCGGCCCGACGGCAAGGGTGCGGGCCCGATCAAGCCGCTCGACGGCTCGGCCATCGTGGCCGACGCCGACAAGAGCAAGCAACTCGCGATCGTGCTGAACGGCGCCGCCAACGGCGCGATGCCGGCGTGGAAGCAGTTGTCGGATACCGAGATCGCTGCGGTGGCGACCTACACGAAGAACAACTGGAGCAACAAGACCGGACAGCTGGTGCAGCCGTCCGAGGTCATGGCTCTGCGCAAGTAATCCGGCGTACTGAACAAGGAAATCCACCCATGAGCGCAGTTCTCGACCACCACGGCCACGCCGGCGAGCACCACGACGATCACGCCCACGGCCACCCCACGGGCTGGCGGCGCTGGGTCTTCGCGACCAACCACAAGGACATCGGCACGATGTACCTGCTGTTCAGCTTCGCGATGCTGATGATCGGCGGCGTGCTGGCGCTGGGCATCCGCGCCGAGCTGTTCAAGCCCGGGCTGCAGTTCCTGAACCCGGAGCTGTTCAACCAGTTCACCACGATGCACGGCCTGATCATGGTGTTCGGCGCGATCATGCCGGGCTTCGTCGGCTTCGCGAACTGGCTGGTGCCGCTGCAGGTCGGCGCGGCCGACATGGCCTTCGCGCGCATGAACAATCTGAGCTTCTGGCTGCTGATTCCTGCCGCCGGGCTGCTGGCGGCGAGCTTCTTCGTGCCTGGCGGTGCGCCGTCGGCCGGCTGGACCATCTACGCGCCGCTGACGCTGCAGATGGGCCCGTCGATGGACATGGCGATCTTCTCGCTGCACATCATGGGCGCGAGTTCGATCATGGGCTCGATCAACATCATCGTCACCATCCTGAACATGCGCGCGCCGGGCATGACGCTGATGAAGATGCCGCTCTTCTGCTGGACCTGGCTGATCACGGCCTACCTGCTGATCGCCGTGATGCCGGTGCTGGCGGGTGCGATCACGATGACGCTGACCGACCGCCACTTCGGCACGTCGTTCTTCAATCCGGCCGGCGGCGGCGACCCGATCATGTACCAGCACATCTTCTGGTTCTTCGGGCACCCCGAGGTCTACATCATGATCCTGCCGGCCTTCGGCATCGTCAGCGCCATCATTCCGACCTTCGCGCGCAAGCGCCTGTTCGGCTATACCTCGATGGTGTACGCCACCGCGTCGATCGCGATCCTGTCGTTCATCGTCTGGGCACACCACATGTACACCACCGGCATGCCGGTGACCGGGCAGCTCTTCTTCATGTACGCGACGATGCTGATCGCGGTGCCCACCGGCGTGAAGGTCTTCAACTGGCTGGCCACCATGTGGCGTGGCTCGATGACCTTCGAGACGCCGATGCTGTGGGCGGTGGGCTTCCTCTTCGTCTTCACGATGGGCGGCTTCACCGGCCTGATCTGCGCGATGGCGCCGATCGACCAGCAGCTGCAGGACACCTACTACGTGGTGGCGCACTTCCACTACGTGCTTGTGGCCGGCTCGCTGTTCGCCATGTTCGGCGGCGTCTACTACTGGGGCCCCAAGTGGACGGGCGTGATGTACAACGAGACGCACGGCAAGATCCACTTCTGGGCGTCGTTGATCTTCTTCAACGTCACCTTCTTCCCGATGCATTTCCTCGGCCTGGCCGGCATGCCCCGCCGCTATGCCGACTACCCGCTGCAGTTCGCCGACTTCAATGCATTGGCCTCGGTGGGCGGCTTCGGCTTCGGCCTGGCCCAGGTGTACTTTCTCGTCTTCGTGATCGTCCCGATGTTGCGCGGGCGGGGCGAAAAGGCACCGCAGCGGCCGTGGGAGGCTGCCGAAGGCCTGGAGTGGGAAGTGCCGTCGCCGGCGCCGTGGCACACCTTCGAGACGCCGCCCAAGCTCGACGCCAGCGCGACGCGGGTGATCGGCTGAGCGCCATGCCGGCACCGTCGTCGCGCGACACCGAACGCCAGCAGGCCAACCTGCGCCTGGCGCTGATCCTGGCGTCGGTGGCGGTCGTGCTGGCGCTCGGCTTCGTCGCGAAGATCTGGCTGTTGTCGCACTAGAGCAGGCCTGCGTCACGATGGCTGCGCCGCTACCCAAACCAGGCCTCTCGCTGCTGCGCGCGGACAACCTGCGCATGACCGGCAAGCTCGCGGTCATCGCCACCTTGATGTTCGGCTTCGGGTATGCGCTGGTGCCGATCTACAAGGCGATCTGCGACGCGCTCGGCGTCAACGTGCTGTCCGTCTCGGAGCAGCGCGCCGGCTACGCGTCGGGCACGCGCGAGCGGCCGGCCAATACGCAGGTCGATCTGTCGCGTACCGTCACCATCGAGTTCGATGCCAACGCGCGTGGGCCGTGGGACTTCAAGCCCGCGCAGCGCTCACTGCAGGTGCACCCGGGCGAGGTCGCCACGGTGATGTACGAATTTCGCAACGTGCAGAACCGGACCATGGCGGCGCAGGCGATTGCCAGCTTCGCGCCGATGAATTCGGCGGCGCATTTCAACAAGATCGAGTGCTTCTGCTTCAGCGAGTACACGCTGAAGCCGGGCGAGAGCCGGCAGTGGCCGGTGACGTTCTACCTCGATGCGCGGCTGCCGAAGGACGTGACCACGATCACGCTGTCCTATACCTTCTTCGAGGTGGGCGGCAAGGTGCCGCCGGCGCCCACCGGCAAGCAGGCGGCCGTGGCCGGGCCGGGGCAGCCGTCATGAGCGACCCGCACGAGCAATCGCCGCCGCCGGCGACCGAGCGCAAGGGCTCGCTGCTGCGCACTGCGCAGGCGGTGGCGTGGTCGTTCCTCGGCATCCGCCGCCGCGCCGACTACGCGCGCGACGTGGCGCAGCTCAACCCCATTCACGTGGTGATCGCCGGCATCGTCGGCGCGGCGCTTTTCGTCGCCGCGCTGGTGCTGCTGGTGCGCTGGGTCGTTGCCAGCGGCGTCGCCACCTAGCCATCCGTTTCGACAACATGCCGGGATCTCGAGGAGAAGCATCAACATGTCAGCAGTGACGCACAAGGGCTCCACGCCGTACTACTTCGTGCCCTCGCCGTCGCGCCACCCGGCGATGGCGGCGCTCGGCCTGTTCTTCGTGATCTTCGGCGCCGGCCAGTGGGTCAACGGCGCCGGTTGGGGCAAGTGGTCGGTGCTGCTGGGTATGGTGATCTGGCTGACGACGCTGTTCGCCTGGTTCAAGGATGCCATCGCCGAGAGCGAGGGCGGGCTGTACTCCGAGCGCGTCGACGTGTCGTTTCGCTGGAGCATGAGCTGGTTCATCTTTTCCGAGGTGATGTTCTTCGCCGCCTTTTTCGGCGCGCTGTACTGGGCGCGCGCCTATGCGCTGCCAATGCTCGGCGACATCGACCACCGCATCCTGTGGCCCGACTTCAAGGCCGTGTGGCCGAGTTCGGGCACGGGCTACACCGCGTCGCCGGCGGGCGTGGTCGATCCGTTCCTGACCATGGGGCCGTGGCCGATTCCGACCCTGAACACCGCGATCCTGCTCACCTCGGGGGGCACGCTGACGATCGCGCACCACGCGCTGCTGGCCAATCAGCGGGCCAAGACGATCCTGTGGATGTGGATCACCGTGCTGCTGGGCATCACCTTCATCGGCTTCCAGGCCTACGAGTACATCCACGCCTATACCGATCTCAACCTCAAGCTGAGCTCGGGCATCTACGGTTCGACCTTCTTCATGCTGACCGGTTTTCACGGCTTCCACGTATTCGTCGGCATGCTGATGCTTACCTTCATCACGCTGCGCCTGATGAAGGGCCACTTCACACCGCAGCGGCACTTCGGCTTCGAGGGGGCGGCCTGGTACTGGCACTTCGTCGACGTGGTCTGGCTGGGGCTGTACTTCCTGGTGTACTGGCTCTAGCAGCAAGGCCGCTGTTGCCCGACCCGCGCCGCCGTCAGGCGGCGCTGTCGTCTCGGCCTCACCGCGACAATGGCAGGCCGCCTGGCTGGATCCAGCCCATGCGCCAGCTGAGCAGGATGAACAGGAACAGCGCGATCGACAGCCCTACGCGCACGGCCAGTGCGCGGGCCATGCGGGTGTCCGCACGTCCGGGATCGTGCTTGCCGCGCAGCATCAGCACGCCCGCGCTGGCCAGTGCACCCACGATGACCACCAGCGCAATCACGATCAGGGCCTTCATGAGCCATTATCGGGGCCCGAATCCGGGGCCGGTGGCATGAGGGTCACGCGGCACGCGGCGCTGATCTGGCTCGGCGCGGCCATCGCCGTCGCGGCCACGCTGCGCCTGGGCGTCTGGCAGCTCGATCGCGCGGCGCAGAAGACGGCGCTGCAGCAGGAGCGCCAACAGCGCGAAGATCTCCCGCCGATCGACGCAGCAGACCTCGCGCGCACGGCGCAGGGTGCGCAGGCGCAGCACCACCGGCGGGTCACGCTGGGCGGCCGCTGGCTCGGGCCGTTGCTGTACCTGGACAACCAGCCGCTGGAGGGCCGCATCGGCTTCGTCGCCGTGGCGCCGCTGTTGCTCGGCACCGGTGATGCCGTGCTGGTGCAGCGCGGCTGGGCGCCGCGCGATCCGGCCGACCGCAGCCGGCTGCCGCCCATGGCGATGCCCGACGGGCCGGTCACGCTCGCCGCGCGCGTTGCGCCGTGGCCGTCCAGGCGATTCGAGCTCGGCGAGGCCGACAGCGGTGCGATACGGCAAAATCTCGATGTCGCCGAGCTGACCCGTGAGTGGGGTGTCCCACTGCGGCCCTTGTCATTGCTCGAACAGCAGGCCGGCCGGCCCGACGATGGCTGGGTTCGCCGCTGGCCGGTGCCGACCCCGGACATCGGCAAGCATCACGGCTATGCGTTCCAGTGGTTCGCGCTGGCTGCGCTGATCATCGGCCTGACCCTCTGGTACCGCCTTATTCGACCTCGACGTGAAGACCGACGCTGAACCGCTCACGATGACCGTGCACTCGCTGCCCGACGCCGCGCTGCAGGCGCCTGTCCAGCGCACCTGGGTCGGCCGCCTGCAGATGTCGCTGATCCTGCTGGTCTGCGCGGCGCCGGTGCTGGTGAGCTACCTGCTGTACTTCGGCTGGCGGCCGACGGAGCGCGACGTGGCGGCCTACGCCACCTTGATCCAGCCGAGCGTCGGCCTGCCGGCCGCGAACGCACACGACCTCGACGGGCAGCTGCGCTCGCTGCGTGCCCTCAAGGGTCAGTGGCTGCTGATCGTGCTGGCGCCCGGCTCGTGCGATGCGGCCTGCGAAGAGCGGCTGTTCCTGCAGCGTCAGCTGCGCGAGATGACCGGCCGCGAACGCGGGCGCATCGACAAGGTCTGGCTGGTCACCGACGATGCGCCACTGCGGCCCGAGTTGCGGCAGGCCCTGGGCGGACCTGCGCCGGTGACCGTGCTGCGCCTGCCGCGCGATGCGGTGCAGCGCTGGTTGCGCCCGGCCGACGGCCAGGCGCTCGAGGACCATTTGTACCTGGTCGACCCGATGGGGGAATGGATGATGCGAGCGCCGCCGCAGCCTGATCCGGGCAAGCTCAAGCGCGACATCGAGCGGCTGCTGCGCGCCTCGGCATCCTGGGACCTGCCGGGTCGGTGATCGAGCGATGAACCCGCTGCCTGCCGTCGACCTGGCTCCGGCGCTGCAACTTCTCGGTGTGGCCGCACTGTTCTGCGCGTTGCTGCTGGCCGTCTGGTCGTGGCGACATCGGCATGCCGACGCGCGCCAGCGCTGGCTGGCGCTGAGCGTGCTCACCGCTTTCCTGACGGCCGACCTGATCGTCTTCGGTTCCTTCACGCGGCTGACCGACTCGGGGCTCGGCTGTCCGGACTGGCCGGGCTGTTATGGCGCTGCGTCGCCGTTCGGTGCGGCCTCGCAGATCGCCGCGGCAGAGCAGGCGCAGCCGAGCGGGCCGGTGACCCATGCCAAGGCCTGGATCGAGATGATCCACCGCTACCTGGCAATGACGGTGGGGGCGTTGATCCTGGTGCAGGCCATCGGCTTGTGGCGGCAGCGCGCGCGCATCGGCCAGGCCGGCGCCTGGTCGCTCGTCGCGCTGGTCTGGGTGCTGGCGCAGGGTGCGTTCGGCAAGTACACGGTCACGCTGAAACTCTATCCGGCGGTGGTGACGCTGCACCTGCTCGGCGGCATGGGGCTGCTGGCGCTGCTGGTGGCGCAGTTCGAGAGCCTGCGGGCGGCGCCGCCGGTCGCCGGGCCGCGCGCGCTCAGCATCGTGGCAACGCTGCTCGGCCTGCAGATCGCGCTGGGCGGCTGGGTCAGCACGAACTACGCCGTGCTGGCTTGCCGCGGCTTCCCCTTGTGCAACGGCAGCTGGTGGCCGGCGATGGACTTTGCCGACGGCTTTGCGCTCTGGCGCGAACTCGGCCGCGGCGGCGCCGAAGGCTATATCGCATTCCCGGCGTTGGTGGCGGTGCACATGACGCACCGCCTGATGGCCGTCGTAGTGACGTTGGCCCTGGCCGCACTCGCCGCCAGTCTCTGGCGCAGCGGCGAAGCCGAGTCGCGGCGCTATGCGTTGGCGTTGGCCGGCGTGCTGGCGGCGCAATGGGCCAGCGGCGTGAGCAACGTGCTGCTCGACTGGCCGCTGGCCGCGGCGTTGGTGCACAGC
Source organism: uncultured Burkholderiales bacterium (assembly GCA_937871935.1). Classification (GTDB taxonomy): domain Bacteria; phylum Pseudomonadota; class Gammaproteobacteria; order Burkholderiales; family Burkholderiaceae_C; genus JAEUPI01. Next base: position 18,059 of record CALMQI010000377.1, read on the forward strand.
GCCGGCGCGGCGGCACTGACGGCGCTGGTGGTGTCGTTGTGGTTTCGCCGTCGCGCTTTCGCTCGCACGGCGAGGGCGCAGGCCAGTGCGAGCCTGCGGCGGTCCCCGTCATGAGCGGGCGCCCGTCGATGGCGCATCCCGGCGCTGGCACCGCGGCGCGCGCGGCCTCGCGCTGGTCGCAGTACATGGCGCTGACGAAGCCGCGCGTGGTGCAGTTGATCGTCTTCTGCGCGGTCATCGGCATGCTGCTCGCGGAGCCCGGCTGGCCCGACTGGCGCCTTGCGCTGCCGGCGACCGTGGGCATCTGGCTGGTCGCCAGCGCGGCGGCCGCCTTCAACTGCCTGGTCGAGCAGCAACTCGACCGCAAGATGGCGCGCACGGCATGGCGCCCTACCGCGCGCGGCGAGCTCAGCGAGCGGCAGGCGCTGGTGTTCTCGCTGCTGCTGGGAAGCGCCGGCAGCGCGCTGCTCTATGCATGGGTCAACCCGTTGACGATGTGGCTCACCTTTGGCACCTTCGTCGGTTATGCCGTGATCTACACCGTGGTGTTGAAGCCGCTGACGCCGCAGAACATCGTGATCGGCGGGGCCTCCGGGGCGATGCCGCCGGTGCTGGGCTGGGCAGCGATGCGCAACGACGTCGGCCCCGAGGCGATGATGATGTGCCTGATCATCTTCCTGTGGACGCCGCCGCACTTCTGGGCGCTGGCGCTGTACCGGGCGGAGGACTACCGGCGTGCCGGGCTGCCGATGCTGCCGGTCACGCACGGCTCCGCGTTCACGCGGCTGCACGTGCTGCTGTACACGCTGGTGCTGTTCGCCGCCACGCTGCTGCCCTTCATCTATCGCATGAGCGGGTGGATCTATCTGGCGGCCGCGGTCGTGCTCGGGGTGATGTTCACCTGGCATGCATGGCGGCTGTGGCGGCATTACAGTGACCGGCTGGCGCGTCGCACCTTTCGCTTCTCGATCCTGCACCTGTCGCTGCTGTTCGCGGCGCTGCTGTTCGATCACTACCTGAGTCCTCTGCTGTCATGATGCAATTCGTCCGCTTCGGCATCCTTTCGGCCAGTTTGCTGTCCGGCGCCGCGCTGATCACGCTGTCGGCGTGCGACAACAAGCCCGCCACGCCGGGCGCGACGATGGCGGCGCCGAAGGCGTCGTTTCGCGCCATCGACATCACCGGCGCCGAGTACGCCCGCACGCTCGATCTGCCGGACGTCGACGGCAAGGTCCGTTCGCTGGCTGAGTTCAAGGGCCGGGTGGTGGTCGTGTTCTTCGGCTACACACAGTGCCCCGACGTGTGCCCGACCACGATGGCCGAGCTGTCGGAGGTGAGACGCGCGCTCGGTGCCGACGGCGACAAGCTGCAGGGCATCTTCGTCACCGTCGATCCGGAGCGCGACACCGCGCCGGTGCTCAAATCCTATGCCGAGGGGTTCAACGCCGGCTTCGTGGCATTGCGCGGCTCGCCTGAGCAGATCAAGCAGGCGACGCGCGAGTTCAAGGTCTTCTTCGCCAAGGTACCCGGGCGCACCGAGTCGACCTACACGATCGACCACACGGCCGGCGCCTATGTATTCGACCCGCAAGGGCGCATCCGGCTCTTCAGCCGCTATGGCACCGGCCCGAAGGCAATGGAAGAAGACGTGCGGGCGCTGCTGGCCGAACGCGGGGCCTGATCAGGCCATCGCTTCGAGCGACTTGCGCATCTTCTTCAGCGCGGCCACCTCGATCTGGCGCACGCGCTCGGCGCTGACGCCGTATTCGGCAGCCAGTTCGTGCAGCGTCATGCCGCCCGAGGAGTCGTCGTTGACGGCCAGCCAGCGCTGCTCGACGATGCGGCGGCTGCGCGCGTCCAGGACCTCCAGGGCCTCGCCGATGCCGTGGCTGGTGAGCCGGTCGCGGCGCAGCGACTCGAGCACCTGGGTCGGCTCCGACGCGCTGTCAGCCAGGTAGGCGATCGGCGCGAACGTCTCCTCGCCGTCGTCGGTCTGCGGTTCGAGCGCGATGTCGCCGCCGGAAAGGCGCGTCTCCATCTCGACCACTTCTTCGGGCTTGACCTTCAGATCACCGGCGACGCGGGCGACTTCGGCCGGCGTCAATGTGTTGCGGTGGGTGTCGCCGTCAGCCGCGTCGTCCTTCAGGTTCTGCTTCATCGAGCGCAGATTGAAGAACAGCTTGCGCTGCGCCTTGGTGGTGGCCAGCCTGACCAGCCGCCAGTTGCGCAAAATGTACTCGTGGATCTCGGCGCGGATCCAGTGCAGCGCGTAGCTGACCAGCCGCACACCCTGAGACGGGTCGAACCGCTTGACGGCCTTCATCAAGCCGATGTTGCCTTCCTGGATCAGGTCGCCGTGGGGTAGGCCGTAACCCAGGTACTGGCGTGAGACCGAGACCACCAGGCGCAGATGCGACAGCACCAGCCGGCCAGCCGCCTGCACGTCACCGTGCTCGCGCAATTGTTTGCCGAGCGATACCTCCTCGTCGGGCGCCAGCATCGGTATGCGGTTGACGGCCGAAATGTAGGCGTCGAGATTGCCCAGCGACGGCACCATGGACCAGGGGTCGCGGACAGCCAGAGCGGTGGAAGCGTGTGTAGTCATTGCGGCGTGAGAACCTCATCACGGGTGTTTGGTTCCACCATATTAGCACTCGGCGGTTTCGAGTGCCAAGAGCTCGCTTCTCGCATTCTGCCGCCGTATTCAACGATGTTAGCGCACGCTTTCATGCGAGAAACGTGGACGGGCGCAATCGTCAGACGTTGAACAGGAAGTTCATCACGTCGCCGTCCTTGACGACATAGTCCTTGCCCTCCGAGCGCATCTTGCCGGCGTCCTTGGCGCCCTGCTCGCCGCCGTGGGCCACGAAGTCGGCATAGGCGATGGTCTGGGCGCGGATGAAGCCGCGCTCGAAGTCGGTATGGATCACGCCGGCCGCCTGCGGCGCGGTATCGCCGACATGGATGGTCCAGGCGCGCACTTCCTTGACGCCGGCGGTGAAGTAGGTCTGCAGCCCGAGCAGTTGGAAGGCGGCGCGCACGAGGCGGTTCAGACCCGGCTCGTTCTGCCCCATCTCGGCCAGGAACAGCGCCCGGTCCTCGTCGGCCATGTCGGCGAGTTCGGCCTCGGTCTTGGCGCAGATGGCCACCACGGGCGCGTTCTGCCGGGCCGCGTATTCGCTCAGGCGGTCGAGCAGCGGGTTGCCCTTGAAGCCGTCCTCGGCCACGTTGGCGACGAACATCGCCGGCTTGGCGGTGATCAGGCACAGCGGCTTCACGAGCAGCATCTCTTCCTTGCCGAACGCGATCGTGCGCACCGGCTTGCCCTGGTCGAGCACGGCCATGCACTTGGTCAGCACGTCGACGATCTTCTGCGCTTCCTTGTCGCCCGAGCGCGCCACCTTGTTGTAGCGGTGCAGGCCTTTTTCGACCGTGCTCATGTCGGCCAGGCACAGCTCGGTCTCGCCGCGGATCCGGGGACCCAACCCGGCCGCCCGCTCCGAGGCCGCCGCCATGGTCGGCCGCCAGTCGCGATCCGCGCAGTACTGCCCGATCGCGATCGACAGTAACGCCGAACACTCGAGCGGCCGGTCCCCGGTCCGAAGCGCGTGGGCGAGCACGATCTCGTCGGCGTCGCCCGGGTCCATCGGGTTGCGGTTCCGGGTCACCCTGAGCCGCTGGAGGACCGCCCAGGGATCGGCGCCTTCGGCGGTGGCGAGAAGGGGCTCGGCGCGGGCGTTCTCTCCGGCGACGATCCACGCCATCCCCGCCGCCGTCGCGACCCGCGGCTCGGACCCGGGCACCGCCGCCGCCCGTTCCAGCAGCTCCGCTATTTCGAGGAGAGCCCGAAGCTGCCCTACGGGTACTTCGGCAC
>CALMQI010000378.1 GCA_937871935.1 uncultured Burkholderiales bacterium
CGCGCCGAGTACGGCGCACGACCCCCCGGGGGGGTGGCGGTCCGGCTTCGGAGCGGCCGTGCGCTCGGACCGCCGCTCACGCCACCTCGGAGACGGCGCGCGGCGGCTCGCCGTGCTTGCGCACCCAGGTCCATGCCACCGCGCAGGTGGCGATGGCGAAACAGGCCACCGCGATGAAGTACGGCCGCGGCGCCGTGCCGACGAGGTGCCAGCCCAGCCACAGGCTGACGGCCATGCCGACACCGGCCAGCACAAAGCCGGCCAGGGCCGAGGCGACGCCGGCCGCACGCGGGAAAGGCCACACGGCGCCAGCCTGCCCGCAGGGCTGATGCACGCCGTGGCCGACCGCGTAGATCCACTGCGGCACCAGCAGCGTCCAGACGGCGACGTGGCCGGTCGCGGCCACCACCAGCATCAGCACCGCCGACACGGCGGTGAAGCCGGCCGCGCGCACCACGGCACCGGCCAGGCCGTAACGCGGCAGCAGGCGACGGCAGATCACCGTGCCGGCCACGTAGGCCAGGGAATTGCTGCCCATCGCGAGACCGCATTGCCAGGCATCCAGGCCGAGGCCGTCGATCAGCACGAAACTCGATCCGGCCAGGAAGACCATCAGCCCGCCATAGGTGCAGCAGACGAGGGCGGCCCAGGCCCGGAAGCCGCGATGCGCGAGCGTGCGGCCGATCTGCGCGGCGAACGGCGCGATCCGCGTGGCGGCCGGATTCTTCGTGCGGATGGTCTCGGGCAGTCGCCAGATCACGAAGACCAGCAGGCAGGCGCCGGCCAGCGCCAGCGCGGCCATCGTCGCGCGCCAGCCGGCCAGCGACGACAACACACCGCCGACGATCGGCGCGGCGATGGCGATCAGGCCCAGGCCGGTGAGTGCGCGCGACATCACGTGCGCGCCCTCGTGCGGCTCGTACAGATCGCGCACCATCGCGCGGGCACACACCACGGTGGCGGCGATGCCGGTACCTTGCACCGCCCGCCAAGCCACCACCTGCGCGATGTCGCGCGCCAGCAGTGCGCCGACCGCGGCCACGGTGAACAATGCCAGCCCGGCCAGCAGCACCGGGCGCCGGCCGAAGCGGTCGGCTACCGGACCCCAGACCAGCTGCGCGCAGCCGAAGCCGACGATCAGTGCCGACATGGTGAGCTGCACGGCCGGCATCGCCGCCCGCAGGTCGGTCGCCAGCGCCGGCAGCGCGGGCAGGTAGACGTCGGTGGCCAGGGCCTGCAGGCCCAGCAGCAGGGCCAGCGCGGCCGCGGCGGCCAGCGGACCCAGGGCGGCGCGTGCCGGCACGACCACGGCCGCGGCGGTGGTCGTGCCGGGGAGGGGGTTCATCGCGTCGAGGATACCCGGGGCGCGCAGCGGGCCATCGACGACGGGGTGGCTCACACGCTGTAACCCGTGCGGCACGCTCTCGGTTACGATTTTTCCTCTCGCCCGACAACAGGAGACACGACATGACGAAGACCCGACGCGCATGGACCTGGCTGCTCGCTGCCAGTTTGAGTTATGCCGGCCTCATCCAGGGCGCGCAGGCGGCGTTGATCGGCACCGGGCAGGTCGCCGCAGTCGGCGCTGCCGCAGCAGCGCCGACCGATGCGCATGCCCGCCTGAGCGGCCTGCTCGAGCGGGCCGACGTGGTGGCGGCGCTCACCGAGCGCGGCGTGTCGGTCGAGCAGGCGCGCGCGCGCGTGGCGGCGCTCAGCGACGCCGAGGCGGCGCACGTGGCCGCGCAGATCGACGCGGCGCCGGCCGGCGCCAGCGACGTGCTCGGTACGCTGGTGTTCATCTTCGTGCTGCTGCTGATCACCGACATCCTCGGCTTCACGAAGGTCTTTCCTTTCACGCGCTCGGTCCGCTGAGCAACGGCATGCGCGGTGCGCTGGCCACCGCGCTCGCCGTGGCGCTGCTGGCGGTGTTGACTCTGGGCGGCTGCGCCTCGTGGACCGGGCCGCAGACGGCGGCGCTGCGCGCGCAGCCGCCGCCGGGGTTGGCGCCGCAGGTGGAGTTGCGCACGGTGCCGTTCATCGCGCAGACGCCACTGCACTGCGGGCCGGCGTCGCTGGCGATGGTGCTGCAGCACATCGGCCGCGACGTCGGCGCCGACGCGCTGGCCGAGGCGGTCTTCCTGCCGGCGCGCGGCGGCACGCTGCAGGCCGAGATGCTCGCCGGCGCGCGCCGCCACGATGCGCTGGGGCTGCGCCTGGCGCCGTCGCTGGAGACGCTGCTGCGCGAGGTGCAGGCGGGCCGTCCGGTGGTGGTGCTGCAGAACCTGGGGCTCAGCCTCGCGCCGCGGTGGCACTACGCCGTCGTCGTCGGCTTCGACGTCGCACGCGAGGAGATCGTGCTGCGCAGTGGCCTGGTCGAGCGCGAGACGATGTCGTGGCGCACCTTCGAGCACACCTGGGCACGCGCCGGCCACTGGGCGATGGTGGCGCTGCCGCCCGGCCAGCTGGCCGCCGGCGGCGACGAGCGCTCCACGCTCGAGGCGGCCCTGGCCTTCGAGCGCGTTGCGCCGGCGACGTCGGCCGTACGTGTGTACCAGTCGGTGCTCGCACGCTGGCCCGACAACCTGGTCGCGGCGATCGGGCTGGGCAACTCACGCGCCGCCGCCGGCGACCGGGCCGGTGCGATCAGCGCCTTCGCGGCGGCCGCGGCGCGTCACGACAGCGCGGTGGCCTGGAACAACCTGGCGATGCTGCGCTGGCAGCAGGGCGATCGCGCTGAGGCGCGCGTCGCGCTGGCGCGCGCGTTGCGGCGCGTGGCTCAGGCCGAGCCGGCATTCGCCGACGCCGTGCAGGCGACGCGCCGCACCATCGAGGCGGCACCAACCCGCTGATGCACGGCGGCGTCGTGCGGCTCGGGCGGCTACAGCAGCTGATGCGTGCGGGCCAGCGCCACCAGCCGCTCGATCTCGCGATCACGCAGTCCGCGGCGGCGCAAGGCCTCGGCGGTCTCGATCAGGTAGTCCAGCGTGGTGCCGAAGCGGCCGCTGGCGTGGCGCAAGATGTGCACCAGCTCGTGGTCGGCCAACGTGGCGATGAAGTTCGGGCTGCGCCGGCTCAGCGTGAAGGCCAGCGCCTGCACGTCGCCGTGCGGCGTGCGGCAGGGCAGCCAGCGCGCGTCGTAGACGGCGTTGGGCATCTCGCGTGCCCACAGGCGCTCGAGCTCGGCGGCGCCGTTGCGCCGCGGCACGCGATACACCACGCCATGGCACGATCCTCCGGGCAGCAACGCGAACACCAGCCCCGGCCGTTCGGGTGTGCCGCGGTTGACGCGCGAGCGCATGCGCAGCGCCCGGTGCCAGCCGTGCACGCGGCCGACGCGATGCTCCACCGCATCGAATTCGGGGCGGGCGATCAGCGACGCGTAGCCGAAGATCCACAGATCGTCGCGACCACCCCACTGCGCGACGCAGCGCTGCAGCATCTCGGCGGCGTCGCGGACGGGCAGGGTCGACATGGCTGCATAGGATGCCAGAGCCGACCGACGGAAGAGCTTAGACATGAAACTCGTGTGTTGTTGACCATGTAACTTTGTTACGTGACAATCGAGCCGCACTCTGCCGAACCATCGCCGCCATGCCGCCACCTCTGAAACCCGCCGTCGTTGCAGTGACCGAGCGCATCGCGCGTCGCAGTGCCGGCAGTCGTCGCGCCTACCTCGAACAGGTGGATCGCCTGGCCACGCGCACCCGCGGCGCCGACCGGCTGGGCTGTGCCAACGTGGCGCACGCGTTCGCTGCCTTGCCGGGCGACCAGCGGCTTCGCATCGTCGCCGAGAAGGCCCCCAACCTGGCCATCGTGACCGCCTACAACGACATGCTGTCGGCGCACCAGCCCTATGAAACCTTCCCGGCGCTGATCCGCGACACCGCGCGCGAACTCGGCGCCACCGCGCAGGTGGCCGGCGGCGTGCCGGCGATGTGCGACGGCGTCACGCAGGGCCAGCCTGGCATGGAGCTGAGCCTGTTCTCGCGCGACACCATCGCGATGGCCACCGCCATCGCACTCAGCCACGACGTGTTCGACGGCGCGCTGCTGCTGGGCGTGTGCGACAAGATCGTGCCGGGCCTGCTGATCGGCGCCTTGCACTTCGGCCACCTCCCGTGTGTGTTCGTGCCGGCGGGTCCGATGGCCTCGGGTCTGTCGAACACCGACAAGTCCAAGGTGCGCGAGCAGCACGCGCAGGGCCTGGTCGGGCGCGACGCGCTGCTGCAGGCCGAGCAGGCGGCGTACCACGGCGCGGGCACCTGCACCTTCTACGGTACTGCCAACAGCAATCAGATGCTGCTCGAGGCGATGGGCCTGCACGTGCCCGGCGCTGCCTTCGTGCACCCGCACGACGCGCTGCGCGAGGCGCTGACGCGCGAATCGGTGCGCGCGCTGCTGGCCATCGTGCCGGGGCAGCGCCACCTGCCGATCGGCCGGCTGGTCGACGAACGCGTCATCGTCAACGCCATGGTCGCGCTGCTGGCCACGGGCGGCTCGACCAACCATCTGATCCATTGGGTTGCAGTGGCGCGCGCCGCCGGCATCACGATCGACTGGGACGATTTCTCCGACCTGTCGGCCGCGGTGCCGCTGCTGGCGCGCGTGTACCCCAACGGCGCCGCCGACGTGAACCAGTTCCAGGCTGCCGGCGGCACCGGCTTCGTGCTGCGCGAGCTGCTCGACGCCGGCTGCCTGCATGCCGACGTGTCGACGGTCGATACGCGCGGCATCGGTGCCTACACGCGTGAACCCGCGCTCGAGCGACACATGCTGACCTGGCGTGATGCACCCGCACAGCCGCGTGATCCGGGCATCGTGCGGCGTGCCAGCGAGCCGTTCTCGCCCACCGGAGGCTTGCGCGTGCTGAACGGCAACCTCGGTCGCGCGGTGATCAAGGTGTCGGCGGTGCCCGAGGAGCGCCACGTGATCGAGGCGCCGGCGGTCGTGTTCGACGGCCAGCAGGCGCTGCTGGCGGCGTTTGCCGCCGGGCAGCTGGAGCGCGACCTCGTCGCCGTGGTGCGTTTCCAGGGACCGCAGGCCAACGGTATGCCGGAGCTGCACAAGCTGACGCCGCCGCTCGCAGTGCTGCAGGGCAAGGGCTTCCGCGTCGCGCTGGTCACTGATGGCCGCATGAGCGGTGCGTCGGGCAAGGTGCCGGCGGCCATTCACGTGAGCCCCGAGGCGCATGCCGGCGGTCCGCTCGGCAAGCTGCGCACCGGCGACCTCGTGCGGCTCGATGCAACGGCCGGCACGCTGCAGGCACTGGTCGACACGGCCGAGTGGGCCACGCGCGAGACGGCGACGATCGACCCGCTGCAGGCCGACGACAACGGCCATGGCCTTGGCCGCGAACTCTTCGCCGGTCTGCGGCGCAACGTGGTGAGCGCCGAGCAGGGCGCCTGCAGCTGGCTTTAGAAGGGACGACATGGCGATGCGCGACACCCTCGAACTGGCGACATACGGGCCGGTGATCCCGGTCATCGTGCTGCACAAGCTCGAACACGCCGTACCGTTGGCACAGGCGCTGGTCGACGGCGGCGTCCGGGTGCTCGAGATCACGCTGCGCACGCCGGTGGCGCTGCGCTGCATCGAGGCGATCGCGCGCGCGGTGCCGCAGGCGCTGGTCGGTGCCGGCACCATCCGCTCGGCGGACGACGCGCGTGCCGCACGCGACGCCGGCAGCGTGTTCGGCGTCAGCCCCGGCTACACGGCCGCCGTCGGCGCTGCCTGCCGCGAGGCCGGGCTGCCGTTGCTGCCGGGTGTGTCGACCGCGAGCGAAGTGATGACGGCTCAGGCCGACGGCTTGTCGTTCCTCAAGTTCTTTCCGGCCGGTCCGGCCGGCGGCGTGCCGATGCTGAAGGCGCTGCACGGTCCGTTCGCCGACGTGCGCTTCTGCCCGACCGGCGGCGTCACGCCGGAGACGGCGCCGCAGTATCTGGCGCTGCCCAACGTGCCGGTGTGCGGCGGCACCTGGCTGACACCGGCCGACGCGATGGAGGCGGGCGACTGGCCGCGCATCACCCGGCTCGCGCAGGCGGCAGCGCGGCTGCGCAGCGGCACCTGACCGCCGCGGGCTTCGTTCAGCGCTCGACCGGCACCATCGTCGCGAGCGCCTGCGCGCCGGCGGTCGTCTCGCCGGCCAGGCCGGTGGCGACACCGTCGCGATCGGCCGCCGTGCGGTTCTGCGAGACCTTCCACTTCGCCTCGATCGCCACCACCTCGATCTCGATGCCGACGATGGCGCGCAGCATCGCCTGCAGGTAGTCCGCCGGCGCGTCGCTGGTCTGCCAGGGCTGCGCGCGCGGGCCTTCGTGGGTGCGCGTCAGGCGATCGACCAGGCCACGCAGCCAGGCGGCGTCGTCCACCGCCTTCAAGACGCCGCGCGCGTGCACGACCGCGTAGTTCCAGGTCGGCACCACCTTGCCGGTGGCGGCCTTGGTCGGATACCACGACGGCGATACGTAGCCCTGCGGGCCGTGGAAGATCGCCAGTACCGTCTGGCCGGCCGCCCCGCGCCACAGCGGGTTGGCGCGCGCCACATGACCGCGCAGGGTGCCGTGCGGGCCGGCATCGGCGTCGTACAGCAGCGGCAGGTGATCAGCCGTCGGCCCGCCATCGGCCTGGTGGCACAGCGTGGCCAGCGGATGCGTGGCCATCAGCGCGCGGATGGCCGCCGGATCGGCCTGCGCGAAGTGGGCTGGCTGGTACATGCGGCAGGCCCTACGCGTCGCGCTGGATCAGCTCGATCTTGTAGCCGTCGGGGTCGATGATGAAGGCGATCACCGTGGTACCGCCCTTCACCGGCCCGGGCTCGCGCGTGATCGCGCCGCCGAGCGCGGCGGCCTTGGCGCGTACCGCGGCGCAGGTGGCGGCGACGTCGGGGACACCGATCGCCACGTGGCCGAACGCGCTGCCGAGTTCGTAGCGCTCGACACCGTAGTTGTAGGTGAGCTCGATCTCGGCATGCTCGGGGTTGTTGCCATAGCCGACGAACGCGAGGTCGTACTTCTGGTCGGGCCGCTCGGTCGTGCGCAGCAGCCTCATGCCGAGCACCTGGGTGTAGAAGTCAATCGAACGTTGCAGCTGGCCGACGCGCAGCATGGTGTGCAGGACTCTCATGGGGCGTGCTCGCTTGGCGCCGTCACTTCGCGTCGAAGATCAGGCAGGTGGTGGTGGCGTGGGCGTAGAGTGTGCCATCGGCCGCGACCAGCCGCCCCTCGCTGGTGGCCACCCGGCCCCCGAAGTGGACGATGCGGCCCACCGCCCGCACCAGCGGCACCTTGTCGCTGAGCGCCTTCACGTAGTTCACCTTCAGTTCGAGCGTGGTGTAGGCCTTGCCGGCCGGCAGCAGCGTGTGCACTGCACAGCCCACGGCCGAATCGAGCAGGGTGGCGATCCAGCCGCCGTGCACCGTGCCGAGCGGGTTGTAGTGCGCGCGCAGCGGTGTGCCCTGGAACTCGACATGGCCGGCGTCGGCCTGCACCAGCAGGAAGTCGAGCGTCTGCGCGATCGGCGCGCGCGGCAACTCGCCGGCCAGCATGGCCTGGAACACCTGCAGGCCGGTCCGGCCGGCGAACTGCTCGGGCCGGGCAACGCCGTACGGGCCGGGGTGGACGTCGAGTTCGGCGGCGCGTTCGCGCCAGCGGGCGAGGGTGTCTTCGGCGGTCGGCGTACTCATCGAGCAAGGGCTATTCAGTTGCAGGTACAACAATTGTAGCTACAATAAAATAGATGATCCGCAAGAACCCCTCGCCGCGCAGCGGCCTTCCGGCCTCGGCCGCCGAACCGCGCGGCTGTACCAACCTCAAGCTGCGCCAGCTCACGCGCGCCGTCACCCGCCACTACGACGCCTACGTCGCGGCGACCGGGCTGAAGAACACGCAGTACTCGCTGCTGTCGCACGTGGTGCTGCTCGGGCCGATCGCGCCCGGCGAGCTGGCCTCGCGCATGAAGCTCGACGCGTCGACGCTCACGCGCAACCTGCAGCCGCTGGTGGCGCAGGGCTGGCTCGAGATCGGTCCCGGCGCCGATGCGCGCAGCCGCGTTGTCACCGCCACGCCGGCGGGGCGAGACAAGCGGGTCGAGGGCCAACGTGCCTGGAAGCAGGCGCAACTGGCGCTCAATGCGCGGCTCGGCGTGGCGCGCGTGGCAGCGCTGCACCAACTGCTCGACGACTGCCTGAACGACCTGGACGCCACCGAGGAGTCCGACGCATGAGTGATTCGACGACACCGCCGCGGGCCGGTCTTGCGCCGGCCTTCGTGGTCGTGCTGCTGGCTGCAGCCGGCACCTTTGCCCTCACGATGGGTGCGCGCCAGTCGATGGGGCTGTTCCTCAACACCTTGAACACGCATACCGGTCTCGGGCTGGCCAGCATCAGCCTGGCCTTCGCCGTCGGCCAGCTCTGGTGGGGGCTGACGCAGCCGCTGGCCGGCATCGTGGCTGACCGCGTCGGCGCCGGCCGCGTGTTGCTGACTGGCCTGGTGCTGGTGGCGATCGGTACCGCATTGATCCCGTACATGACCAGCACCTGGGGCCTGATCCTCGCGATCGGCATGCTGGCCGCCGGCGGCGCCGGCCTTGCCGGCCCGGCGGTGCTGATGGCCGCCACCACGCGGTTGGTGCCGGCCCACAAGCGCGGCATGGCCGCGGGCGTGGTCAATGCCGGCGGCTCGTTCGGCCAGTTCGTCTTCGCGCCGATCGCGCAGGGCATCACGGCCGCAGCGGGCTGGATGGTGGCGCTGCAGAGTCTGGCCGCGTTCACGCTGCTGGCCTTGCCGGCGGCCTGGGTGCTGCGCACACGCGCAGCCGCGCCTGGCGCATCGGGCACGACGGCCGCGCCGCCGCGGCAAGGCTTGCGCGCGACGTTCGCGCAGGCGCTGGCATTGCCGAGCTACCGGCTGCTGTGCGCCGGCTTCTTCGTCTGCGGCTTCCACGTCGCCTTCATCGCGACGCACCTGCCCGGTGTGGTGGCGGCGTGCCAGCTGCCGCCCGAGATCGGAGCCTGGTCGCTGGCGGTGATCGGCCTGTTCAACATCGTCGGTAGCCTGACCATCGGCTGGGCCATCGGCTACCAGGGCGGCCGCTGGCGCATGAAGTCGCTGCTGTCGCTGATCTATGCGGCGCGCGCGCTCGCCGTGCTGGTGTTCGTGTTCGCGCCGAAGACGCCGACCACGATGCTGGTGTTCGCCGCGGTGATCGGCTTCACTTATCTGTCGACCGTGCCGCCGACCGCGGGGCTGGTCGCACGCTTCTTCGGTCCGAGCCAGATGGCCACGTTGTTCGGCGTGGTGATGCTGTCGCACCAGCTCGGCGGCTTTCTCGGCGCCTGGCTCGGCGGCAAGGCCTTCGAGTGGACCGGCAGCTACGACTGGATGTGGTGGGCCGACATCGTGCTCGCCATCGGCGCCGCGCTGGTGCATCTGCCGATCGACGAGCGGCCGGCCCCTGCCGCGGCGCAGGCCGCCTAACCGGTCAGGCGCCGCGCGCGGTGTCCAGGCCCGGCGCGGCGTCCCCGTAGGCCTTGCGCCAGCGCGCGTTGATGCTGTCGACGGCGTCGAGCCGCTTCTCGGCCAGGCCGTCCGGCGCGTGCCAGGTGGCGATGCGGGTCTCGACGCTGAAGTGCGTGGTCGGCTTGACCGCTGACGGATCGTCCAGGCTGCCGATCGCCAGGTCCATGGTCTGGCCGTCGAGGAACTCGAAGCTGAGCGGCGTGCCGCAGCGGCTGCAGAAGCCGCGACGCGCGATCTTCGAAGACGCGTAGTACGCGGGTTCGTTCAGCCAGCGCACGTCGGTCTTGCGCAGATTGATGTAGGCCGCGCGCGTGTTGCCGAAGGCGAGCTGGCACATGCGGCAGTGGCAGTAGTAGCCGTCGCGGTGGTCGGGCGTGGCCTGGTAGCGCACGGCGCCGCACAGGCAGCCGCCCGTTAGCGGCGGTCTGGCTTCGGGGGTGGTCGTTGAACTCATGGCGTGCTCCGGGGTGGCATCGTGTAGTTCAGCGCGCGCCGGCCACCGTCGACATAAACGATCTCGCCGGTGATGTAGCTCGCGGCGTCGCTCAGCAGGAATGCCACGACGTCGGCGATCTCCTCGGGCTCGCCCAGCCGGCGCAGCGGCGTGCGCGACAGGATGCGCTCGCGCGCCTCGTCGCTGCCGAGCACCGCGGCGCGTGCGAGTTCGGTCGCGATCGTGCCCGGGCCGACGGCGTTGACGCGGATGCCGTGGTCGGCCAGCGCCAGCGCCATCACGCGGGTCAACTGGTCGATGCCGCCCTTGCTCGCGTTGTAGCTGGCGATCGACGGGATCGCCATGCTGCCGTTCACCGAGCTCATGTTGACGATCGCGCCACCGCCACCGGCCACCATCGCGCGCGCCGCCGCCTGGCCGACGAGGAACGAGCCTTTCAGGTTGACGTCGAGCACGGCGTCCCAGTCGGCCTCGGTGATGTCGAGGAACTCGCTGGCCTTGAAGATGCCGGCGTTGTTGACCAACGCGTCGACACGGCCGAATGCCTTCAGCGTGGCGGCCAGCGCGGCATCGACTTCCGACTTGCTCGACACGTCGCAGTGCAGTGCGATGGCCCGCGCGCCATCCGCACTCAACGAGACCGCGAGTTCGCTGCAGCGCGCATCGACCCGATCCCACAGAGCGACGGCCGCGCCATCACGTGCCAGTCGTCGGGCGCACGCCGCACCGATGCCTTGGGCGGCACCGGTGACGACGGCGACGCGGCCCTGCAGGCCGAACGAGACGGCGCTCAATGTGACTTTTCTCCGCGGTCGACGCGCGCTGCCGTGCGGCGGCAGCGCGCTCGCGGCAGTCTAGCGCCGAACGCAGCGGATCGCCGGCTCAGGCCGCAGCGGCCAGCTCCTGCTTCATCTCGCGGCGCAGTGCCACCGCGTCGCTCTTCGGCGCATCGCCGTCGCCTTCGAGGCGGAACACGCGCACTGTCTGCGTCAAGTTGGATGCCTGCTGCTCCATCGACACCGCGGTGGCTGCCAGCTGCTCGACCATCGCGGCGTTTTGCTGCGTCAGGCTGTCGAGCTGGGCGACGGCCTGGTTGACCTGTGAAATCGCATCGAGCTGCTCGGCCGCACCGCGGTGGATGTGGTCGATGTGCGAGCCGACCTGTTCCACCGCTTGCAGCGTACCGTCGATGTGCTCGCGCGCCGACTCGGCGGTTTGCGTGCCGCTGGCGACTCTGCCGGCCGAATCGTTGATCAGCTGCTTGATCTCGCGTGCAGCCTGGGCCGAGCGCTGCGCGAGCGCGCGCACCTCGCCCGCCACCACCGCGAAGCCGCGGCCGTGTTCGCCGGCCCGAGCGGACTCGACCGCCGCATTGAGCGCGAGGATGTTGGTCTGGAATGCGATGCTGTCGATCACCTGCGTGATCTCGCCGATGCGCTGCGACGAGCCCTGGATCTCGCGCATCATCGCGGCCACCTGGTGCACCGTCTGGCTGCTCTGGCGCGTGCGCTCGACGGCGGTCTGCGCCAGCTTGAGCGCCTCGCCGGCGGTCTGGCTGGTCTGCCGCACGGTGCCGGTGATCTGCTCCATCGTCGCCGCGGTCTGCTCCAGATTGCCGGCCTGCGACTCGGTGCGCGACGACAGGTCTCCATTGCCAGCGGCGATCTCCTGCGTGGTCGACGCGAAGCGGTCGATCTCCGAGCGTGCGTCGCGCACCACCGACCGCGTGTTGACACATAGCTGATTGAGCGCGCGGTCGAGCTGGCCGACGGTGCCGCTGCGGCTGGCGGCCAGCGCCATCGTCAGGTCGCACGCGGCGAGCTGGTTGGCCCGCACCACCAGGCCGCTCATCGGCGCCAGCAGTCGGGCGCGCAGCAGCAGCGTCGAGCCGGCCACGGCGGCACCGATCAGCAGCGCGGCGACCAGACCGCCCCAGATGCCTGAGGACACGCGGCCGGCGGCGAACGCGACGACGCTCAGGCCTAGCAGGATGATCATCAACCAGCCGCTGTCGCTCGGGCGCAGCGACGATTGCAGTCGTCCGAGCCAGTCATTGCGCACCAGCGATCCCGCGCGCAACGTATGCAACGCACGGCCGCCCGCGGCCTCGGCGTTCATCTGTGTGTACAGCCGTTCGGCCGATTCGATCTGGTCGCGGCTGGCCTCGGTGCGCACCGACATGTAGCCGATCGGCCGACCGTCGCGCAGCAACGGTGTCACGTTGGCCTGCACCCAGTAGTGGTCGCCGTTCTTGCGCCGGTTCTTCACCGGGGCCGACCACGGCAGGCCCAGTTCGATCGTCGCCCACAGGTCGCGGAAGGCCTCCTCGGGCATGTCCGGGTGGCGGATCAGGTTGTGTGGCTGCCCCAGCAATTCCTCGCGGCCGAAGCCGCTGACCGCGATGAAGGCCGGGTTGCAGTACAGGATCCGGCCCTGCAGATCGGTGGTCGATACCAGGGTCTCGCCAGCCGGGAACGGGAACTCATGCCCGCTCACCGGTGTGTTCTGCCGCATTGCGATCCCTCCTGTCGACAGAATGCCGACACAGCCCGGATCTTCGGCGCGCCGCTCTCGGCCCGAGCCTCGAACAGTGCGCCTGCGAGGGCGCAAATCAGTCAAAGTGCGCGCTTATCAGCGGCCCCCGTCACTTCTGAGCGGTCGAGCCAGACCGACAGGCCCTGCGCGTTCAGTTCGACGTCGAGCGACAACAACGCCAGCATGCCGTCGACGTCGGCCAGGCCGTGGGCCTGCACGCGCCGTCGGTAGATGTCACGCAGCCCGGTCTTCAGCATTGCCAGGCGATCGGCGTCGTCGCGGTGCCGCAGGCCGAGCGCAGCGAGTTCGTCGACCTGCGCGATCAGCTGCCGGCCCAGGCGTGGCAGGTCGGCGACCAGTCCATAGTGCGTCAGTAAGGCACCGGTGGCGCCGCGCGCGATCAGGCGGGCGATCGACTGCTTGAACGGCTCCGGATCGAACTGCACCGGCGGCGTGGTCAGCAGCATCAGCGGGCCGTTGTGGTTCGTCAGCTCGGGATAGCTGAGACCGAAGGTGTCGCCGGTGAACCAGCGCTGCGTGCGCGCATCCCACACGCAGAGGTGGTGGCGTGCATGGCCCGGGGTGTGAATGCACTCGAGCAGGCGCGAGCCCAGCGTGGTCGTCATGCCGTCGGTGGCGGTGGTGACGCGCGCCGCGGGCACCGGCACCAGCGCGCCGTAGCAGCGCGCCACTTCCTCGGCACCGTAGACCGCCGTGGCGCCGGCCTGCAGTGCGCCTGGATCGACCATGTGCGGCGCGCCGCGTGGGTGCACCAGCAACTGCGCTCGTGGCAGCTGCTGCATCAATGCGCCGGCGCCGCCGGCGTGGTCGAGATGCACATGCGTCGGGATGACCCAATCCACCGCGTCGCGCGACAGCCCGAGCGCGTCGAGCGCCGCCAGCAGGCGAGGCACGGCAAAGTTGTGGCCCGTATCGATGAAGGCGGCGCGCCCGCTGTCGACCACGAGATACGCCGCCACCGACCGGGGGCGCCCGAAGCCCGTGTCGATGACGAAGACGTCGCCGTCGAGAGGCTCGACGAATGAAGGAACCAACTCAGCCCTGCTGGCTGGCGTAGACGGCCCACAGGCGGCCCAGGTCGGCCGCGCCGTCGGCTCCCTGCACGCTGCGCAGCGTCTGCACCGCCTTGGCCTTGTGCTTGCCCGATTGCAGCAGCGCCAGGCCGAGGCGCAGCTTGGCGTCCTCGGGGCGCTTGAGGCCGCCCTTGGCGATGCCCTGCTCGATGAGCGGGATGCCCTTGTCGTACTGGCCCATCGAGGCCAGCGCGTAGCCGACCTGCACCAGCGCATTGCCGTTCTTGGCGGCGCCGGCCTCCTGCACGTCCTTGTCGATCGCGACTTTCAGCTCGCTCTCCTGCTTGACCGCCAGGTCGCGCAGCCGCTTGTGACGCTCCGCCTCGGCGCCGGTGCCGAGTGCGCCGCTGGCGAACCCCTTGTCGATCACCGCGCGGCCTTCGCTGGGCAGGCCGGCCTGCAGGGAAAGCTGCGCCATCTCCATGAAGTCGTCGGTCTTGGTCAGCGTGCCGGTGGCGAGCTTGAGGCGCAGCACATCGAGCGAGAAGCGATCGGAGAAGCCGCTCTTGCGCGGCAACTGGCCGAGGAAGATGGCCCAGTAGTCCTTCTTGGGGTAGTAGGCCAGCAGCTTGTCGAGCGTGGCGGCCCGCGCCTGTGTCTGGCCGGTCCGCTGCTGCGCGTCGGCCAGGCGCAGCAAGTCACCTTCGTCGGGCTTGCGGCCGGCGGCCTCGGCGGTGGCCACCGCGGCCTGGGCTTCCTTGGCAATCGCGGAGTAGTCGCCGCTCTGGCTCTGCACGTAGGCCAGCAGCTGCTTCAGTTGCGCGCTGGTGCTGCCGGCAGCCTGCGCCTTCTGTGCCCACTGGCCGGTGCGCGGCCAGTCCTTCTGCTGCGAATAGGCGAAGGCGAGCGACTCGGCCACCTGGGCCTGCTCGGCGCCGGACAGCTTGCCGGAATTGAACACCGCCTCGAAGGCCTGGATCGCCGTCGCGCTATCACCGGCGCGCTGTGCGGCGGCGCCCTTCATGCGGTCGATCGTCAACTGTTCGGCGGGCGTCTTGCCCGGCATCGCATCGGCCTCGCGCACCTTGGCCAGCGCGTCCTTGGCCTTGCCGGCCTTGAGCAGCTCGCCGGCCTGCTGCAGCGGCTTGCCGACTTCAGGGCGCACGCCTTGCGCCTGAACTGCGCCGATAGAAATGCAGGCCGCCAGCGCGCCAATCCAGATCCGAAGTTGCTTCATCGCCTCTTGCCTACCGTAGCGCGACCGATGCCCGAGTGGCCGCCGCGGATCCGGCTCTGCCGGTCCGCTGGCGGCGCCCCCTTGAGGGGGAGGCGCCGAAGGCGCTTCGGGGGTGGGTCAATTCAAGAATTGCTCGTTGCCGATCAGCCCGATCTTGGTGACACCGAGCCGCTGGGCACTGGCCATCACCATCGCGACGACCTTGTAGGTGACCAGTTTATTGGGACGCAGATGCACCTCGGGCTGGTCGGGAATTGCCGCCACCGCGGCCAGCTTGGCCTCGAGTTCCTGGCGCGTCGGCACGATGACGCCATTCCAGCCGATGGTGCCGTCGAAGTCGACGTCGATGCGGATGATCTCCGGCGGCTTGGGCGGTGCCGCGCTCGGCGCGATCGGCATGTTCATCTTGACCGCGTGGGTCTGGATCGGGATGGTGATGATCAGCATGATGATCAGCACCAGCATCACGTCGATCAGCGGCGTGGTGTTGATGTCGATCATCACCTCGTCGTCGCCGCCCCCGGAGCCTACCTGCATTGCCATGGCGTGGCCTCCTATTGGTTCGGCGGTGGTTCGGTGATGAACCCCACCTTGGCGATGCCGGCGCGCTGGCAGGCGACTACCAGGCGGCCGACGCTTTCGTAGCGCGCCTCCTCGTCGCCGCGGATGTGCACCTCGGGCTGCGGGTCCTTGACCGACTCCTTCTTCAGCTCGGCCACCAGCGTCTCGATGTCGGGCATCCGGCGCGTGTTCCAGTACACGTCGCCGTCCTTGCTGACCGCCAGCAGGATGTTCTCCGGCTTGGTCTGCGTGGGAACGTTCTTCTCCTTCGGCAGCGACAGCTGGATCGACTGCGTCACCACGGGAATGGTGATCAGGAAGATGATCAGCAGCACCAGCATCACGTCGACCAGCGGCGTGGTGTTGATGGTGGAGTTCATCTGGTCCTCGCCGTCGTCGTCGGGCGAGCCGATTGCCATGGCCATGGCTTTACCTCTTGCCGGCGAGAAGCACGTTGTGCAGGTCGCCGGAGAAGGCGCGCACGCGCTCCATCACGGCCTTGTTGCGGCGGATCAGCCAGTTGTAACCCATCACCGCCGGCACCGCGACGGCCAGGCCGAAGGCCGTCATGATCAGCGCCTCGCCGACCGGCCCGGCGACCTTGTCGATCGACGCCTGGCCGGCGATGCCGATCGCGGTGAGGGCGTGGTAGATGCCCCAGACGGTGCCGAACAGGCCGACGAACGGTGCGGTGGAGCCGACGGTGGCGAGGAAGGCCAGGCCGTCTTGCAGGCGGCTTTGCACGTCGTCGAGGCTGCGTTGCACGCCCATCGTGACCCAGGTGTTGCGGTCGATGTTGTCGGTCAGCGCGCCTTCGTGGTGCTCACCGGCGGCCATGCCGCTTTCGGCGATGAAGCGGAAGGCGCTGCCTTCCTTGAGGGTCTTGACGGCTTCGTTCAGGCTCGGCGATTTGAAGAAGCCCTTGCGTGCGGCCTTGGCCTCGCCGCTGATCTTCATGCTCTCGTAGAGCTTGGTGATCATGATGTACCAGCTGCCCATGCTCATCAGCACCAGCAGCACGAGCACGCCCTTGGCGACGAAGTCACCTTGCGCCCACAGCGCACTCAGGCCGTAGGGGTTGTCGACGACTTCCTTGCTGACGGCAGCCGCCACGGGGGCGGCCGCCGGCGCGGTGGCGTCGACGGGCGCTGCCACTGGCGCGGCGGCTACCGGCGCGGCGGCTGAGGCGGGCTGGGCGTGGGCGCAGAGCGGCGCAAGCAGGCAGCTCGCGGCGAGCAGGGTCGCAGTGGCGAGCTTGGTCAGGCGGGTGGTCAAAGAGGCGGTGATCATTCTGAAAACTCCTGGCAAAACGAGTGTGCGAAAGTGGTGTGCGGGTGACGCGCGAATCGCAAAG
>CALMQI010000379.1 GCA_937871935.1 uncultured Burkholderiales bacterium
GCCGAGATAGTTGCCGATCGTGGTTCGGCTCACCTCGCAGTCACTGGCGTAGCGAGTCGCCTCGAAGATACCGCCACTGTTGAGCAGCAAGAGTTCCAGGAAGCGCCGGAACGATTGGCGTCGCTCGAGCCGGAAGAGCTCCTGGATGTCCCTGGCCCAGTAGGCATCGAGCCACTCTTCGAACTCGCGCTCCGAGGGAGCATCGGCCAGATAGAACGGTGGCAGTCCGCCATGGAGCAGCCGCCGCCCGAGCCGATGCCGGCCGAACGCGGGCCGGTCCTCCTCGGTCATCGGCGTGAGCCACACCACCTCCTTGCGGCCGGCCAGCGTGTCGTGGCACTGCGTGCACGACAGGTTCAGCTGGCCGATGCGTTGCGTGTACAGCGCGCGTCCGCGCTCGCGCGCCGCGGCGAGCGCCGGTGCGGCGGACGGTTGCAGCGGCTGGCCGCGCGACTGGTGCGCGACGAAGCTCTCCAGGCTCAGCAGCTCCTTGCTCTCGTGCGCCCACGCCGGCGCTGCCTGCTGGCGCACGCGACAGCGGTTGATGCGCTGCGCCAGGTTCAATGGCTGGCGATCGACGGCGTCCCAGTCGGGGTAACGCGCCGAGACGCCGCGCATGCTCTGCCGTGCGTCGCCATGACACGAGGCACACGAGCGGCCTGTGCGGCCGCCGCCTGCGTCGGCCTGGCTCCATAACGCTTCGCCGTCGGCAACCCACAACATGCCGGGGTTCTGCAGGTCGTCGCGTTGCATCGCCTGCAGGCTGGCGCTCATGCCGTCGAAACCGGAGCGGCGCGCGGCCGAGGCGGCGGTTGGCTGGGCGAACGCCGACCACACGGCACAGCTGCCGAGCAGCGCAGCGAGACCGATGCGCAGGGCGCGCATCGTCATGTGACGGTGAGCGTGGCCGACTCGGTCTGCGACAGGCCGTTGTCGCCTTCCCAGGTGAAGCTGAGCTTGCCACTCGCCGTGGCGCGCAGCGGGAACGCGATGTACGGGTTGGCCGCGATGGCGGGGTGCAGATCGGCACTGAACACCAGCTCGCCGTTGAAGCGGCAGGTGAAGCGCCGGATGATGTCGCGCGGCACCGTGCGACCGTCGGCGCCGGCGCGGTAGCCGGTCTCCATGCTGTGCGCGATCATCGTGCGCACCTCGATCACCTCACCGCGCCTGGCGGTGGGGGGGACCTGGATCAGCGTACGCGCGGCCACGTCGTTGTTACTCCAGGCAAGCCGCCAAGGTAACGATCACGTCGACCGTGTGCGTCCAGTAGCTGCCGTCGCTCAGGCGCGCCACCGCCACCAGCTGCTGCGTGGTGGCCAGGCGGATGCGCGTGGCTACGCGGGCCTGCGCGAGCGCGGGCGACAACGTGGCGACGATCACGTCGTGCTGCGGGTTCTTCTGGTTGAACACCGCGATCCGCTGCACGTGGTCGGCCGCGGTCATCGGGCTGTCGACGGTGACGGTGATCGGCACTGCGTTGCCGTTTTCCACCAGCGGCTCGATGTCGAGCTTGACGCGGCCCTCGCGCGTGGCCGCACCGCCGGTGAAGCCGCGCATCGCGACGACCAGCTCGTCGGCCATCGCGTGCGCCGGTCGCGCGCACAAGGCCAGCGCGCCGCCGGCCAGCAGCAGCGTGCGTCGCGTGAGGGTGCGGCCGGGCAGCGAAGGCGCGACGGAGGTGCTCATGTCATCGCAGGGTCTGCAGGAACGCCACCACGTCCTCGATCTGCTGCGCCTGCAGCACCGGCTTGTCGCGCCAGGCCGCGCCCACGCGGGTGAGGCCGTCGACGCGGTGGTAGGCCGGCATGAGGGTCTGCGGGTTCAGTCGCGCCGGGTCGACCAGCCGCAGGCGCAATTGCCCCGCGCTCCAGCGCGAGCCGGTGCCGGCCAGATCGGTGGCCAGGTCGCCCTGGAAGCGCACGTCGGGAAACGGCCCGCTGTGGCACAGCAGGCACAGGCCCACTTGCCGGTCGATGACGAGGCGCCGGCCTTCGTCCGGGCGGCCGGGCAGTGCGGTCAGCGGCGTCGGGACGGCATCGCCGACCACCGCAATGCCGCCGACGCCGACGCGTGGCGTCGCCGTCGGCGGCCCTGCAGCGCAGCCGGCCAGCAGCAGCGCCGCCGCCGCGGCACCCGCGCGCAGTTGCCCTGGCGCCGCGACCGTCGGACACCTCACGCCTTCTTCAGGCTGTGGTGCTTGAGCGGCAGGTCGCGAATGCGCTTGCCGGTGGCGGCGAAGATGGCGTTGAGCACCGCAGGCGCGGCCACCGCGATCGTCGGCTCGCCGACGCCGCCCCAAAAGCCGCCCGAGGGCTTGACCGAGGTCTCGACCTTGGGCATGTCCTTCATCAGCAGTACCGGATAGCTGTCGAAGTTGGTCTGCTCGATGCGGCCGCCCTTGACGGTGCACTCCTGGAACAACATGGCCGACAGGCCGTAGACGAACGAACCCTCGACCTGCGCCTCGATCTGCTGCGGGTTCACCGCGTGCCCGCAGTCGGTGGCGGCGACGATGCGGTGGATCTTCAGTTCGCCCGCGTCACTCACCGACACCTCGGCGCAAGCGGCCACGTAGCTGCCGAAGCCCATGGTCTGCGCCAGGCCGCGGTACACACCGCGCGGCGCCGGCGTGTCCCAGCCCACCTTGGCCGCCACCTCGTTGAGCACGGCCAGGTGCTTGGGGTGGTTGGCCATCATCTTGCGGCGCAGCGCCAGCGGATCCTGTTTGGTCGCGGCGGCGATCTCGTCGAGAAAGCACTCGAGATAGATCGTGTTGTGGTTCAGGTTCACGCCGCGCCAGAAGCCCGGTGGCACCGGCGGGTTGCGCATCGCGTGGTCGACCAGCAGGTGCGGCACCGTGTAGCCGATGGCCGCCTCGGCGCCGCTGGCGTTCAGCCCCTGGAAGACCACCGGGTCGAGGCCGTTCCTCACGTTCTGCGGGAACACGGCGGCGAGGATGGATTGCCCCGAGATGCGCATGTGCAGCGCGTTGACGTTGTTGTCCTTGTCCAGGCCCGCGACGAGACGGCACTGCGTGACCGGGTGGTAGCGGCCGTGTTGCATGTCTTCCTCGCGCGACCAGATCAGCTTGACCGGCGTGCCAGGCATCTCCTTGGCGATCGCCACCGCCTGGCGCACGTAGTCGGTCATGCCGCGCCGGCCGAAGCCGCCGCCGAGGTGGATCTTGTGCACGTCGCACTTGGTATTCGGCAGGCCCGAGGCCTCGACCGTGGCGGCGAACGCGGATTCGCCGTTCTGCGTGGGGCACCACACCTCGCAGCGCTCGGGCGTCCAGCGCGCGGTGGCGTTCATCACCTCCATGCAGGCGTGGTTCTGGTACGGATACGAGTACACCGCCTCGATGGTGCGCGCGGCGCCGGCCAGCGCGGCCTTGGCGTCGCCGACCTTGGCGCCGGCCACCGCGTCGTCGGCGGTGAGGCCGGCCTTCAGCGTGGCGGCGATGGTGGCGCTCGAGACGCCGGTGTTGGGGCCCTCGTCCCACTCGATCGGCAGCGCGTCGAGCGCGGTCTTGGCGTGCCACCAGGTGTCGGCCACCAC
>CALMQI010000380.1 GCA_937871935.1 uncultured Burkholderiales bacterium
ATGGCCGGGCCCGATCGCGCACCCGACCCGACGGCCCCGGCCGCCGCCTCCAACTTCGAACACGCCGAATGAACACCCCGATCGAACGCCTGCACAGCGGCGCCCGCATGAGCAAGATCGTGCGCCACGCCGGCACCGTCTATCTCTGCGGCCAGACCTCGAGCGGCAGCGCGGCGGGCGATGTGCGCGCGCAGACGAGCGAGGTGCTGTCGCGTGTCGATGCCCTGCTGGCCGAGGCCGGCAGTGCACGCGAGCGCATCCTCTCGGCGACCGTGTACTTGCGCGACATCGCCGACTTCGCAGCGATGAACGAGGTGTGGGAAGCGTGGCTGCCCGTCGGCGCCGCGCCGGCGCGCACCACCGTCGAGGCACGGCTGGCGGTACCCGAGCTGCGGGTGGAGATCACGGTAGTGGCTGCGGCGGAATGAGCCAGTCGCGGATAGGAAGATCGGAGGATCGTCGTCCTCGGGAGTGGCGTGATCGACGGCCGCCTTCCGCCAGAATCTCAGGCACGCTCCGTCCACGAGGTCATGGTGCCCACGCGCCCGAGCGGCCCCAAGCTGGACACCAGCTTCGCCAATGCGGGGCAGTCTCGCGGGGCTTTCAGCACCCTGGTGAAGCCAGCTGAGTCCGCGCAGTGAGCGGCCGAACTCGGCCAGGTCGCCGACCTTCAACAAACGTCGATCGACGGTTCCTCCATGGCCGGGTGCGTGAATTCGCTGGGCATCCAGGGACCTGCCATTCGAAGGGCTTCGCCGCCCACCGCGGCGACGGCGGGCACGTTGACGCTCGGCAAGGCGTTCGGGCGAGCGAAGGCTCATCGTCTTTGCCCCTCAACCCGACTGGAGACCGTCATGGAATCCAATGCCAGCACTGTTCACCGCGAACCCTGGAACAAGGGCAAGATCGTTGGACAGAAGGCGCCGTTCAAGCTCAAGGACATCTGGGCCCTGCGCATCCGGCTGCAGATGGAGGGCCGTGTTCGAGAACTCGCGTTGTTCAACCTAGGCATCGACAGCAAGCTTCGGGGCTGCGATCTGGTGGCCTTGAAGGTCCGCGACATCTGCCATGGCGACCAAGTTGCGTCCCGCGCCACCGTGATGCAGCACAAGACGCAGCGCCCGGTTCAGTTCGAGATCACCCCGGCAACGAGAGATGCCATCCAGGCCTGGATCAAGCTGGCCGGAGTGAGGGCGGACGACTACCTTTTCCCTAGCCGCATCCACGAGTCGCCCCATCTCGGCACGCGGCGGTACGCTCGCATCCTCGGGGGCTGGGTCCACGATCTGAGCTTGGATCCGGCCGACTACGGCACCCACTCGATGCGGCGCACGAAGGCGACCCTGATCTACCGGCGCACGAAGAACCTGCGGGCCGTCCAGTTGTTGCTCGGCCACTCCAAGCTTGAGTCGACCGTTCGGTACCTAGGAATCGAGGTCGACGACGCTCTTGAGATATCAGAGCAAACGGAGATCTGAGCGCGTGCCGAGGTCGGTCGCGCCGAACCTCCGAGCGTCTCGGCGCGGCCGGCCTTGTCCGGCTGCTTACTGGCGTTGCCGCGAACTGACTGACCCGGCCACTTCCGGTCATCCGATCGACCACAAGTCGCTACGCCGACGACTGATCCAAGCAGTGCAGCCGCCGTAGGCTGCCGGCAGCGCTTGGCCACGGTCCACGCGATCGATGCGTGCACCGCCCCGACCGCCGAACAGGGCACGCGGTGCCCGCGCTGCTAGCCCCATGCTTGGTGCTCAGCCCGTTACGAGCAGAATGCCGACGTGGCGGCCCTGGACCATTCGCGACCTGTGGAGAAGTCATTGCCCAACGCAGTTCGGTGGCTCGCCGGCCTGCTGGTCAGCGGCGTGGCCTTGGCAGCGCAAGCGCAGCAGGCGCCGGTCTACCGCATACCGCCGGCGCTCGACGATAACTGGCGGGTGACCAGTGCAGAGACGCTCGGACTCGATCCGAAGCGCCTGGCTGCGCTCACCGCGATGCTTCGTGCGACGCCGCAGGCCAACGTGCATGCGCTGCTGATCGAGCGCGGCGGTCGCCTCGTCTACGAGGAATACTTCGACGGCAGGGATGAGCGCTGGGGTCGGCCACTCGGTCACGTGGTGATGGCACGCGACACGCTGCATGACCTGCGCTCGGTGAGCAAGAGCGTTGTCAGTGCACTGGTCGGCATTGCGCTCGCCGAGGGCGAGATCGGCTCGGTTGACCGGCCTGTACTGGACTGGTTCCCCGAGCTCAGCGAACTCGCCACACCCGAGCGGCGCCGCATCACGCTGGCCCATGTGCTGGGCATGACCGCGGGCCTCGAGTGGAACGAGGACATGCCCTATACCGACCCCCGCAACGACGAGATTGGAATGACCCGCGATCCACGGCCGCTGCACTACGTGCTGTCGCGCCCGCTCGTCGCCGTGCCGGGCGAACGCTTCAACTACAACGGTGGACTGACGCAGGTGCTGGCGGCGGTCCTCCAGCGATCAACCGGCGTGCCTCTGTCCGATTACGCGCGGCGCAAGCTGTTTGCGCCATTGGGCATCAGCGACTTCGAATGGCTTGGCAATCTCGATGGCTTGCCAGCTGCCGCCTCGGGGCTGCGCCTTCGAGCGCGTGACCTGGCCAAGTTCGGCTCGCTGTATCTGCATGGCGGGCGCTGGAACGGCATCGCGGTGCTGCCCGCCGAGTGGGTCGCGCAGTCGACCCGGCGCCATTTCGTCTTTACACCGCGCCCCGGCACCGTACCCCGCAGCGACGCTGGATATGCCTGGCAGTGGTGGTACAGCTGCTTGCACACGCTGGCCGGTCCAATCGAAGCTCGAATCGCGGTGGGCAATGGCATGCAGCGGCTTATCGTTCTGCCCGGGCTCGACCTGGTGGTGACCTTGTTCGCCGGCCGCTACAACGATTTCGCCGACTCGATGGCACTGGCCAGTCGCATCCTGCGCGAGCAGGTGATCCCGGCGGTGATCGGCGGCGTGACGACAGGCTGCCCAGGCGCCAGCCGACCGCTTCCGGTGACGGACCGAACGACGGCACCAACACGCTGAGTGTTCATTCTGTTCATTCCAACAACCAGGTGAATGGCGGCGGTGGGTCGACTCGCGCCTGCGGGCGTCGAGGGCAACAGCCGCTCGTTAACCTTTGATGGCCAGCGGCGGCTCCCAGGCGTGGGAGCCAAATCGCGGTCCCGGCCAGTTCCGGGCATCCCAGCAGCCAGCGAATCGCCCAGCCGATGACCGGTTTCGAGGAGACATCGGATATAGCCGGAACGTTGCTCGAGTCGGCGCAGCAGGACACCGACCCATCGTGGTGAGGCGAATCGCCGGTGCGCCTTTCAGGAAGAGGTCTCGGCCAGACTCCCGCGAATCCAGCCATACCAGGCCTGCAAGCCCTCGCCGGTGTACGAGGAGACGGGGAAGATCTTCAAGCGCGGATTGATCTTCTGCGCGTTGTCCATCATGAGTCGCAGGTCCACCCGCAGGTGCGGCAGGAGGTCGACCTTGCTGAGCAGCAGCACGTCGGCTGCGCCGAACATGTGCGGATACTTCAGCGGCTTGTCTTCGCCCTCAGTCACCGAGAAGATCACCACGCGGGCCGTCTCGCCAAGATCAAACAGGGCCGGGCACACCAGGTTGCCGACGTTTTCGATCACCAGCAGCGAATGCGCCGGCGGATTCAGCAGTTTCATCGCACGGCCGAGCATGTCGGCCTCGAGGTGGCAACCGGTGCCGGTATTGACCTGCACCGCCTGCGCGCCGGTGGCGCGTATGCGCTGCGCATCGTTCACCGTTGCCTGGTCGCCTTCGACCACGTTGATGACCACATCGCCCTTCAGGTCCGCAATGCAGCGCTCCAGCAGCGTGGTCTTGCCGGCCCCCGGGCTGCTCATCAGGTTCAGTGCCGTCACTTCGCGTGCGGCCAGCCAACCCCGGTTGCGCTCCGCCAGCACCTGGTTCTTGCCCAGGATGGCGGACTCCAGCGCGATGGTCTGGCTGTCGCGGCCCGGCACCTGCAGGTCGTGGCTGTGCCCGTGAGAAGGGTCATGGGCATGGTCGCGCCCGTGATCGTGAACGTGTGAGTGATCGTGTCCTTGTGAGTGGTCATGCCCGTGGTCCAGCGCATACGTATGCGCGTGAGCATGGTCGTGTGACGGCCCGTGCGCATGCGTGGTGCCGTCGGCATGCGTGTGCACATGGCCGTCGTCGAAGGCGGTGATCGTGGTCTGGCTGTCGCCGCAGCCGCAGATTACGCACATGATTCGGTCTCCATTTGCTTGATCTTCAGTTCGGTGCCGGCCACCACCTGCAGTGTGGGTTCGCCGCATTGGGGGCAACGGCCCAGGGGGGCCGACAACTGCGTCTGCGCGCCGCACGCAGAACAGTGGCCGCGGCCAGCGGGTTCGATGATGTTCAACTGTGCGTCCTCCAGTACCGTGCCCTTGCTGCAGACGTCGAAACAAAAGCGGATCGCCTCGGGCAGCAGGCCCGACAGTTGGCCCACTTCCAATGTCACGCTCAGCACCTTGTGGCCGTTGGCATGCTCGGCCACGATGGCCACCACGCTACGGGTGATGCCCAGTTCGTGCATCAGCAGATCCTTGGCAGTTGTTCACCCACCAGCATGTCCACCACCCGCTCGCCGCCAAAGGCGGTATTCAGCACGACATGGCCCGCGTGCTCGGCCAGGACCTCGCCCACGATCGCCGCGTCGTGGCCGGCCGGGTGCGCCCGCATCGCCGCCAGGACCCCATCCGCATGGCCGCGCGGCACCACGGCGACGAGCTTCCCTTCATTGGCCATGTACAGCATGTCGAGCCCCAGCATCTCGCAGGCGCCGCGTACTTCGGGCTTGATCGGCAGCGCCTGCTCCTGCAGGCGGATGCCCACCTTGGAGCTGGCGGCGAATTCGTTGAGAACCGTGGCCAGCCCGCCGCGCGTGGCATCGCGCAGGCAGCGGATGTCGGGGCAGGCGGCCAGCATCGCCTGCACCAGGCCGTGCAGGGGCTGGCAGTCGCTGGCGATGGTGCTTTGCAACTCGAGCTCGTTGCGCGCCACAAGGATGGCCACGCCATGGTCGCCCAGGCTGCCGTTGACGATGACCACGTCACCGGGTCGGGCGCGCGTGGCCGAGACGTTCACGCTGCGCGGCACCACGCCGATGCCGGCGGTGTTGATGAAGAGTTTGTCAGCTGCACCGCGGTTGACCACCTTGGTATCGCCCGTCACCACCTGCACACCGGCTGCGCGAGCCGTGGCCGACATGCTGTCCAGCACCCGCTGCAGCTCGACCGTGGGAAGACCCTCTTCGATGATGAGTCCGCAGGATAGGTACAGCGGCACAGCGCCCGACATCGCCAGATCGTTGACCGTGCCGCAGATGGCCAGCTTGCCGATGTCGCCGCCGGCAAAGAACAGCGGCGCCACCACATAGCTGTCGGTGGTAAAGGCCAGGCGGTCGCCATGTTCGGCCAGGCTGCCCAGCGTCACGGTGGCCTGGTCTTCCAGCGCCGCCAGGCGCGGGTTGTCG
Source organism: uncultured Burkholderiales bacterium (assembly GCA_937871935.1). Classification (GTDB taxonomy): domain Bacteria; phylum Pseudomonadota; class Gammaproteobacteria; order Burkholderiales; family Burkholderiaceae_C; genus JAEUPI01. The sequence continues at coordinate 5,536 of CALMQI010000380.1, forward strand.
AAGGCGGGCACGATGAGCTTCTCGATGAGTTCGCGCATGGCGCGCCCGCCACCGCCATGGGCCATGGTCAAGGTCGTGTCGCGCAGGCTTGCCATCGGGTGCTGTGCTTCAGGCGGCGGCCATGGCGTCGCGCTTGACGAAGGCCATGCGCGAATACTGGTGGTAGGCCGCGCAGGCGCCTTCGCTGGACACCATCAGCGCGCCCATCGGTGTCTCCGGCGTGCACAGCGTGCCGAAGACCTTGCATTGGCTGGGCTTGATGACGCCCTTGAGCACCTCGCCACACTGGCAGCTCTTGGGATCGGCGATCTTCAGGTTGGGCACCGAGAACCTTTGTTCGGCGTCGAAGCGGGCATAGGCGCGGCGCATGCGCACGCCCGAATGGTCGATCGAGCCCAGGCCGCGCCACTCGAAGAACTCGCGCAACTCGAAGACCCTGGTGATGGCGTCCAGCGCAGCCGGGTTGCCGTCCTCGGGCGCGATGCGCTTGTACTGGTTCTCGACCTCGCAGCGGCCCTCGCTCATCTGCTTGAGCACCATCCACAGCGCCTGCAGGATGTCCAGCGGCTCGAAGCCGGCCACCACCAGCGGCCGGTGGTACTGCTTTGCAATGAAGTCGTACGGCCGGCTGCCGATGACCATGCTGACGTGGCCGGGGCCGAGGAAGCCGTCGATCTGCAAGTCGGGCGAATCAAGGATGGCCTTGACCGTGGGGATGATGGTGATGTGGTTGCAGAACAGCGAGAAGTTGCGCACGCCCTGCGCCTCGGCCTGCAGCACCGTCATCGCCGTGCTCGGCATCGTGGTCTCGAAGCCCAGGCCGAAGAACACGACCTCGCGGTCGGGGTGGCGCTGTGCCAGCTTCAGCGCGTCCAACGGCGAATACACCGTGCGCACGTCGGCGCCCTCGGCCTTGGCCCGCAAGAGGCTCTTCTTCGAGCCTGGAACGCGCATCGCATCGCCGAAGCTGGTCATGATGACCTGCGGATGCTCGGCGATGGCCACGCAATCGTCCACGCGGCCCATCGGCAGCACGCACACCGGGCAGCCCGGCCCGTGCACGAACTCCAGGCTGGGCGGCATCAGGTCTTTCAGCCCGTAGCGGAAGATCGTGTGCGTGTGCCCGCCGCACACCTCCATCACTTGCAGCGGGCGCGGTTTGCCGGCGGCCAGCGCATCGGCCAGGCGCGAGATCTCGGCCACCAGCGACTTGGCGAGTTCGGGGTCGCGGAACTCGTCGGCGAACTTCATTTCAGCGACCCCTTCGAAGCGCGGTCGGGCAGGCGGTAGTCGGCCAGCAGCGTGTGCGTCAGGTCCCACAGGATGTGGTAAAGCGCGACATGCGTCTCCTGCACGCGGTGGATGCTGTCGGTAGGCACCACGAGGCACAGGTCCAGGTCGGCACTGGCGGCCATGCGGCCACCATCGCCACCGGCCAGGCCCAGCGTCGCAGCGCCCCGGCGCTTGGCCGCGCCCAGGCCGGCCAGCAGGTTCTCGGAGTTGCCGCTGGTGGAGATGGCCACCACGCAGTCATGCTCGCCCACATGGGCCAGCACCTGGCGCGTGTAGACATGAACGAAGCCCACATCGTTGGCCACTGCGGTGATCATGGCCATGTCCTGGCTCAGGTTGACCGCCGGCAACGCCGGCCGGCCTGCCGTGACCGGGTGCTGGAACTCCACCGCCAGGTGCGCCGCATCGCAGCTGCTGCCGCCGTTGCCTAGCGTGTACAAGCGCCCACCGGCGCGAAAACTCTGCGCCAACATGCGCGCGGCCTGCACGATGCGTGACGCCTCGCTGGCAAAGAAGCGCTGTTTCACGGCCACGCTGTCCTCGGCTTTCAGCCGCACCGCGTCCAGCAGGCCCGCGTGCAGCGCGGCGGGCTCCTGCGCGGGCGCGTCGGCCGGCGCCATGTGCGGGTACAGCCCGGAGAGTTGGGCGCGGGTGTTCATCGCGCCGCAAGCGCCGCATCGCTTTGGCGCATAGCATCGATTTCGGTCTGCGCCTCACCCAGCATCTTCAACACGTCCAGCGTCAGCTGGGCCTCCTTCTCGTCGATGCGGCTCATCGCAAAGCCCACGTGCACCAGCACCCAGTCGCCGATGCAGGCGTCCACCGGGTGGGCCTCATCGACCACGCAGGCGATGTTGATTTCTCGCTGCACGCCCATCACGTCCACCAGGGCCAGCTTGTTGCCGGCATGGGTGATGGCGACGATGCGACCGGGGATGCCTAGGCACATGGTGTCGGGTCCTTTGTTCGGAGTTGGCGCGCCGCGGCCACGACGGCCTGCCCCAGGGCCAGGCCGCCGTCGTTGCAGGGCACCTGCCGGTGGGCCAGCATGGTGTAGCCGGCCTCGCGCAGTTGGGCGGTCACGCGCTCGTGCAGCACGCGGTTCTGGAACACGCCACCGCTGAGCGCCACGGTGCGCAGCGGGTGCTCGGGGTCGGGCGCCTGCGCGACCTTGTCGACCATCCGGCAAATGACCTGGGCCAGGCCCTTGTGGAAGCGTGCGGCCATGGTGGGAACCGGTGTCTTCAGCACCAGGTCGCCCAGCAGCGCGGTCCACATGGCGAGGGGTTCGATGTAGGGCAGGTTGCCCACCTTCAAACGCGGAATGGCGAAGGGGTAGCCGAGCTGGTCGTCCTCATGCAGCAGCACCTCGCGGTCGACCAGGGCTTCCATCTCGACCGCGCCCTGGCCTTCGTAGGCGGCACGATCGCGGCACAGGCCCATGGCGGCGGCCGCGGCATCGAACAGGCGCCCGCACGAGGTGGCCAGCGGCGAGTTCACGCCCCTGGCCAGCATGCCGTCCAGCAGCGCGCGCGGCTTGACGGCGAGAAAATCGTGCAGCTCGAGTTCGGCGTAGTTCATCGCGAACGTGGGCCACTTCAGCTCGGCCATCAGGTGCGCGTAGGTGTTGCGCCAAGGCTCACGCATGGCCTGTTCACCACCTAGCAAGGCTACGGGCTTGAAGGTGCCACAGCGGCGGAAGCTGCGGTAGTCGGCCACGGCGAACTCGCCGCCCCACAGCGCCCCGGCTTCGCCGAAACCTAGGCCGTCGAGCGCCACGCCCACCACGGGCCCGGCGTCCAGCGGCCAGCCGTTGTCGGCCAGGCAAGACGCGATGTGGGCGTGGTGGTGCAGCACTTCCACCACCTCGGCAGCAGTGGAATGGGCCTGCTTGGTCGAGAGGTATTCGGGGTGGGCGTCGCAGGCATGCACGCGCGGCGTGAAGCCAAAGTAGCTTTGCAGGTCGACCAGCGCGCGTTGCCAGTCGGCGTGGGTGGCGGCATCTTCCAGGTCGCCGATGTGCTGCGACAGCAGGGCCTGGCCGCCACGCAGCAGGCAGAAGGTGTTCTTCAGCTCGCCGCCATAGGCCAGCACGGGCGGCGCCGACTCGAAGCCCGGCGGCAGCGCCAGCGGCGCCGGCGCGTGGCCGCGGGCGCGGCGCAGCAGCCGTGGGGCACCGTCGACCACCCGCAGCACCGAGTCGTCCACCCGGCGCGCGATGGCGCGCTCATGGTCGAGCACGTAGTCGATGCCCTGGCCGGTGTTCGAAGGAAAGCGCGCGGCGAGCCCTTCCACGCTGATGGCCTGCGGCTCGTCGCTCAGGTTGCCGCTGGTCAGCACGATCGGCCGCTTCATGCGCCGCAGCACCAGGTGGTGCACGCCGGTGCTGGGCAGCATGAAGCCCAGGGTGTTCAGACCCGGGGCGATGCCATCGGCCAGGCAAGGTGTCTTCGCTGATGCCAGCTCAAGTCGCCGCTGCAGCAGCACGATGGGAGCGGCCGGGCTTTGCAGCGCCTGGGCTTCCGCGTCGCTGACCTCGCACCAGGCGCGCACGGCCTCGACGCTGGCGGCCATCAGCGCGAAGGGCTTGGCCTCGCGGCGCTTGAGCACGCGCAGGCGCGCCACCGCGGCCGGCTGTGTGGCGTCGCACGCCAGCTGGTAGCCGCCCAGGCCTTTGATGGCCACGACGTGGCCTTTGGCCAGCAGCGTGCCGGCGGCATCGCAGTCGTCGAGGAAGGTGTAGCTGTCGATGGTGAAGGCGCGCCCGTCCATGCGCTTGAGCCTGAGCTTGGGGCCGCACACATGGCAGGCGATGGGCTGGGCATGAAAGCGCCGGTCGGCCGGTGAGGTGTACTCGACTTGGCAGTCGGCGCACAGCGCGTAGCCGGCCATCGTCGTGCGGGGCCGGTCGTAGGGCACGCCGGTGACGAAGCTCAGGCGCGGGCCGCAGTGAGTGCAGTTGGTGAGTGCGTAGCGGTAGCGGCGTGAGAACGGGTCGAAGATCTCGGCGACACAAGCAGCGCAGGTGGCGGCATCGGCGGCGACCGCGGCGAAAGACGCTTCGCCCCAACCTGTGCTGGTACCGATCACGAACGTGCGCGGCAGCGGCTGCGGCAAGCCCATGCGCTGACGCTCGAGTGCGCTGATGCGCGCCAGCGGCGGCGCCTCGGCCTGCACGCGCCGGGCGAGCTGGTCGAGCATTTCCTGCGTGGCCACGGCGCTGATGAGCACGCCCTGGACATCGTTGGTCACGGAGCCCAGTACGCCCAGTTCACTAGCCAGGCGCCACACCGTGGGCCTGAAGCCCACGCCTTGCACCGTGCCGCGCACGCGCATCTGCTCTGCAAGCAAAACCTGCGCCGGAGTAGTGGCGGGAGTCGCCAGACTCATGGCACGACCTCATCTGCGGCCAGCGGCCACAGCAGCACGCGGTTGTTGCCCGAGTCGGCCACCAGCAGCGTGGGCGGCGCGCCGTCGATGGCGGCCACGCTGTAGGGCCAGCAGACGCTGTCGCGCGCCGCAGGCAGCCAGCGGTTGTCGCCCTTGCTGTTCCAGTCGTGCTGGGCCGCGAGCGCGCCGGCGTTGACGCCGTGGCGCGTGATGTCCTGCACGCGCCAGGCCAGCAGGCGCGAGTTGGCGGTGTCGGCAACGGCCAACAGCGAGCCCACCATCACGGCGCCGTAGGGCATGTTCAGGCAGGCGGCGTCGGGGTAGTAGCTTGCCCGGTTGTGGTCGACCACGGCGTCGTTGGCCTGGCCCACGATCAAGTCGCAGCCGGTGTTGTGGGCCAGCGGTGCTCGGCGCCACAGCATCAGGCGGTTGTTGCCGGCATCGGCCACGCACAGGCCGCCGGCCGGGAACGTGATCGCGTGCGGCCAGCGCATGCTGCGTGCGGTAGGCGCGCCGCCGCCGTTTTCATCGCGCGTGGCAAAGCCAGCCTGACCCAATACGAGATCGGCCGCGGCGCCATGGTGTTGCGGCAGACCCTGCCACATCAGCACGCGGCGGTTGCCGGTATCGGCCACCCACAGGCGCTCACCGTCCCAGGCCACGCAGTACGGCCAGAACAAAGTGCCCGCATCGGGCTGGCTATGTCCGCGGTTGGACTGCCCGCCGTCGAAGTCGGACTGACCCACCACCACGTCAGGCCGCTGGTACGACTGCGTCGGGCGCCGGTGCCAGATCAACACCCGGTGGTTCCATGCATCGGCCACCGCCAGGCCCGCGCCGTCGCGCCCGCAGACGGCGATGCCCGTGGGCACGTTCATCGTGTCCTCGTTCGCATTGCCGCCGGCGTTGCGGCCCTCGCGGTCGAAGGCCGGCTGGCCGAGCAGGATATCGGCCGGCGTGCCGTCGGCCTCGGGCAGACGGCGCCAGCCCAGCACGCGGTGGTGGCCGGTGTCGGACACCCAAAAGGATCCGTCCGCCGCGGCGCACACGCCCCGCGGACCGAACATCGATTTGGCAGAAGGCACCACGGGTGCCGCCATGCCTAGCGCGTCGTCGGTGGCACCCAGGATCACCCGGGCGCCCGCCGGGTGCAGCAGGGGCGCGCAGGGCGCCGCGGCGGCCGGCGCTCTGCGCGCGACCGGGGCCAGCGAGACATGGGCGGTGATGGTGGCCATGCGTGCGTCAGCGCTGCAGCCGCACGGCCACGCGCTCACCGGCCACCTTGACGGCATGCACGGCGAGTTGCACCTCGGGCACGGTCAGGCATTCACCGGTTTCCAGCGCATAGACAAACCCGTGGTACGGGCAGCGCAGCGTGCCGTTGTCGAGCTGGCCGCCATCCAGCGGCATGCCCATGTGGGCGCAGGCGTTGTCCACGCAGGACACGGCCTGGCCATTGCGGTACAGCAGCACGTCGCGGCCATTCACGGTGCGCACGGCGATGCCGCCCTCGGGCAGATCACCCAGCGCGCAGACATCGGCCCAGCCGGCGTCCTGCTGGCGCGCGAAGGGGCTGACGAAGTGGACCACCTGCGTGCCGTCGGCCGAGGTTTCGGACGCGCCGCGGCTGACGCGCTGCACCGTGGTGATCTCGGGGCACAAGGTCTTGATGGATTTCTCCACGCCTTCGGTGAGGGTCTCGCCCGCAGAGGGGCAGGACTGGCAGGAACCGATCAGCCGCACTTCCACCGTGTCGGGCGGCTTCACGGCCACCAGTTCGACATCGCCGCCGTGCTCCTTGAGCGAGGGGCGCACCTCATCGAGCGCGCGGCGCACGCGGCTTTCCAGTGGCTCCTTCACCAGGCCATGGAACAGCAGCACCTGGTAGACCAGCGGGTCGCGCACCGCGCCGCGCAAAGCCTGAGCAGCCGCGGGGTCGGTCTTGAGGGCGCGGATCAGGCGCCTGAAGGCCTCGGCATTGAGCTCCTCGATGCCGGTCTTGATGGCCGAAAGCACGGCCTGCTGCGCCGGCTCCCAGCCGCTGGCCAAGCCCTGCAGCCGCACGATCTCGCCCGCCCGCCGGGTCACCTCGGCGGCAGCTTCGGCGTGCTGCGCCTGCTCGTCGAGCGCCGGGTCGCGTGCGGTCACGGTGCCTTGCCCGATCAGTCGTACTTCAGGTTCTTGAACAGCAGCGGCTGTGCCACGCCGCCTGCAAGCGACGCCACCACCACGCCCACGAGCGGCGACACCAGCCAACCCACGGCCAGCAGCACGACGAAGGTCAGCAAGAAGCCCTTGAGCCACTGATGAAAGGCAGCGCGATGGTCTCGGAACAGCCGGCCCGCCAAGAACAGCTTCACCGAATTCATGAACATGTCGAACATGGCCGGCCCTCAGCGAGTGAAGTAGAGAACAGCCAGGCCGATGACAGCGGCCGGCAACACGGCGGTCGGGCCGTAGAAGGCGCCCATCAAGGCGGCCAGTTCCTTGCCCAGTGCGTCGGCGCCAATCTTCAGGCCGCTCACGGCACCCGCGGCCAGCGCAAGGACCAGTGCCAATACCAACAAACCCAATAGGCCAAGTGCCGTCATGCAGAGAGCTCCGTCGTGAAGTGAGAGATTGATGAACCTGGGAGGGCCGATCCGTTCAGTGCGACTGCACGCGCCGGTGCTCGAGTTCCGACGAGATGTCGTTGACGACCTCGGCCATCATGGCCGCCTTCTGCGCATCGCCATGCTGCGCGAAGAGCACCTGCGCCTCGCGCGCCAGGGCCAGTGCATCACCGAGCGGGTCGCCGCCCCGCGACGCTTGCGGGCCTTCGTTGCCGGCCTGCACCGGATCGGGCACCAGGCTGCGCAGCACATTGGCCTTGTTGGCGATGGTGTTGGCGTATTCCAGCGGCGTGTCGCGCGGATTACGCACCTTCAGCGCCTCGTCGTAGGCCGCCAGCGCGCGCAGGTTGTTCTCGAGCACATGGCTGCTGCTGGCGTATTGCAGGGCGTTGCCCAGGTTGTTGTTGATCATGGCGTACTCGCTCGGGTGGTCGATCAGGTTGATGACCTTGAGCACCTCTTCGAACGACTGCACCGCCAGCGCCTCGCGCATGCGGCCGCGTTCGTCAGTCGCAGGCATCGACAGGTAGCAGATGGCCAGGTTGTTGTGCAGCACCGCGTACTCCTGCGCGAAGCGCTCGCGCGTGAAGGTGCGCAGCGAGCGGTGGTAGGCCGCAATGGCATCGGTGACGCGGCCACGGCCGAGGCCGGACAAGGCCTGCAGCACCAGGCCCAGGTTCAACTCGGCTTCCGCCACCTCTTCGGGTTGACCTTGCGCCTGCAACACGGGCAGCGCAGCCTCAAAGCACCCTTGCGCCCGGTCGAGTGCCGCAGGACCGCCATCGGGCAGCGCTTGCAAGGCGGTCCCCATGCGCGCCGTGATGCGCGCGCGTAGCACAGCAGCCTGCGCGGGGGCCGCCTCCATCGCGCGCTCATACAGCGCGACCGCGTCATGCACTTGCTTCGCGGACTTGGGCCGCTGCTGCATGCCCATGGCGATCTCCATGAGCATCTCCGCCCGCTCCTCGGGCGACGCCTCGGTGTCGTCGGCCGCGGCCAACGCGGCTTCGAACTGGGACTGCGAGAGGGTTTGCACGTGCGGCTCCGTGGGTGGCGATCGAGTCCGCCTCAATCTATCGAGCCGCCGTTGCGCCGTCAATCAGGTTTGCGAGCGAAAACTAAGTTTGCACTTCACGCCGAGCCTGTGCCGGCCACGGTCTGGCCCATGCCTTCGATCAACAAGGCACCGACCTCGTCGACCCAACGCAGATCGAAGCTGCGCTCGGTGGCGAAGCGCCCAAGCCCTCTTGCGGCGAGAAACTCCTCGGCCAACAGCACGCGGTCACCCTGCGCATTGCGCTGCTTGAGCAACATGCCACTCGCGCTGGGGCCGCCCAGCGGCACCAGAAAGACCAGGCCCTCGCGCTCGAGCAGGACGGCCGAGCCGGCACCGGCCAGGTAACGCTCGCAGGTCGCGCGCGACAGCAGCACCCGGCCGTCACCGATGCGAGCCTGGTGGACTATGGCGTCGTCGTCATCCGCCATTGGCGCACCTTGTCGCTGATCTGGGCGCAGACTTTGTGCGTTGCGGCTTCGACCGGCGCGGAGAGCTCGGTGCCCAGGTCCACCGTCTGCACTTCCACCAGGTACACCGTCAGGTCGGTGGGGAACTCGCTGCCGAAGATGCGCCGGCCCGCGTAGATCGCGTGGTCCCAGCGAAAGTCATGCAGGCTGTACGCGGGTTGGTGGGCGGTGTCGATCTCGCTGCCGGGTACGCGGAACACCGCCCCCGGCTCGGACCCCGAGCGGCAGGCGTCCACGACCACGAGTGCGCCCGCGCCGCGTGCCTGGAACATCACTTCCATGCCGCCCGTGCCGGCGTCAAATAGCTTCACATCGGGCGGCGGCTCGAAACGCCAGGCAGCCCGCAGCCGCTGGATCACGCGCACGCCCACGCCGTCATCGCAGCGGTTGAGGTTGCCGCAGCCGACGATGACCATCGGCGACCGCGCCCGACGCGCGGACGCGCCAGCGGTGCTCAGATCCGCCACAGGATGCAGGACCATTGCGCCTTCACCGGCAGCATCAGCTCCGCCAGGTTGCACCAGCCGCGGTGGCGCTCGAAGTACATGCAGGTAGCGCACGACTGCTCGATGCCGTCGGCGTCGTCGGGCGCGACGTAGGGCTTGTCCGTGAACCCTGCCGCCACCAGGCGGCCGGTCACGTCGCCACTGTCGAGCGCCTGCAACCGCGCGGTGACGTCGTTGACCTGCTCCGAGGTGTAGGCGCGCTCGGCGTGGTGCGTGACCAGTCCGCCGGCCAGCAGCCGGCCGATGTGATCGAGCAGGGCCGACTCATGCATGAGGCGAGGCCCATGCCCGCGGCGTCAGATGCGCCACAGCCGGCACCACCACTCGGGTTCGGCTGGCAGGTCAAGTTCGGGGAGATCGCACCACTTACGGTGCACCAGGTAGTACATGCACTCCTGGCAGCGCATGCGGTCTTCGCCGTACGGCTTGTCGATCCAGCCGGTAAGCACCATCTTGCCGACCACATCCTGCGGGTCGAGTGCGCCGCACTTATCCACCAGCGTGGTGAACTCCTCGGTGCTGCCAGGAAACGGCTCGGTCTGTGTCTTCAAGCCTTCCGCCATGAGCTTGGTCATCCGTTCGCGGATGCTGCCATCGGGGTCAATGGGCATTGCGGGCTGCCTCCCGGTTCTCGATTGTCGTCGCGCGCTGCGGCGGCCGGCCGCAGCGCGCGAATGCCTTCTTCACATCTGCGTCGCCCTACGCGGTGCGGAAGCGCGCCAGTTCTTGCCCCGTCTTGGCATCGTGGGCATGCACCGTGCATACAAGGCAGGAGTCGAAGGAGCGCGCGACGTGGCCCACTTCCACGGGATCGCTGGTGTCCGCGATCGGCGTGCCGATGAGTGCTTCCTCGATCGGTCCACGCACCTGCTGGCCGTCGCGTGGCCCGACGTTCCAGGTGGTGGGCGCGATGATCTGGTAGTTCTTGATCTTGCCGTCCTTGACCTCGATCCAGTGGCACAGCGCGCCGCGGATGGCTTCGGTGGCCCCCCAGCCCTGGCCGTCGCGCTCGCGCGGCTTGATGTACCACGCGTCGTTGAGCCTGAACTCGCGCAGGCAATGCTCGGCCTGGCGATACAGCTTGATGGTCTCGTGCATGCGCGCGATCTGCCGCAAGTGCACGCTGGCGCCGCCCATCTTCTTGAACATGTCGAGCACCAGCGGATCGTAGTGTTGCCAGGCTTCGCCATGCTTGCCGCCGGCGATGAGCTGGCGCGCGAAGGGACCGGCTTCCAGGCGGCCGAAGTCGGTGTGGCGCACCGCCGATGCCCACGAGTACTTGCCGTTGTGGTCGATGGTGTTCTTCTGGATCGGCTTGGTGGTGCGGTCGAAGGGATGGAAGTCGGCCGTGCCTTCGTCGTACCAGCCGTGCGAGAGGTTCTCGCGTGCGAACTTCTGGTCCATCACGACGTGCTTGTCGGTGGCCGCGTCGTACACGCCGCTCTTCATGATGACCGCTGCATTGCGCCCGTCGATGGTAGGCTTCTGGTACTTGTCCTCGTGCGGCAGATAGCCCCAGCTCACGTACCTGCCGACGCCGGCGCCATACTTGTCCAGGCCCACGTCCAGGCCCATCTTCCAGTAGAAGCCGAGGTCGGAGTTGGAATGTCTGGGCGACTCGGCCAGCCAGGCCATGAAGTCGTCGTAGGACTTGATCTGCTCGTAGCGTTCGAGCGAGCAACCCAGCCACATCGATTCGAGCCAGTTGACCTTGAAATACTCGAGGATGGCCCAGGCGCGAGTGATGTCGGTCAACGTCGGCGCGCACATCACGCCACCCGGCACCATGTAGCTCGAGTGCGGCCACTGGCCGCCCAGCAGCGCATAGATCTCCACCGGCTTGCCAGATATGGTGACGCCGTGCTCGTAGCTCGTGCCGGTGAAGGGCGCGAAGCGTCGGCAGGCCTCTTCGTAATACTTGCTGTGCTTGTACTTCTTGTTGGTCAGGTCGATGGCATAGAGGCCATAAAAATAGCGCGGCTGGCTTTGCAGGCTCTCCACCAACTGGCCCAGGTTGCGCGCGAGGATGGCGTTGCGCGGCACCTCGGTCTGCCAGGCAGTGTCCAGCGCCCACGCTGCGCAGGTCAGGTGCGACGCGCCGCAGATACCGCAGGCACGCGGCGTCACCACCAGGCCTGCCTGCGGATCCTTGTCGCGAAGAATCACTTCGAAGCCACGGAAGAGCTCGGCCTGCGTCCATGCGTTGACGACGTGGCCGTCCTTGATGTCGACGCGGATGTCCAGGTCGCCCTCGACGCGGCCGACCGGGGAGATGTCGAGTGTTTGTACGCTCATGTTGAATCCTCGATGGACTGCGTTGTCACAGATGGCTGATCAGGACCACGCCGGCGCCGCTGCACGCAAGCCCAATCGCGCCGACGATCTGCGAGGAGCGATTGGCAAACAAGCGGCGCACCGACAAGCCGACGCATATGCCGCCGAAGTGCAGTGCTGCGGTGGTGATCAGGAAGCCCGCGGCGTAGCCTGCGAAGCCCGCCGCGGCGGGCGCCTCGGCACCATGGGCCAGCCCGTGAAAGCCGGCAGCCAGGGCCACCAGCCACAGGCCTGACCCGCCCGGCGTGCGCCGGGTGGCCAGGACGATCATGGCGCCGAAGATCAGCACGCTGCCTGCGATGACGACTTCCAGCAGCGGCAGCGTGAAGCCGCTGATCCCGAGGGCCGCGCTGGACACCAGCGCGGCCATGAAGGTCGCCGGCCCCATCCAAGCACGACCGTCGGGCAAGGCAAAGACGGACCAGAGGCCGACCGCTACCATCGCCAGCAGGTGATCAAGGCCAAAGGGATGCACGATGCCTTCGAAGAAGCTCTCGGTGCCATGGCCCGTGTGTGCGGCCGCCGCACCGGCAAAGCCGGCCAGCGCGATCGCGGCGATGCCGCGCAGATGAACTTGTTTCATTCGCTGTCTCCTGGATTCCCTGCAAGGGGTCAAACGACGAAGATGTCTTCTTCCGCCCACTTCGGCGCCGCGTTCTTGGCTGCGCCGGTGAGCACGATGTAGCCCTTCTTGTCCACTCCCGCGGGCAGTTCCTTGGGCACGCCCATCACCGTCTGGGTCTTGAACACCGTACCGGGAGCGAGGTCGTGGAACGGGAACTCGGGCTCGGTGCAACCCATGCACGGCATACCCGCGCGCGTCTTGGACGACTGACGGTTCCAAAGAATGCGGTTGCAAGGCGAGTGCGTCATTGGGCCGCGACAGCCCAGGTCATAGAACAGGCAACCCTTGCGCTGGCCGAAGGCCGTGGCCGACACCTTGTACGCGAAGTGCATGTTGCGGGTGCAACCGGTCTGCGTGAAGCTCTGGAAGAAGGTCTTGGGGCGCTGGAACTCGTCCAGGCCGATGTCTCCCGCGCGCCCGGTGGCCACGGCCACGACGATCTGGGTGATCCAGTCCGGGTGCGCCGGGCAGCCCGGCACGTTGATGACCGGCAGGCCCGACTTCGACACCCAGCTCTTGCCCAGGAAACCTCCATGGTCGCGCTTGAGGAACTGCAGGCCCTGCGACTGGCTGGGGTTCGGTGCCATTGCCGGAATGCCACCGTACGTGGCGCAGTCACCGATGGCCACCACGAACTTGGCCGCGTTGCACAGCTCCTTGACCCAGTCCTTCATCGGTCGACCGGCGAAGCGGTTCCACTCGCCCGTTCCGCTGGGCGCATTCACCACGCTGCCCTCGAAGACGAAGATGTCCAGCGGCACGGCACCCGACACGCAGTCGCGCAGCATCTTCTGCAGGTTGTCGCCCAGTTCGACGCCCAGGGACGGATGCCACAGCACGTTGATACCGAAGTCAGTCACCAGGTCGCAAGCACTGGGCTCTTCGGCATTCAGGAACGACATGGTGTTGCCGGAACACGCGCCACCTTGCAGCCACAAGAGGTTGGCCATCGAAAGTCTCCTTTGTCAAAGTCACACGGGCAGTGAACTGGCCACCGCATGGAAAGTGAGTAGTCGGTCGACCTTTCCGCATGTGCCGTGCCAGATTGACAAATGTCAGGGAATGTCCCAAGGCTGCGGGGCGTAGAGGCGCTGCGGCGCGACTGTCGTCGACCGGCATGGCCCGCAAAGTTCGTTTGCACCCGGCCAGAACGCAAAGCTGCTTTCCATGCCGTGGGCATGGTCATGAATCGTGCTGTCAGCCGGTTCAGCCGCGGCGGTTGCCGCATGCCGGGCATTGCACCTCGAGCGCGCAACCGTACCAGACGCCGTTGCAGCGGCTGCACCAATGGCCGCCGAGCTGGTCGTCCGGTAGACCGAGCCGACGCGCCAAAGCCGTGGTGCCGAGTTCGCGGTACCCACCCAGCGGCGTGGCGGGCGCGAGCAGGCTGCGCACGAACTCGTCCGGGTCGGCTGCGGCCTTCTCCGCGTCGTTGCTCGAACCGCTCATGCCACTTCGGATTGATCGAGCCGGCCCAGGCCGTAGCGCTTGAGCTTGTTGTTGAGCCCCACACGCGACAAGCCCAACTCCTCGGCGGCGTGAGTGTGGTTGCCGCGGTGCCGCTCCAGCGCCGCACGCACCAGCGCTGCCTCGAGTTGCTCGACCCGGTCCTTAAGGGTGCGGCCATCTAGCTCCACCGCCGAGGCCACCGTGCGGTCGAGCCGGGGCTTGGCACGCGCGATCTCCGGCGACAAATGATGCAGCGTGATGAACTCACCGTCTTCCACCGTGGCCACCGTGCGGCGAACCTCCCCTTCAAGCTCACGCACATTGCCAGGGAACGCATAGGCACGCAGTTTCTGTTGGGCCTGGCTGGACACCCCCGGCACCTTGCGGCTGTACAAACTTGAGTACTTGGCGATCAGGAAGTCGATGAGCACGGGAATGTCTTCCGGGCGTTCACGCAGCGGAGGAATCTCAATTTCGAAGCCCTTCAACCGGTAGTACAGGTCGCGCCTGAACTTGCCCTCTTCCACCAGGCGCCGGATCGGTTGGTTGCTGGCGGCGATGATGCGTACATTGGTCTGCTTCGCGCGGTCGCTGCCGATCGCCTTGACCTCGCCGTTCTGCAAGAAGCGCAGCAGCGCCACTTGCACACCGGGCGAGATGTCGGCGATCTCGTCGAGAAAAACGGTGCCCCTGTCCGCGGCGACGAACAGCCCCAGCCGGTCGCTGATCGCACCGGTGAACCCGCCGCGCTTGTGGCCGAAGAGCTCTGACAGCAGCAACTCATCGGCAATGGCGCCGCAGTTCTGCGCCAGAAAGATCTCGCCGTGACGAGGGCTGAACATGTGGATGGCCTTGGCCATCAACTCCTTGCCGGTGCCAGTCTCGCCCTCGATGAGCACCGGGAGATCGGTTGCCGCTGCCTTGCGCGCCAGGTTGCAGACGTCGGCCATCTTCTCGCTGACGAATACCAGCTTGTCGAAGTGGTAGGTCTCGCGCAACGTACGCGACATCGACTCGTTTTCCTGTCGGATCACCTGGTCGGCGAACTTCAGCTCGCGGCTCAGGTAGCGGTGGATGCGCGAGAGCTCGCGGCTTTCGAGCGCGCGCTTGAGCACCAGCGCCAGCTGCTCGGGCTCGAAAGACGGCGAGACGACCTCGTAGACGGCGGCGTCGTTGATCGCGCGTACCACCTCATCGCGGCGAGCACTCTGCAGCGACAGCAGGCGCACGGCGTGCGGGTGCGAGAAGCGCAGGCGGTGCAGCAGGTCCACCCCGCGGCCGTCTTCCAACTGCTGCTCGCACACGATGGCATCGGGCGCCTGAACTTGGCAAAGACTCTGCACCTCGGCACCGCTGGCGACGCTTTGCACGGTGTAGTGCGAACTCAGGTGACGCACCAACGCAGGATTGGCGAGCTCAAGGGCTCCGACGAGGTAGACACACGGGCCAGGGGTCGAAGTCATGACAACCTGCTATTCGGACTGAATACGAGGTTATCAGTTTGTTCGATGGCTGCCGAGGCTTGGGCGTGCTCGAAGGATGAGGTAATACCCTTTGTCATGCAGTGCAACTCGGCAAACCGAGTCACTCCCTCGGAGCCCGGCTGTCGCCTCCACTTGGGTCTTGGGCATCGATGCAGAGCCGCGCAGACGCTTTGGCACCACATGCAAGATTTGACCAATGTGCGGCAGGTTTCGGAGTGGAGCGGACCCTGCTTTCACCGTCATCGTTGGTCCGCCTCGGGTCGGGTGCACTCAGTCGCGACCGGCTCCTTCCGGGAAGTGCAGCGTCAAGGACCGCTTTTCGGCCATGAACCTGGGAAGGTGGCCGGCATGTCCCGACCCACTGCAGTGTGTCGCAATTGATGGAAGCAGTCGCTCGCTAGAATCCGCGCAACATGGTCCAGGCGAGTCGCGATCCGTTGCAGTGGCTTCGCAAAAGCAAGTCGCTGCGTGCCTGGCTGCTGCTCCTCGCGCTGGCGAGCGCGGCGGCCGGATTCCATGCCGCGTCGCACCTCGTCCAGGCCGCAAGCCACGGCGCGCTCACTGCGCCGCTGTCGCAGGACGATGACTCGGACGACGACGCAACCGCGCGCCATCTGGAGTGCCCGGCCTGCCGCATGGTCGGCGCATGGTCCCTCGCGCTCGCGCCGAACGCGACCTGGGAGCTCTACGCGGTGGCCGACGAGCCGTCGGTGCATCGGCCCGGTCGCGCGACGGCTCCGGCCGCCGATGCCGTTGCCCTCTGGCAGCAAGCGCTGAAACACGGCCCGCCAGAGCGCTCTCGCTGACGAAAACGTGGCGCGCTCGCCTCGAGCGCGCCGTGCCGTTTCATTCATCGAGAGAGATGCCATGTTCCTACGCGCCACCCTTGTCGCCGCGGCTGCGGCGGCTCACCTGTCGTCGTTCGCGCAAGCCGACAGCACCGCCGACATCCGACTGCAGCTGCAGCAGCTGCGCGTGCAGTACGAAGCCCGCATCAAGGCGCTCGAACAGCGCCTCGAGGCCGCCGAAAGGGCGCAGGCCGCGGCCACCCCTGCGCCTGCAGCACCGTCTACAGCTGCAGCTCCGGCCAGAGTGCCGGCGGCCTCGCCCGCACCACAGGCTGCGCCAGGTCTCGCCTTGTCTACCGTGCTGACGGGTACCTATGCCCACCTGCGCAACGATCCCGAGACGTATCGAATCCAGGGATTCATTCCCGGAGGCGAAGAGCTGGGGCCGGGCAGTCGCAGCTTCAGCCTCGGCGAGACCGAACTCACGCTGGCGGCCAACATCGACCCCTACTTCGCTGGGCGCATGACCTTTGCCCTCACGCCCGAAGGCGAGGCCGAGGTCGAAGAGGCCTACTTCCGCACGACGGCGCTCGGCGGCGGCATCACGCTCACCGGCGGGCGCTTCCTGTCGTCGATCGGCTACCTCAACAACCAGCATGCCCACACCTGGGACTTCGTCGACGCGCCGCTGGCCTACAAGGCGTTCTTCGGCGGCCGGCACCGCACCGACGGCATGCAGCTCAAGTGGGTGGCGCCGATCGACACCTATTTCGAGCTGACTGCCGAGCTGGGGCGGGGCGACTCGTTCCCCGGCAGCGAGCGCAACCGCAACAGCCCGGGCAGCCTCTCGCTCGGAGCCCGCGTCGGCGGCGATCTCGGCACCAGCTCGAGTTGGCGCGCGGGTCTGAGCTACCTGCGCGCGAAGAGCGTCGACCGCGCGTACGAGGACACCGACAGCAGCGGCGCCGACGTCGTCAACGCGTTCACCGGCCACAGCGGCACCTACGTGCTCGACGGCGTCTACAAGTGGGCACCGGGCGGCAACCGCGGCGCCACAAGCTTCAAGCTGCAGGGCGAGCACGTCTGGCGCCGCGAGGGAGGCACACTGACCTACGACCTCGACAGCGCTGCGCTCGGTTCGGCGACCGGCGATTACCGCTCGCGCCAGTCGGGCTGGTACGTGCAAGGGGTCTACCAGTTCGCGCGCATCTGGCGTGTGGGCCTGCGCCAGGACCGCCTCAGCTCGGGCACTCCGATGATCGGGTTGGTGACGGACGGCACGCTCACTCCGGCCGATTTCCCGCGCCTCGAGCGCTTCTCGCCGCGGCGAACGAGCGTCATGATCGACTACTCGCTCACCGAGTTCAGCCGCCTGCGCTTGCAATTGGCGAACGACCGCGCCCAGCCGGGACGCAGCGACCGCCAGCTCTTCGTCCAATACATCATGAGCCTCGGGGCTCATGGTGCGCACAGCTACTGAGGAGACGGCCATGAACCGATTCGTTCGATTCGTCTTCGTGCCGCTGCTCCTGGCTCCGCTGCTCGGTCATGCGGCGCTCAACGTGCTGGCATGCGAGCCGGAGTGGGCCGACCTCGCCGTGCAACTCGGCGGCGACCGCGTCAGGGTGAGCAGCGCCACTACGGGGTTGCAGGACCCTCACCATGTCGAGGCGAGGCCGAGCCTGATCGCGCGCACGCGCAACGCAGACTTGTTGTTGTGTACCGGAATGGAGCTCGAGACGGGCTGGCTGCCGCTGCTCGTCGAGCAGTCGGGCAATGGGCGCGTCGCGCCGGGCCGGCCCGGCTACTTCGAGGCTGGCCGGCAAGTGCCGGCGCTCGAAGTACCGGCCCGCGTCGATCGTGCCGACGGCGACGTGCATGCCCTGGGCAACCCGCACATCCACCTCGACCCGCGCAATATCGCGAAGGTGGCCAGTGCGCTGGCGCTGCGCCTGGCCGAGCTCGACCCGCCGGGCGCGAGTCACTACTCGGCGCGCCACGAGGCCTTTGCCGCGAAGTGGGGCGAGGCGCAGCGTAAGTGGCTCGAACAGGCCACGCCGCTCAAGGGTGTGGCGTTGATCGAGCACCACCGCAACCTGTCGTACCTCGTCGCCTGGCTCGGCATGCGCAGCGAAGGCTCGCTCGAGCCCAAGCCGGGCATCGAGCCGAGCGCGGCGCATCTGAATGCGCTGCTCAAGACGATCGACAAACGGCCGATTCGCCTCGTCGTCCACATGACGTACCAGGACGCGCGGGCCGCACAGTGGCTGGGCCAGAACGCGCGTGTCCCCGTGGTGGCGCTGCCCAACACCGTGGGCGGCAGCGACAAGGCGAAAGACCTGTTCAGCCTCTACGACGACATCGTCGCGCGACTGCTGGCGGCGGTGCGATGAACAATATTGACCTCTCGATCGTGCTGCCGGCATTCGTCGCCGGCCTGCTCGTGCTGGTGACGCATGTGCCGCTCGGCATCCAGGTGCTGCGCCGTGGCATCGTCTTCATCGATCTCGCGGTGGCGCAGATCGCGGGCCTCGGCGTCATCGTTGCCGGGTTTGCCGGCCGGGGCGAGAGCGGATGGGCGACGCAGCTCGCCGCCGGAGGCGCGGCCGTGTTCGGGGCCACCTTCCTCACCTGGACCGAGCGTCGCTGGCCCGACGTGCAGGAAGCTCAGATCGGTGTCGTGTTCGTGCTCGCCGCCACCGGCAGCCTGCTTCTGCTGGCGCACCACCCGCAGGGCGGCGAGCATTTGCGCGACCTGCTCGCCGGGCAGGTGCTGTGGGTGCGCTGGCCGCAGCTCGGTGTGATGGCCGGCTTCACGGCGGCGATCGCGCTGTTGTGGTGGCTGGTGCGCGGCGTGCAGTCGCGCCTGGTCTTCTACGTGGTCTTCGCGCTCGCGGTCACCGCGTCGGTGCAGGTGGTGGGCGTGTACCTGGTGTTCGCGAGCCTCATCGTGCCGGCGCTCGGCGCGCGCGCGTGGCCGGCGCGCTGGGTGCTCCCCGTCGCCTACTCGATCGGCCTAGTCGGCTACGCCGCCGGCCTCGTGGCGTCGACGTTGTGGGACCTGCCTTCGGGCGCGCTGGTGGTCTGGCTGCTGGCGGCGGCCGCAGTGCTGTCGCACGCGGTGGCGCAGTCGCGATCGGTCGTTTCCTGTAACCCCGCACGTTCTTAGCCTGTGGCTGACTGCTTTCCTCCCAATAGCCGGGTGACCGGTTGTGGCCGAGACCACCAACCTGGCCCGCCGCCACTCAGCAGCCACTCGGGGCGACCGCGCCGGCAGGGCGCCGGCTTCGGCCGCCGCCGATCACCTCAGATTTCCGTCTGCTCGGAGATCTCGAGGGCGTCATCGACCTCGATGCCGAGATACCTCACGGTCGACTCCAGCTTCGAGTGCCCGAGAAGCAGCTGCACGGCGCGCAGGTTCTTCGTGCGTCGATAGATCAGCGTCGCCTTCGTCCGTCGCATTGAGTGCGTTCCATAGTCGGCACGGTCCAGTCCCAGTTCGTCTACCCAGTTCCCCAGGATCCGTGCGTACTGGCGCGTGCCGAGATGGGGTGAGTCGTGGAGGCGGCTGGGGAACAGGAAGTCCTCCGATTTCAGACCAGCGAGATTGATCCAAGCTTGCACGGCATCTCTGGCCGCGGGCGTGATCTCAAACTGAACGGGGCGTTGGGTCTTGTGCTGGACGACGATGGCACGCGCCGCCACCTGATCCCCGTGGCACACATCCCGGACCTTCAGGCCGACCAGATCGCATCCACGCAGCTTTGTCGATGCCGAGGTTGAACAGGGCCAGCTCGCGAACCCGGCCTTCCATCTGCAGCCGAACGCGCAGGGCCCAGATGTCCTTGAGCTTGAACGGCGCCTTCTGCCCAACGAGCTTGCCCTTGTTCCACGGCTCGCGATGAACGGCATTGCTTGCGGTACCCATGATGGTCTCCCATCGAGTTGAGGGCCACGCAGAATGCGCCCGCCGCGATGGTCAGCTTCCGAGAATGTGAGCGAACTCACGGACTCGGCCAGGAGCAGTCATCCAGGCTTGCGCCACATTGCTGCCGGTCGAGCTGGGATTGACTTCAGCCGAAGTGGTGGCTGGTCGGGATTTGCTCCCAGAATCCGTTTGGAGGGCGGCGGACCGCAGGCGGCGCTATCCGTGGGTCCCGCCCAGCCGCTCGGCTGGCATGGCAGGTGAGATGCGGAGGGAGAGCTATGAGAATCGGACTGGTCGAGATCGGCAGTTTCCGTAAGCTGCAGGCGGTACGGATTGATCTGGCCAGGGAGACGACGCTCCTGGTCGGAGCCAACAACAGCGGCAAGACATCTGCCATGGTGGCAATGCGCCACTTTCTCGTCGAGCGTGGAAACTTCTCCATTCATGACTTCACGCTCTCCACCTGGCCGGGAATCGACGCGGTAGGACAAGCGTGGGAGGACGCGGAGGGACGCGAAGCAGAAATCGATTGGGACAAGCTGCTTCCCCATCTGGATCTTTGGCTGCAGGTCGATGCCCATGAGCTGCACCATGTGCTGAAGCTGCTTCCGAGCCTGGATTGGGCCGGTCAGCCTATCGGAGTGCGATTGCGCTTCGAGCCCAAGGATGTCGCCGCGCTCAGGCAGTCCTATCTGCAGGAGCGGGCGAAGGCGAAGGGGGTACTTGCGGCGCTGTCCGGCCCTGCGAAGCCTGCAGGCGCCGGCAAAGGCTTTGCACCGTGGCCCAGTAGCCTGACGGACTTCCTTTCGACCAAGCTGCGCTCGACCTTCGTCGTCCGGGTCTACCTGCTGGATCCTGCGGCTATACAGGAGCCGGTTGGGGGCACAGCCAAGCCCCAGCCCTTGCCGCAGGACAGTGAGCCGGTCGAAGGTGACCCGCTTGGCACGATCATCCGCATCGACGAAATCAGCGCGCAGCGCGGCTTCGGATTCTCGTCGTCGTCGCCAGCCGCCGCGGACGGTGCGGAGGCCGAGCCGATGCGTGGAGGAAAACGGCTTTCGAGCCAGCTCCGCAACTACTACACGCAACATCTGGACCCTTCCGACAGTCCCGAGCCCGAGGATGCGGACGCGCTGCTGGCGCTGCATGACGCTCAGGAGGCGTTCAGCAAACGCCTGGCGACGGGTTTCAAGGCCGCATTGGAAGAGCTCCGCGACATCGGCTATCCAGGTATCACGGATCCCCGGTTAACGATCACTGCGAAGGTCAAGGCTGTGGACGGACTCAACTGCGCAATGTGGATGCGGCCGTCAACAGCTTGGCCACGCTCTGGAAGGATGGGGCTGATCCCGCTCTCCAGCAGGTACTAGCAGAAATCGTCCGCTCGGATTTGCTGGACCCGCCGGAGCTGCTCCGTGCGGCGGCAGCGGGCGCTGAAGCGGATCCCGATGAAGCCGATGATGCGGACCCGCCCGACGCGCGAGAAGTGGCGGTGCGCGAGTTCCTGAAGGCGCCCTTCTCGCAGATGACGCTCATGTCGGCGTATCTGTCAGGCAGAGAGCGGTTCGGCACCCACCAGGGAGTGAAGGGACTCGAGTTCGAGCGCGTCATGGTCATCATGGATGATTCAGAGGCTGGAGGGTTCCTGTTCAAATACGATGAACTGTTCGGTGTCGGATCGAGTGAAAAGCGGCTCGCGGCGACGAGGCGACTCTTCTATGTGACTACCAGCCGGGCTCGTAGCAGCCTGGCATTGGTTGCCTACGCGCAGCGGCCGGAAGAGGTCGCCAAGTTCGTCAGGGAGGCCGGCTGGTTCAGCGATGCGGAAGTCCGTATCGGTAGTCTCCGACACTGACTAGATGTCTGATGGGCAATGAGGTCTGAGGTCAAGCCTCGCCTGAGTACCGTCGTCGCAGTTGAGCGGCACTGAGCGACGGGATCAAAGGAATGCTCCGAAGCTGTGAGCGGTCGAATGACGGCTTCGCTAGGACTTGGACGACCGCTCAGGGTCGGTACCGACACTTGGCGCCCGCAGAGAGCTGACGTAGCCGTCCCCCGACTATCAGCGCCACGACCGGCGTCGTGAACGGGACCGGCGTCAGCTTCCGATGCACAGCGGTCATGTACCTTGGCGGTAGGTGAACGGCCGGTTTTGGCGGCCGCAGCCATTCACCTTCGCGAAGCGACCGACCGCAGCCAGTCTGAAGCGGAAGTCAGCTCGCGGAAGACCGCTCAGCAGCGAATGTGGTCGGTGGCTGCAGGACGTCGAATTCACACGTCCTGCCGTCAAGCAGTCATGCGATGGCCCGATGCTCGCCCGAGCACTCAGGTCCGTTTCGCATGGAGTCCTAGAGCGGGTGAGGCTCGCGAGGCCGCCCGTCGAAGTGCCTGCGCGACACCCACAGGAACAGCATAAGCCCAGCCAGCGTCAGCCCAAACCCGGCCCACACCGCGGACAGCAACTCGTTTCCACGTGCGTTGGCCTGACCGCCGGCCCATGCGCCAATCGGAACTCGCGATGTCCAGTCCCAGGCCGGCTGCAAACAGTTCCAGGATCCCCATGCTGGCGAATTCGGACGTTCCGATGCAGAACGTTCCAAGTGCCAGCGCCAGCAGGGTCAGTGTCCTTCGGCTGACTTGCCGTGCATCGGCGCAATGTGTCGCACACCTGCACTGCGGCTCGTAGGCTTTCACCAGCATGACGGTTCTCCTGATTCGTCTTTGCGCGGGACCCCGGCGTCAGATCCCGAGCGGCATCGGCGCTTGCGGGTGCACCAGTCCCGCCTGGCGCAGCGAGCGCCAGAAGTCCGCCGGCACCGTGGCGTTCAATGCGGCGCGGTCCTCGGCGATGCGTTCGGGCCGACTGGCCCCGGGGATCACGGCGGCCACCGCCGGATGCGCCAGCACGAACTGCAGCCCGGCCGCCTTCATGGTCACGCCGTGGCGATCGGCAATCGACTTGATGGCCTGCACCCGGGTCAAGATCGCCGGTGTGGCGGGGGCGTATTCGAAGTTGGGCCCGCCCACCAGGGCACCCGAGCTGTACGGTCCGCCGACGACGATCACCAGGCCTTTGGTGGCGACCTTCGGCATGACCCGCTGCAGTGCGCTTTCGTGGTCCAGCAGCGTGTAGCGGCCTGCGAGCAGAAAGCCGTCCGGTCGCGGCTCCTGCAGGTCGAGCAGCAGCTCGATCGGCTCCACACGGTTCACGCCCAGCCCCCACGCTGCGATCACCCCTTCGTCGCGCAGACGGTCCAGCGCCCTGAAAGCGCCCTTGCGCGCGGTCTCGAACACGCCGAGCCATTCATCGTCGTAGAAGTCTTGCGCCACGTCGTGCACCCAGACGATGTCGATGCGGTCGGTTCTCAGGCGCTTCAAGCTGTCCTCGATCGAGCGCAAGGTGGCGCTCTCGGAGTAGTCGTTCACGATCCGGTTGGGGCGGCCGTGCTTGAACACGTCACCCTTCTCGCCGAAATCGCGGGCGTCGACCTCTTCGACCTCGTCGAGGACCAGGCGACCGACCTTGGTCGCGACGACGTAGCTGCCGCGATCGCGGCCGCTCAGGGCCTCTCCCAAGCGGCCTTCGGCCAGGCCCGCGCCGTAGAAAGGCGCGGTGTCGAAGAAACGGATGCCGTCGTTCCACGCGGCGGTGACGGTTGCCTGCGCTTCTGCGTCCGGGATGGCCCGGAACATGTTGCCCAGGGGCGCGGTGCCGAAGCCCAGCGGTCCGTGGCGAAGGTGTTCGCGGATGCTCATGTGAAGTCCTGGTGGGTCATCGAACCAATGCCTGCGCTGCCTCGTCGATGGCCTGGGCCACTGCGTCGGGCGCCGAGATGTAGACGGCGTGGCTCGCCCGCACTTCCCGGATCGTGGACTTCGCACGCCCGGCCATCTTGCGTTGTGCGGGTGGCGGAATGATGCGGTCTTCGGTGGTCAGCACGTACCAGCTGCTGTGGGTCTTCCAGGCGGGCTGCGATACCTTGGCCTCGAAGGCGGCGGCGGCCGGGGGCACCTGCGCTGTGGCCAGGAACCTGCCCAGCGCCGGGGGCAGGTCCTGCGCGAAGGCCTGCGGGAAAATGGCGGTGTCGAAGAAGAGGTAGCCGTCCGCAGAGGGCTGCACCGGTGGCGGGGCGCCACCATCGATCAGCGACGCCACCGACTCGCCTGCATCGGGCACGAACGCCGCCACGTAGACCAGTCCCGCCACGTTCGGGTCGTTGCCGGCCTCGGTGATCACCACGCCGCCGTAGGAGTGGCCCACCAGCAGGGCCGGCCCGTTCTGCCGGGCCAGCACTCGCCGCACGGCGGCCACGTCCGCCGCCAACGAGGTCAGTGGGTTCTGCACGATGCTGACCGCGTAGCCCTTGGCCCGCAGCAGATCGTGCACGCGTTGCCAGCCCGAGCCGTCGGCCCAGGCGCCGTGCACGAGGACGATGTTCTTCATGTGACTCTTCTCCGGCAGTAGAGGGGTCGCGCAGGCGCTCAGGCAGAGGGCCCACGCAGAGAGCAACGCGCTGACCAGAAGACGAGCAAGCGGTTGACGCTCCCTCGCGAATGGAACGAATCTGACCGTTGATGAACGACGCATGGCTTGTCTCCTGCGACGCGATCAATTGAGGTCCCGGCCGTTGCCAAACCAGTTGCCGTGGAAACCGGGCGGCACGATGTGCGGGATGTGGATGCTGGCCTGCGGCACGCCCTCGAAGTTGCGGGCGTCGAGGATGACGAGATCCGTGGCCCCGGCTCCGGTGTCGATCACAAAGCCAATGAGCCAGCCCGCGTCCTCTTCGGCCTGCGCGTGCGCAGGCACGAACACGAACTCGCACGGCAGGCGATTGGGCCCGAAGTCATGCTCCTGCCGCGTGCGCGCT
This sequence comes from uncultured Burkholderiales bacterium, assembly GCA_937871935.1. Lineage (GTDB taxonomy): Bacteria > Pseudomonadota > Gammaproteobacteria > Burkholderiales > Burkholderiaceae_C > JAEUPI01. The sequence goes on from CALMQI010000380.1 coordinate 30,340, forward strand.
TGCATGTCGTGCTTGAACAGGCCGGTGCCCAGGAACGGGCCTGTCATGCCCATCGTGTAGGCGTAGCGATAGGGCTGCCCTAGGAGGCGCTCGTCCGGCCGCGGAAACTCCTGAGGCGTTGGGTCGATCGGGTCGCGCTCGACCCTCTGGGTCGCCGGATCGATGACCCAACGCTCCACGCCGCAGCGTTGCGAATCGGGTCCTGACTTGATTCTCGAGAACATCTGGTCGTGGACGATGACGTCGAGCACGACGCTGCCGTCCGCCGTGTCGTAGCTGTTGATGGCGTGGAAGACGTAGCACGGGTCGATCGGACACCAGATGATGTCGCGCGCTTCGCCCTCACGCGGCAACAGGCCCACGCGCGCTGCGTGCCCCGGCCTCCAGCGATAGGGAAAGGTGTGGCCGCTGATGCCGGCCCTCAACGAGAACGTGACGGGCAGGTCGAGGATGATCGCGAAGCGCTGCGTGAAGGCACAGTCATGGATCATTGGACCGTGCTTGACCGGGATCTTCACCTCGCGGCGTACCCGGCCCTCGGGCGTGACGACCACGTAGCGCACCGAGCCCGTGTGCGCGACGTCGTAGCAGATGCCATGCATCTCGCCGGTCAGCGGATCGACGTGCGGATGCGCCGTGAAGCTGCCATGCAACGTGCCGCCGAAGTCGGTGTACCGCAGCGTTTCGAGCGTCTCGCCGATCTCAATCGGCGTGCTGCCCGCCTCGACCAGCCCCAGGGTCCTTCCGGCGAAGGCCACGACGTTGGTGTTGACCGTGTCGAATGTACCGCGCGGCCCATCGACGCGCTCTTCGCCGAGCGCCTTGCTGACCGCATTGGACCGGATCCAGCGGTTGCGATACCAGAGCGCCCGACCGTCGTCGATGCGAAGGCCGTGGATCATGCCGTCGCCGGAGAACCAGTGGTACTTGTCAGGGTTGGGCGCCATCGGGTTCGGCCCCATCCGCAGGTAGCGCCCGTTGAGGCCCGGCGGAATCATGCCGGTGACGGTCAGGTTCTCCATCGTCAGTTCGGTGCGCATCGGTGTGTGCACGCCGGACAGGTATGGGTTCGAGCGACTGGTGACGGGTTCGGTGTTCGACGCGTTGATGCTCATCTGTGCTCCTTCTCGTAGGGTGGTTGTCATGGGCCCGACCGCGCCTTCCACAAACGAAGCGTGGCGATCGAGGCTTGCGTGTATCCGGGAGGTTCGGTGGCGCCGCCGAAACGGGCACCACTCGCCATCGTGTTGGTCGTGAGAAGCCCGCCGCTGAACGGTGCAGGTAGTCCGCTCAGCACGAGCCGGCAGCCGACGGGGAACAGGCCAGGTTCTGGAAAGTCGGTCATCGCGGCGAGGCAATCCCCATGGCCGCGAAACGAGAGCGAGCCCAGCCGGATCTCCGCATAGAAGTTCTGCCGGGCGCGTTCCGCTGTCGGCCCGAAACAGGCGCGCAGTTCGGCCACGCGCGCTTGCTTCGAATCGACAACCCGCCCGTCCTCGGGACGCGAGCGAATGCTCCAGAAGGAGAAATGACGCTCGGCGTCGGTCGGAAAGGGCTCGAAGCCGGTTCTCGATGCGGCGCACCAGCCGATCTCAGGTGTCTGTGACTCACGAATGCTGCGCAGCAAGTGGATGTCCTCGAGCGGGGGCTGATGCACCGAGAGGGCAACGGACGGCTCGGCACAACCCGACAGCGCAGCGGCAACGGCCGTCGAGAGCGCCGCGATCGACGTGGGCCCGAATGACAGCGTTCGTCGGAGCAGCATCTGGCGGCTCATCGTGGGCTCCAGCCGATCGAGCGCGCGTGCAGGCTGTGGATGTAGAGGCGATCCGCCGACTCAGTCGCGCCAGTCGTTTCGGGATAGGCGCCACTGGGGTCCTGCAGGTCTTCGGTGATGCGCCCTTCCTCGTCGATGGCGAAGACGTGCCCGTAGGGCTCACCGAGCGGCAGCAGCGAGCGCGGCAGCCGCAGCAACACCTTGCGCAGGAATGGCTTCCGGGCCAGAGTGTCGGCCGCTGGATTGCGCGGCTTGAATAGCCCGATCCAGATGCGGCCATCGCGCCCGCGCATCAGGTTGTCGGGATAGCCCGGCAGGTTGTCGAGCAACACGCGAGCCTGCGGCGACGCACTCTTCACGTCGAGCTCGTGCGCGCGGCTGTCGATCTTCCACACCCGGTAGCGGCCGGTCTCGGCCACGAACAGTGCGTCTCCATCCGAAGACAAGGCGATGCCGTTGGCAAACGAAAGACCGTGCGCCACCACGCGCGTGCTCGAGGAGGCCGGGTCATACGCCAGAACGCGACCCGTGGCGGCCTGCTCCAGAATGTCCAACACACTCGCTTCGTAGGTGCCGCCCCAATCCCGGGGCGCAAAGCGCGCTGATGCATCGGTGAAGTAGACCGTTCCGTCGGCTGCCACGACGACGGAGTTGGCATAACGAACCGGGTCACCGGAAGCCGCGTGGTCGGTCAGCACGCGCGTGCGGCCATCGGTGCCGACGGCAAGCAGCCCCTTCATCGCATCGGCGGCGATCATCTGGCCCGCGGCGTCGAAGGCGAAGCCGAGCACACGCCCACCGGTGTTGGCGAACACCTGCTGGTGGGAGCCATCGGGGTCCATGCGCAGCAGGCTGCCGCTGGTCATCGCCGCGTACAACTTGCTGTCCGGCCCGATCGCGATGTGCTCGGGGCCGAACTCGCTGCCGATGTCGATCGTCCGCAGACCCGACAAGCGGCTGTTCGGCGCGTGGGCTCCGGTGTAGCCGGGCGGGGTTGGGGCCGGCCATGACATGGGCTCCGCGGGCACGGGCCAGAGACAGAGATAGGCCAGACCTCCTGCCAATCCGAGCACAGCGGCGCCGGCGAGACGCCGTGCAAGGGTCGTGATCCGTTTCCGAGCTGGCATGGCAGTCCGCCGAGCGAAGTGAAGACAGCGGGATTCTTTGGCCGCGCGGTCGGCCTGGGCTGAAAGTCGCCTGAAGGTTTCCTGATGCCGACACCGGCGGTCGGCATCAGCCGGCTAGGCGGCCACTTAGACTTACGCTGTCCAGGCTTCGCCAGGGCGGCACCGATGGCCTCTGCGGCGACATCCGTTCGCTATCGCTTCACGCGCTTCGAACTGCAGCTCGACGAGCACCGCCTGCTCGCCGATGGGAGTGAAGTACGCCTGGGCGGCCACGCGTTCGACCTGCTGGCGGCGCTGGTGGAGCGCCCGGGGCATCTGGTGACCAAGGAGCAGCTGCTGCAACGCGTGTGGGGCAAGGTGGTGGTGGAAGAGAACACCGTGCAGGCCAACGTCTCGGCGCTGCGCAAGGTGCTCGGCGCCAGCGCGATCACCACGGTCCCCGGGCAAGGGTATCGGTTCGCGCTGCTCGTCCAGCCGGTGGACGGGCCCGTGGCGACGTTGCACGCTACGCACAACCTGCCTCAGCAGCTGACGAGATTCATCGGCCGCGAGCGGCAGATCAGCGAGATTCGCAGCGCGCTGTCCTCGACGCGGCTGCTCACGATCACCGGCGCCGGCGGCTGTGGCAAGACGCGGCTGGCGCAGCAAGTGGCCGCTGCGCTGCTGCAGGAGTTTGCGGACGGTGTGCGTCTGGTCGAGCTGGCGCCGCTGGCGCACCCGACGCTCGTCGCGCACGCCGTGGCCAAGGCGCTGGCCGTCGAGGCTCAGCCTGGCCGGGAACTGGACGACGCCATGGCCGAATGGCTCAGCTCGCGCCAGCTGTTGCTGGTGCTGGACAACGCCGAACACGTGCTCGAGGCCTGCGCGCGCCTGGCCGACGGCTTGCTGCGCCGGAGCGCCCAGCTGGTGATCCTGGCCACCAGCCGCGAGCGGCTCGGGATCGACGGTGAACTGACCTACCGCTTGCCACCACTGTCGGTGGACAGCGGCGCCGACGATGGCCTGGCCTCCGAGGCCGCGCGCCTGTTTGTCGATCGGGCGCGGCTGCACCGGCCTGACTTCGAGGTCGCGGGCGTGGACGTTGACGCGCTGGTGTCGATCTGCCGCCGTCTGGACGGTATCGCGCTGGCGATCGAACTGGCCGCGTCGCAGATGCGGATGCTGTCGGTGGAGGCATTGAGCCAGCGGCTCGATGACCGCTTCCGGGTGTTGACCGGCGGGTCGCGCACGGCACTGCCACATCACCGCACGCTCCGTTCGCTGATCGACTGGAGCCACGAACTGCTGACCGAAGCGGAAAAGGTGGTGCTGTGGCGTGCGTCGGTCTTCGCTGGTGGCTGGACGCTGCAAGCCGCCGAGCGGGTGTGCGGCGGCGAGGGCATCGAACCGGGCGACATACTGGAGCTGCTGACTTCGTTGACGGACAAGAGCCTCGTCAGCACCGACACCAAGGGTGGACGGACCCGCTTCGGGATGCTGGAGACCGTGCGTCACTACGCGCAGGAGCGCTTGCACGCCAGCGGCGCGGCCGGGGCAACCCGCAAGCGCCATGTGGCTCACCTGATCGAGATGGCCGCCGGGCTGGACGCACCGGAGGGCATCGCCGCGCTTCGGGCGCTGTCACAACTCGATCTCGAGCACGACAACCTGCGTGCCGCGCTGGCCTGGTGCGAACGCGAGCCGGCTCACAGCCTCAGCGGCCTGCGCCTGGCCGGGCTGCTGGGCTTGTACTGGGAACTCCGCGGGCTGCATGGCGAGGGGCGAGCCTGGCTGGCCAGGCTGCTGGCCGTCGCGCCCGCTGACGAGCAGTCCGAGGTCCGTGCAGTCGCGCTGCAGGTCAGCGGTCAATGTCTGAACCGGGCGGGCGATGCGGCCGAGGCTGCGGTGGCCGTGCAGGAGGCGGTGGCCCTGTTGCGCCGGCTGGGTGAACGCCGGTGGCTCGGGCGCGCGCTCACCGTCCTGGGTGAAGTCCAGCAGTACCGCGGCCACATCGTGGAGGCCCGCGGACACTACGACGAAGCGTTGTCGCTGGCGCGCGAGGTGGGCGATCTGCGCGACATCCTGTCGGCCATCAACGGGCAGGCGCGATCGGCGTTCCAACTCGGCGACCACGCAGCCGCACAGACGCTGGTGAACGAAGCCTTGAACCCCAGCCGCACGGTCGGGCCCTGGATCGCGGCGGATCTGCTCGTGGTCTCGAGCATCGTCAGTCGGGATCGCGGCGACCTGACGGGGGCGCGTGCCGCGTTGCGCGAAAGCCTGGAGCACTACCGCGAGTGCGGGCAGAACACCGGCATGGCAAAGGTGCTGGTGCACCTGGCGAAAGTCTCGCAGGACGAGCCGGACATCCCGGCTGCATGGTTCGAGCTGCGCCAGGCGTCGGACTGGTTGCCTGGAGGCTGCAACCTCTGGCTGGAGTGGCTGGAAACCGCAGCTGCCTTGTCGGCGGATTCGGGCCGAGCGATCGAGGCGGCGCAGGTATGGGGCTGCGTGCAACGCCATCGAGAGCAATGGTCGCTGTCGTGGCGCCCGCGTCGCCATGAGCGCCTGCAGGCCGCGGCGCAGCGCGCGCTGAGCGACGATGCGGCCTTCCAGCGTGCCTTGACCGAAGGACGTGCGTGGACGCTGGATGAGGGCACGCGGCACGCGTGGGTACTCGGCGACGCGCCAGAACCGTGATCCACAGCTAAGCGGGGAGTTCCTGCCCTTCGGTTCTCGCGCCGAACGCCAAGCCGGACCCCGGAGCGCCGGCGAACAGCGCGCGCGCATACGTGTGGTGCGGCGACCCGAACACCTGTTGGGTCGGACCCGACTCGACAACCGCGCCGCGGCTCATCACGGCCAGCGTGTCGCACACCTGCGACGCAACGCGCAGGTCGTACGTAGTGAACAGCATCGCCAAGTTTAAGCGCCGGCGAATCTCGCCAAGGAGCGACGGCACCTGCGCCTGCACCGACACGTGGAGCGCGCTGACCGCCTCGTCGGCCACCAGCAACTCCGGCTCCATCATCGGGGCGCGAGCGATGCAGATGCGCTGGCGCTGCCCGGCGAATGTCCCGTGACGATAGCAGCGGTCGTTCGGGCCGCCAACGGCGAATGACTCAGGTCAGTCTGAAGCGGAGCCGAACCCCGCACTTGCGCTCTTGCATGGTGTCCACCTATACACCTTGGTGGACACCATCGTCTCGGACTCCTGCCGTCTCCTCAAGACGGGTTCACCGGACGCTTACGCCGCTTGGCAGCGATTGCAGACTCTCGAGATACTCCAGCTGACTGCAATCGGCCAGCACTCAGACGCTCGCGGGAGCTACTGAAGCGGTCTTTGCGCAGCGGGTGGATAGAGGGTTGGTTTCACGAACGCCGCTTCAGCCAATCCTTCAATTGTGACCACCACCCGCCGCGGTGAGGTTCGAAGTACTCATCGCGCCGCCTCTCCTCGGCGCGCCTCCCTTGGTGAACTTCTTGGTCGGTCCAGTCCTCCATCCAGAGTACACGACCATTCCTGATGTAGTAATGAGAGCGGCACGGCTTCTGCCAGTTGCCGATGGACGGATTGAGGGTAGGGCATGCGCGTCCCTTGGTAAGGCGCCATCCGAGCTGGCCGAGCTGCGTACGAACCTTCTCACCGCAGCCGCAGGCGCACAGGTGCGCGGCCGTGCGGTATTTCTGCGAGGCGTACAAGACTCCCGGCTGCAGCGCCGAAGGCATGAGCTCTAGCTCTTCGAGGCGGAAGTACTCAATCTTCATCCGGGTCCAACAGCGAGAGGTTGTCTAGCGTCAGTAGCAGCTGGTTGGAAGAGGCCGGGCCCACGTAGAATCCTCGCAGCTGCTTGAATCGCAAGACCGCGAACGCGGCGTTCAGCGCATTTACTTCCGCGATCTGAATGTTCGTCTTGTAGACGTCATCCACCGGATCGGTCTCGGGAGCGTAGCCCTTGTCACGCACTGACTGCCCGGAGCCTTGTGGGAAGTACGTGGTGCGCACCGTTCCACTGATCAGGCCGGCCTTGCGATTGAGCCCCATGCCGACGTCGATGAACGGAATGTTCATCGCGATCAGCAAGTCGAAGATTCGTTTGCGCGAGCTGCCCTTGTCGACACAAACGAATGCGAAGGTCACGGCCTCTAGCTCCGCGGTCGACGACTCGTCGATGAACAGCGGCTTGATGGTGAGACCATTCCTGAAGTTCTCGTAGCGCTTCAGATAGACCTCTGCCTTCGGTCGCCGCAGCTCAACCTCTTTGCCTACGTCCAAGCGCCCGGGAGAGCGGAAGGCGTTGTGCACGAAGAAGTTGTCCGCATCAAAGCCGCGGATCTCGCGGACCGGCGTCTTGACCATGAAGTCGAGCACGTAGGCACCGGTCCCGCCTAGGCCAATGACGGCAACGACGTCGTTCTCAAAGCGCTTAGCTAGGTCGGTGATCTCGGCGCGGCTCGTCAATGTGTCTCGGAGCTTGAAGACCGTGTTCGGGTTCTCTTCCTCGCAGTCCCGAAAGGTGTACGGGTCGACGCCGAACCGTTCCATTGCCGGCCCGGAGATCATCGACACGTAGCTGTCGATCTTCTCGACGTGGTCAACGTAGGCGCGGAATTCGCCCTTCGTCTTGAGCTTGTGTGAGAAGCGATGCTGTACCGCGACATCGCTGCTTTTGTCGCTCAATACGAGATTCGCGGCGCCCGCGCCGAGGCCACGAATGGCCTGCCCGTCAAGGCCGAATGGGTGGGAGCCCGACCAGAACATTGTGTGGTCATCCGGACGGACTCGCTCCTGATCCTCGAGCACAAGCTTCCCCACCAGCGCGGCCCGCTGCACTTGCCCGGCCGCATCAAGGTATGGGATGTCTCGAACGACGAGGTAGTTGCTGTCGATGGCCAGGGCGAAGCCCCGCTCGAGCAGCGCCTTCAGGTCCAGATTACGACTCGCCAGTGTCTTTAACAAAGAACTCCATCCCTTCTTTGACCTTGACCGAGCCGCCCTTTGAGAGCACGCCCTTCTTGTTGCCGTGGCCTCGCTCGTAGGTGACCGAGTAGACCCGGTCCGGGTGTTGCGGGTACTGCGGGTCCTCGAGCGTCACGACTTCCGCGTACGTGATCTCGTCCTTGGGCCACTCGTGCGCGATGCCCTCAACGATGATGGTGACCGACTTCTTTGGGTGATCCGTCATGGATGAGCCTCCAATGAGTTGATGCAGGCCGCGTCAACAGCCAACTCAAATAGATTACCCGATAGGTAAACAAAATTCAAGACAGTCGCCAAAATGTTGTGCACCTGGCAGGTAAATGGTATTGTTGCGACATGTATGCCCCTCGACCTGCGCTTCGCATCGGCTGAGCTGCGTGCCCTCTGCGAATGCAGAACTGCAGCCGAGCAGCTTCTGGGGGAAGCGGCGGCGCGCAAGCTGCGCGCGCGACTTTCCGACATCCTGGCAGCCTCAGACATTCGTCAGGTGGTCCTCGGCCACCCTTCGCTTTCCCAGCGAGGACGCGTCGCCTTCCTTCTGTCCACCACGCGTCCCACGCGCCGACTGGTCGTGGCCGTGGCAGTCTCACCGATCCCGCGCCAGTCGAACAAGCAGGTCGATTGGGCACAGATCAGTGCTTTTGAAGTAGTCGAGATCTCGTGACCGCCATGTCATTCAGCCAATCCCTCGAGGACCTTCGTCCTGACTGGGTATCCCCGCCCGGTGACTCGATCGCTGACCTTCTCGAAGAACGCGGCTGGAATCAGACGTCCTTCGCTGAGCGGATGGAGTACACGGAGAAGCACATCAGTCTGCTCATCAATGGCAAGGCCGCGCTCACGGAAGAGACCGCGTTCCGGTTGGAGAAGGTTACCGGGATCAAGGCGGGCTTTTGGCTCACCCGAGAAGCACAGCATCGAGAAGCGGTGGGGCGCATCGAAGAGGAGAAGGTTCTCGCTAGAGAGAGCGATTGGCTGAAGGAGTTGCCACTCCGCCACATGCTCGATCATCGCTGGATCGACCGACACTCAGATCCAGGTGCCCAGGTGGCCGAGTGCCTGCGTTTCTTTGGGGTCGCTTCACCCAACGCTTGGCGGACGAGCTACATGGAACCGGTCGCGGCGTTTCGAGCTTCCAAGCGATTTGCCATTGACCCTGCTGCGACATCCACATGGTTGCGCCAGGGGGAGAGAGAAGCCGCCGGCATTGACACGCAGCCCTTTGACAGGGCCGCGTTTAAGGCGTCGCTCACATCCATGAGGTCACTCGCAAGTGAGGCGGACCCCGACGTTTTTGTTCCGAAGCTGACCCAGGCATGCGCGGCGGTGGGTGTGGCCGTCGTCTTGGCGGGCGCCCCCAAGGGATGTCCAGTGAGTGGCGCAACAAAGTGGCTTTCACCCACCAAAGCCCTTCTGATGCTCAGTCTGCGTCACAGGACGAATGATCATCTGTGGTTTTCCTTCTTCCATGAAGCGGGGCATCTGCTGCTGCATGGAAAGCGCATGCTTTTCATCGATGGAGAAGGAGCTCTTGATGACGAGCAGGAAGAAGAGGCCAACAGATTCGCGCGGGATGTACTCATCCCTTCAAGCCACAGTGGTGCATTGAGAACTCTTCCCAAGACCGAGCATGAAGTTGTTCGCTTTGCGCACACCGTCGGGATAGCTCCGGGAATCGTAGTGGGACGGATGCAGAAGGAAGGGTTTCTCGAGTGGAAGACGCGCCTCAATCACCTCAAAGAGAAGTACAGGTTCAAGGTTGCAGATTCCGAGGAGTAGTGGCGGATAACCCTGCCCTAGGGTCACTTCGAGCGTCCGCTCACTGCGTCCGCTGACATTCAAGGGTCTTGCGCTGACAAAGCCTGCATTCAGTTTCGAACGGACGGTGGACCAACCACACGCTCCGTCCGCCCAGTAGCCTTTGCGGCCCTTCGCTGACCTCAGCTCAAGCCCTTGCGACCACACTCGGTCCCCGCGCTGGCCGCGGCAGGCGTGGCATTGCCTCCAACGCAATGCGCCAAGTCCAGGCTGACGATTCGGTTGCCGCGGCTGCGCCGCGTATGGCGTCCAACATGTCGGTCCCATCGAGACCAGGTGGCACGACGAACATCAGTGATCCGGCGTCACCCGTGTCCGTCAACGTGGCGTTGGCGAGGCACTGGCCGCGAGGCAGGTTGTAGCGCAGCCCCTTGATGAACGCTCGCCCGTCGGCCACGAGGCGCTCGACGAGCTGACGCTCGAATGAGTCGTCGATTGGCAGCCACTGCGGCGTCGCCGGCATCAGCGACATCTCACCGATCGTCGGGATGCCGGCCTCGCTCACCCCGAACGTCGCAATCACGATCATGTGCACGGTATCGCCGGACGCCCACAACGCCAGCTCCGAGTCGAAGTGCCTGCCCAGGCGCCGGTAGAGCTGCTCGTCGAGCGCAAAGGCCTGGTCGGGCACGTGCTTGATCACCGCCTTGTAGCCGTAGCGCGCCGGCACGAGCTCCTTCACCTCGCCGATCAGCAGCATCAGGTGCTGCGGCTTGCCGGGCGTCGCGACGGCGTGGCTCCACTGCGCGACGCGGCGGGCGTTGAGCGCGCCGCGCTGCTCGATGGAGAACGGCTCCGGGATGTAGAGCCGGCTGCGCAGCGCCTCGCCGCGCGCGACCTTGTTCTCTGCGGCCAGCAGAAGGTGCTTGCGCACCGTGCCCCAGCTGCGCTTGCCGGCAAAACCCGGCTGCCAGCGGGTCAGTTCAGCCTGGTCCCAGAGGTAGTGCAGCAGCCCGCGCAGCGATAGCTTGCTGCCGTCCGAGGCCACGCTGTCCGATGGCGTGCCGGGAGCCGGCATCGTTGTTCGGCCGCCGAGTTTCGACATCGAGAACCCGAGCCTGAGCGCCGTCTCGCCGGTCGCCGGGTCTTCCTTGATCGCCGTGCCGAGCACCTGGCCGAGGCCCGACACTTCCAGCGGCGGCTCGTACGACGCGCAGTCCGGCGCGTGCCGGCTGCCGGTGCCGGGCATGCGCTTGACGATGAAGCCCTCATCAGTGCCCGCCAGGCGGGCGACGTACATCTCGATGCCCCGGACGAGGCACAGGCACATCGGCCGTAGGCGATCGGCGTGTGCCGCAGCCAGCGCGTCTGTGAAGACCCCCTCCTCGGACGACAGTCGCGTGCTGCCGAAGAGGTAGGTGCCCACCGGACGCTGCTTTCAGCCGCGGCTACCGGACATGCGCCGTGCGCTCGCGGGCCCGCTGCTGCTCTGGCACCGGGCGCAGTGCCTTCACAAGGGGCTGCTGCTGCGGCGCCGCCTTGTCGTACACCTTGACCTTGTGCACCTCGCCGGCAGCCAGGCGCTTGGCCAGGTTGTCGGCTGCGGCGGCCATGATCGCCTCGCGCCGCTTCTCGGGCACACGCTGCGCGACGAGGACGGCCTCGATCGCCGCGAGCACTGTCTTGCGGCTGCCGCTGCCGCGGGCCGATGCCTTGTTTGTCGCTGCGGGCGCCTCTGCTTGCGCCGTGGGCTCGATGCGGTTGATCTGCCGTGCCTCGCGCTCGCTGCGCAGCCAGGCCATGTCGCTCGGCATCGGTTCGTACCCGATTGTCTTTACGCCACGCAACGAGGCCTCAAACCACACTAAGCGCCGGAACTCCTCGTGACCCGACACGCGCAGCGCCTTCCAGTCGCGCGCCTCGGCGACGTCGACCATCGATCGCGCGACCGACGGGCTGTTGGTGTCGGTGGCGAGGCGGAAGGTCGACTCGGTGAACGCCACGCGCGAGGTGTCGCCGCGGAACCGATACTCGGTCTGGCCGACCGGCTTGTCGCCGATCGAGACCCTCGCGCGCTTGATCACGTAGCGTTCGTTCAGCGCTGCTTCCAGCCGGGCCACCAATGCGCCTCGCTCGGCCTCGGCGTCGATGCGCGCCACGACGGCTTCGGCTCGCACCACCGGCGCGGAAGGCGTCAGGGGTACGACCCTTGCGGTTCCCCTGGTGGCTTCCTTGTCCCGGGCTGCCGGCGCATTGCGGTCGTGGGCCGGCTCCGCGGGCTCCAACCACAACGGACGCTGCCAGGCGCCGTCGGCCTTGTGCACGAAGCTGCGCTCGCCTTGCGCGTCGATAGCGGTAAGACGAAGCGCGCCAACGCGGTCGGCCTTGACGACCATGTCGTCGAAGCTCTTTGCGTGATACAGGAGGTCGGTCGTCGCGTCGCGCAGTTCAAAGCGCGGGCCCTCAGTCGGGTCAGGCGTCTGGAAGGTCGCCTTGGCGACCGCCGCGCGGTCGCCCGGCTCGACGGTGCCGCCCTTGCCGGGCCAGTGCCGCGATTCGCGATAGTCATCCATGATTGCCTCCGTTACGTGGCTGGGTCAATCGCTCAATCAGTCGATCAAAGGCCGCTGCGCGAGCGTCGTGTCGACAGCACCCGCGGCCGTGACGATCGGCGCCGCGCGGTAGATCTCGATCTCGACGCGGCGATTGAGCGTTCGACCGCCGGGTGTCGAGTTGTCGGCGGCGTGGTCGCCGATGGGCTGCCAGGTCGTGCGGACGCGCGCGCGATCGACGCCGGACTGCACCAGCCACGCTTCGACCGCCGCGGCGCGCTGGCGGGCGATGGCGCTCTCCGCCGGAGACTCTGCAGTGCCGTCAGTGCGACCGCGCAGCACGACCAGCGGAGCCGTGCGCGCTTCCTCGACGACACGCGTGGCATCCGCGTCCGGCACGCTGACGTGCGTGCTGCCGAACGCGAACAGCACTGGCACGAGCAGGTTTCGCTGTGCGGCCGCGTTCGCCTCGATGCCGCGGACCAGCAGTTGCTGCTGCTGGACCATGCGCGCCACCGCCTGGCTGCTGGCTTCTGCGCTGCGGACACTCTCCTTCGCAAGGATGCGGGTGTTCTCGAGATCGTTGCGGCACGACTGCAGTTCAACCGCCATAGCGGCGTTCACCGGCCGTCGGCGCGACTCATCGACGGTCGGCGGCTTCGGCGGCGAGCTGCACGACGTGACGAGCAGCAGCCATGGCAGCCAGGGCAGCAGCGGGAAGGGTCGGGTCATGGGGTCACCTCTTCGGTTGGTCGAGGTTCGGGGTCTGGCTCGCGTTCCGGTAGCTGATCGAGCGCTTCGACACGCACCTCTTCGACGACACCGCCGGCAGGCCCTGAGACGAGCGTTCTGACGAAGAACTGGTCGACCACCGACTTGATATCGAGGTCGCATTGCGCGGTCGCGAAGTCCGGTAGGTTCGGCATGTCCAGCGCAAGCCGTTCGAGCCGCAGTTCCTGATCGGCGCCGATCTCGTCGGGTGCCCAGGTCCATCGGCGCTGCACCTTCGCGAAGTGCAGGTCCATGTCCATCACCGGCACCTTGGGCGGCGGCAGCAGCCGGGCCTTGAACACCTTCTCGCGGTGGTAGCGGATCTTCTCGCCGAGGATCGGCTTGCAGTTCTCCAGCACGATCACCAGGCGCTCTGAGCCGAGTTCCTTGAACTCCTGCGGCAGCAGCAGCGCGCGGCGCTGCTCCGACTCATTGCGGCTGAGCGTCGTATGCCCGTGCCCGCTGAACGAGCGACTACGCCCGCGCGAGGTGGCGCGCTCGGTGAAGTGCCCGAGCATCGCGCTGTACTCGTCGGCGTCGCGCTGCTCGCGCGGCGCGTACAGTATCTGCAGCCCGTGATTCGTCGCGAAGGTCCGGGCTTCCTTCTCGCCATAGACCGCGTCGAGCTGCGACATCGCCTGCACGACAGTGAGCAGCCGCAGGTTGTAGCCGGCGAGGAAGGCGGCGGCCGAGCTAATGATGCCGACGCGGCCCATCGCCGCGAACTCGTCGTTGACGAGCAGACACTGCACCGACAACGACTTATCCTGCGCCGGCAGCGTGCGCGTGTTCAGACTGACGAGCTGCGAGAAGAACAAATTCAGCAGCGGCCGGGCGTTGGCCAGCCGGTTCGGCGGGATTCGCACGTAAATCGACATGCGCCGTCGTCGCACGTCCTCGAGCCGGAAGTCGTCGGCGGAGGTCGCCGCATCGACCACCGCATCCGCAAAGATCACCAGCGGCGCGTTGAAGGTCGAGACGATGCTCGACAGCGTGTTCTCGGAGTTCGAGAGCAGCCGCTGCAGCGCATCGATGCACTCCTCGGACAGCGACTTGCCATCCTCGGCGCGCTGCTTGATCGCGGCCGTGAAGTGGTCCTTCAGCGGTTGCCCCTTGCCCGACGACTGGCGCAGCATTTCGCCGATCGTGCGCGGCAGCTCCGGCGTCTCCAGCAGGTACTGACCTGCCCCCTTCAGCCATACCACTTGTTTGGCAGGAGTCCAGGTTGCAAGGT
>CALMQI010000381.1 GCA_937871935.1 uncultured Burkholderiales bacterium
GCTGGTGCTCGGCCTCGGCGCCGCCGCGATGCTGCGCCGCGCCCCCGCGGCCACCGCCGCGGCGGGCCGCGGGGTGGCCGGTGCGACGCTGCGCGAGGCCTTGCGCACGCCGGCGTTTCGCTGGATGTACGCCACCGCGGTGCTGGCCGCGCCCAGCATGTTCATTCCGTTCGCCCACGTGTCGGCGGCGGCGCGTGATGCCGGCGTCGCCGATGCGCAGGCGGTGGGTCTGGTCGGGTTGATCGGCATCGGCAGCCTGACCGGCCGCTTCGTGATCGGTGCGCTGGCCGACCGGCTCGGCCGGCCGCTGACCTTGATCGTGATGCAGGCGGCGCTCGGCGCGTCGTTCCTGCTGTGGGCCGCCGCCGAGGGCGGCTACGCCATGCTCGCGGCGTTCGCGGTCTGCGTCGGCCTGAGCTACGGCGGCATCGTGTCGCTGCTGCCGGCGCTGGCGATGGATCTGTTCGGCGCGCGCGCCGTCGCCTCGATCATCGGCACGCTGTACACCGGCGCTGCGTTCGGCAATCTGGCCGGCCCGTGGCTGGCCGGCTGGCTGTTCGACCGCAGCGGCAGCTACGTGGGCGTCATCTGGGGCTGCGTGGCGCTGTCGGCTGCAGCCACCTGGACCAATTGGCTGGCGGTGCGATCACGCGCCTAGAGCGCTAGAAGCTCGTCTTCGTCTTGACCAGGAACTGCACCTTCTTCACGTTGACGTCGGGGTCGTTGGGAAACGCAATGTCCAGATGGATCACGTTGCTGAAGGCGGCGCGCACGCTGAAGATGCGCAAGCCTGCGCCGACGCTGCTGATCCAGCCCGGCTTCACGGTGTTGGTTGCGTCGCCACCCCAGGCGCGGCCGAGGTCGGCGAACGCCGCGCCGCCGACACGAAACAGCCGCCAGACGTACAGGTCGCTGTAGGCGCGCTCCTCGATCGTGAAGAGCGCGCGGTTGTGCCCGCTCTGGTAGCGCAGCGGGTAGCCGCGCAGCCCGCTGTCGCCGCCCAGCAGCAACTCGTCGGTGAGGCCGGGGTGCGTCAGGTGGTCGGCAGCGGCCGAGGCATAGAACAGGTAGTGCGAGCCCTGCGGCTGGTAGTACTGCAGCCGGGCACCGAGCTGCTGGCGTTGCACGCTGCCTTGCTGGTACTGGCCGGTGATGCGCGCCGACGCAACCAGTGTGCGCTGGTCGGCGGGCTCGAAGCCGCGGCTGATGCTGCCGTCATAGAGCCACGCGTCGCCGGTGGAGCCCCATGACTGGCTGGCGCGACCGATCTGCAGCGAGGTGGCCAGCCCGAGCGCGAAGGTTTCCGGCCGCTCGATGAGGTTGCGGTTGCGCAGCGTGCGGAAACGATCCTCGATCAGCTCGTAGCGCACATAGGGCCCGATCAAGGTCTCGTCGGCCGGCAGTTGCGCCGGCGCGGTCAGGCCCGGCTCGACGGCATAACGGTCCTCGCGTCGGTTGACGCCGAGCGACCAGCGCTGTACCCAGCCGTCCACCAGGCCGTTCGACAGGCCACCGTACACATCGGCGCGCTGCAGGCGATGGCGAAACTGGCTCTGTACGACGCCGGCGTTGTAGACCGCGTCGATGCGGTTGTCGTCCGAGGCCGACGCTCCGGCGGCCCAGCGCGAGTCGAGGGAGTAGAACGGATGCGCGATGGCGACCGCCTCGCGCCGGCCATCGCTGTTGGTGGCGCGGCTGTAGCTCAGCGAAGTCCAGCCGCCGAAGGCGCGGTCCTGGCTGATCTGGAACTCGTTGCCCGAGCGGTCGACGGTGCTCGAACGCCCGAAGCTCACTGCGACGCCGCTGCCCAGCAGGTTGTACTCACGCAGGCTGATGGCGCTCGAGTTGGCGCCGCCCGAGCGGCTGACGCTCGCGCCGGGGTCGAGCGTCCAGCTGTCGCGCGTCTCGACGTCGATATCCACCACGCCGTTGTGCACCGCGGCCGGCCGGATGTGCACCTCGTACAGATAGCGCGTGGTGCGCAGCACGCGCTCGGTTTCCTCGATCAGCCGCACCGACACCGGCTCGCCGCTGCTGAACAGCAGGGCCTGCTCGATCACGCCGGGCCGAGTGCCGATGTGCAGCGCGTTGGCCCAGCGGAACAACAGCTTGTTCTCCTGCGGGTCGGCCAGGTCGAAGATGTCGCGCGCGACGACGCGGATCGCGCCGATCTTCGCGCCTTGGGCCTCCAGCTCGGCAAACGACGGCAGCGGCACCGGCGCGCTCGACGCGGCGGATGCCGGCGTCGTCGGGTCGGACTGCGCTGTCGAGACGGAGGGCCCGGCGAGCGACAGGGCAAACAGCAGGCCCCGTGCCAGGCGAAGGTGGATCGAGAACAAGACCGCGAGAGTAGACCCGGCACGGCTGAAGCCGGGCTGAACGGTCGGCCCGCGGGCTTGCGGTGCATCAAGGCGGGCGTGCACCGCCACTAAGATTGACACCCCGCCACCTTAGGCAGCGGCCGAGCCTGGCCGCAGCGGAGCATCACCCTTGGACCTGCAACTCAACGGCAAGCGAGCACTGGTCACCGGCGGCAGCCGGGGCATCGGCAAGGCCATCGCGCGCGCCCTGGCCCAGGAGGGCGCCGACGTGGCGCTCCTCGCCCGCAGCGAGCCGGCGCTTGCCGAGGCCGCCGCCGAGCTGGCGCGCGAGACCGGCCGCCGCGTGGTCGGCGTGCGCGCCGACACCACGCGCGACGACCAGGTGCGCGATGCGGTGGCCGCGGCTGCGCAGCAGCTCGGCGGCGGCATCGATATTCTCGTCACCGCCGCGGCCGAGCCGGCGGGATTCGCGGCGCCGCCCAAGCTGGCCGAGATCACCGGCTCGTACTTCCACGCCGAGATGGATACCAAGGTGATGGGCTACCTGCGCTGCGCACGCGAGGTGGTGCCCGGCATGCGCGCGCGTGGCTGGGGCCGCATCGTGCTGATCAGCGGGCTGGCCGCGCGGCAGACCGGCAACACGGTGGGCAGCATGCGCAACATCGCGGTGGCCGCGTTGACGAAGAACCTGGCCGATGAACTGGGTAGCGTGCGCGTGTTCGTCAGCCGCCTGCTGCGCAACTTCGAGCAGCGCGGCTGGGTCCGCCTGGAGCGCGAGCGGATCAGCGTCGTCGATCCGAAGGCGCTGCTGGAGTTCGCGCAGCAATGAAAGACCGGGTGTCCCGGGTTCTTCTCGGCCACCACTGAGCGCCGGCGAGCAGCGGGCCGATGAAGCCGCTGATGGCGTAGCCCAGCGCCAGCCAGCTGAAGTTGACCGCGCGCTCGGCCGGATCGCCGATCCAGCCCACCACGTGGTTGAGCGCGAGGTGCTGGAGCATGAACGCGGTGCCGATCACCACCGAGGCGGCGTACAGGCCCTCCATGGACGGCAGCGCGAACGGCAGCAGGATGCCGGCGGCCACCGCCGCGCTCGACCAGGCGAGCGGGCGGAACACGCCGGTACGGTCGATGAAGCGCCCGGCCTGTACCGCGAGCACCATCGGCACCATGGCGTAGAGCGCCATCAGCAGGCCCACGGTGAAGGGCGACGCCTGCTGGTGAATCGCCGACAGCGACACGGTGATGCGGCTGCCGACGAAGCCGGTGTGGGAGAGCACCGTCAGCAGGATGAAGAAGGGCAGCGGCTTCATGCCTTGCGCGCCGAAACGAGGCCGACGCCCGCGCAGGTCACGGCGATGCCGAGGACCGTGAGCAGCGTCGGCACCTCGCCGAACATGAGGAACTCCAGCGCCACGGCGAAGATCGGCGTCAGGTAGAGCAGGCTGGTCACGCGCGTCGCCTGGCCGCGGCGCATCAGCGTATGCAGCGCGTTGACGGCGAAAATGGAGGCGGCAATGACAAGGAAGGCCACCGCGCCGGCCAGTTCCCAGCGCCAGTCCACGCGCGCGTCCTCGAAGGCCCAGGCGAGGGGCGCCAGCACGGCCAGCGAAACCGCGAACTGCAGGAAGGCGCCGCTCCACAGGTTGGCATGGCGGCAGAAGGCCCGCTGGTACAGGGTGCCCGCGGTGACCCCGAACACGGCCACCGACACCGCGACCAGGCCGCCGATGCTCAGCGCGCGCACATCGAGCTTGTGCCAGATCACCAGCGTCACGCCGGCGAGGCCCACCAGCACGCCGGTCCACTGCGCGGGGGAGAGCCGCTCGCCGAGCCAGCGCCAGGCGATGGCGGCGGTGATGAGCGGCTGCGAGGCCATGATCAGCGCCGTGGCGCCCGCCGACAGGCCCAGGGCCTGCGCGGAGTGGCTGCCGCCCAGCTGGATGGCGTGCATCAGCAGCCCGGCGACGAGGATGTGGAAGAGGTCACCGGGCGTCTTCGGCCAAGAAGGCCGCATCACCAGCAGCACGGGAACGAGGCAAAGCAACCCGAAGATGTAGCGCAGCGACAGGAACGTGAACGGCCCCGCGTACTGCAGCCCCACCTTGGTCGC
>CALMQI010000382.1 GCA_937871935.1 uncultured Burkholderiales bacterium
CCTTCAAATCCTGTGAGGCGATCGATGACGTGGACGGTGTAATCGGTGCGGCCTTGCTCGCCGTCATTGACGACGTCGATACCGGCGGCGACCTGCTTGGCCAGCACGCCGGCGATGGCGTCGCGCACGGCTAAATCGAGCGCGGCGCTATTACCGCCTGAGCCCGATTTCTCCGCCAGCAGGTATTCGACAACCTTGGCCGGCCGCGGCAAGGAGCCGGTGTGGGTGGTGAGAATTCTCGTCGTGCTGCGCCGCATCGCCTGTCCTTATTACAATCAATTCCGATGGTCTCGCTTCGCGTCGATACTTCTATCAGCTAAAGTCGGACCTGTGCCACGGACCATGAAGCGAGAAAGCCGTCATGAGCCAAACCAATTCAACCGGCCCCGTGCTCTGGAACGTCGACGCGCGCGGCGTCGCCAGCGGGGCGCTGGTGCGCGCGAGCCAGAGGCCGCCGGCGAAGACCAGCGCGATCCCGACGAGGATCGCGAGCCACGCGCCCCGACCTCGCCGCGAACGCATCGTCACCCCGGCGCCTCTTCTGCTCCACGTCCGCGAAACGGCCGCGCGTCTTGGCCTATCCAAGTCGACCTTGGACAAGATGCGCTGCGCCGGCAAAGGTCCGCGATACGTCAAATCGACGGATAGGGCGGTCCGATACGACCCTGCCGATCTCGACGCTTGGATCGCCGCCCGACGCAGCAAAGACGCGGCCGGGACGAATTAGCCCTGAGCTATGCCGCCAAACGCCGCTTGAACGCCTTGAAACCGTCAATTAATGTAGTTACGTAAATGTACGAATGGGACCCGAACAAGGCGCGCGCCAACATAGCCAAGCACGGGGTTACGTTCGACGCCGCCCATGAGTTCGATTGGGATGAGGCTTTGGAGGTCGAAGACACGAGCGAAGATTACGGCGAGGAGCGGTGGGTCGCGATTGGCCCGATCAAGGCCCGTCTCTACGTCCTTGTTTATACGCCGCGCGGCGACAACCACAGGATCATCAGTTTGCGCAAAGCGACGAAAAAAGAAGCAAAGGCCTATGTCGAAGCGAAAGCCCAATAACATCCGTCAGAGCGACTGGGACGCGGTAGACTCTCCCGAACTCTCAGATGTGATGCTGAAACAGCTAAAGCCGGCGCGAGGGCCGGGCCGAGCAGTTGCCGGTCAAGTCGCGGCGCCTGCAACGCGGCGAGCGCACGCACGCGCTGCTGCTGCTGTGCTGGCGCGACCAGGTGCTGCTGGCGCGCCGGCCCGAGCGCGGCGTCTGGGCCGGCCTGTGGAGCCTGCCTGAATTCGGCGATATCGCGTCGATCATGGCGGCCGGCGTCGATTGGGGAGGTCGAGCCCGCGAGCTGTCGCCGTTCGTCCATGTGCTCACGCACTTCGACTGGCGACTGCAGCCGGTGCGCTGGGACCTGCCGTCGCGCACCACGACCGCGCAGCGCGTGTCGATCGCGGCCGGTATCGCGGGTGCTCGCTGGGTCACGACCGAGGGCGCGCAGGCGATGAGCCTGCCGGCACCGGTGCGCCGGCTGTTGGTCGAAGCCGCGTCCTGATGCGTCGGAGGTCAGGGCATCGCCCTTAGACGACGCCTTTGCCGCGCAGGTATTCGTCGACCAGCCGAAGGCGCATCTGCGGGTCGTCGAGCTCCATCAGCTTTTGCTTGGCCGCCAGCGAAATCGGCAGCAGCTCGCACCAGCGGTTGGAGACCCAGCCCGCGTCGTCGAAGCGATAGGGCTTGCCGAACGGCGAGCCGCTCTGGCGCTCCAATGCGCCGATCGCGTTGGCCAGGGCACGCACCGTCGGGATCAGGCTGCCGAGCGGCGCCACAGCCACGTCGTCGTCGAGCAGCCAGGCGCGCGCCACCCACAGGCCATCGGCCTGCTGCGCGGGCTCGTTGATCTCGAAGCGCCGGCCGCCATGACAGCGCACGCGCAACACGCCGGCCTGTTCGGCGTCGACCTCCTCCAGGTAGGCGAGCACGCCGGTGGTTTCCAGTTGCACCGCCTCGTGGGCGGTGCGCACCTCGGACCCTTGGCGCAGGCAGATCGCGCCGAAGGGTTGCTGGTCACGCAGGCAGCGGCTCACCAGATCGAGGTAACGCGCCTCGAACACGCGCAACGTCAGCAGCGCCTCGGGAAACAGCACGCTCTGCAGCGGAAACAGCGGCAGCGCGTCGAGAGTATCGGGGTCGTTCAATCGGCGGCGTCCAGTTCGCGATGTCGCACCAGTGTCGTGCCCTGCGGGCGGAAGCGCTGCGCGAGCTGCTCGACGACGTAGACCGAGCGGTGCTGGCCGCCCGTGCAGCCGATCGCCACCGTGAGGTAGCTGCGCTGGTCGGCCTGGAACAGCGGCAACCAGCGGCGCACGAAAGTCTCGATCTGCGTCAGCATCTCCTGGCTCTCGGGTTGCGCGCGCAGGTAGTCGATCACGGGCGCGTCGGCACCGGTCAGCGCACGCAGCTCACGGATGTAGTACGGATTGGGCAGCACACGCACGTCGAACACGTAGTCCGCGTCGAGCGGCACGCCGAACTTGTAGGCGAACGACTCGAACACCAGCGTCAATGCGCTGCTGCGCGCGTCGACCAGACGACGGATCCAGGCGCGCAGCTGCGCCGGGCGCAGCTGGCTGGTGTCGACCACGGTCGACACCTCGCGCAGCTCGCCGAGCATCAGACGCTCCACTTCGATCGCCTCGGTCAGCGCGTGCTGCGTGTCGTGTGCCGCGGCATTGGCCAGCGGGTGCGGCCGGCGCGTCTCGGAGAAGCGCCGCACCAGCGTGTCGGTGCTGGCATCCAGAAAGATCGCACGGATGCTCACGCCTTCGGCGCGCAGTTCGTCCATCAGCGGCACCAGCGCCGGCAGCGAGCGCGCGACGCGCACGTCGGCCGCCACCGCCACGCGGTCCGTGCCGCGTTCGTGCTCGAGGCGGACGAAGTCGCGCAGCAGCTCAGGCGGCAGGTTGTCGACGCACACGTAGCCTGCGTCCTCGAGCGCATGCAGCGCGACCGACTTGCCCGAGCCGGAAATGCCGGTGACCAGCACCACTTCGCGCTCGGTTGCCTGCGCGTCGGTGGGCAGATTCGTCGACGTGCTCATGGTCGTGCGCGGCGCCCGCTGGGTGCCTTGGTGGCCTTGGTCGATTTGGAAGGCCCGGGCGGCTTGTCCGCGGACGGTGCGGCGGCGCCCTGCAACAGAGCCTGCGCATGCGCGGTACCCGACAGCCGCTCGCCGCCGAGCATGCGGGCGATCTCGGCCACGCGTGACTCGCCGACCACACGCTGCAGCGTGCTCTCAGCGCGTCCGTCGACCTGGTGTTTGCGCACTACCCAGTGCTGGTCGCCGCAGGCGGCCACCTGGGCCAGGTGCGTGACGGCCAGCACCTGAACGGTCTGGCCCAACTGCTTCATCAGTGCGCCGACGGTGTCGCCGACGGTGCCGCCGATGCCGGCATCGATCTCGTCGAAGATCAGCGTGCCGGCGCCGCCACCGGCTGCCGTGCCTGCGCGCGCCGTCGTCACTGCAATCGCCAGCGCCAGCCGCGACAGCTCGCCCCCCGAGGCCACCTTGGCCAAGGCACGCGGACTGGCACCGGCGTGGCCGGCGACCTGGAACTCCACGTTTTCGAGACCGAAGCTCTGCGGCTCCGCCTGCGGCAGCAGGCACACCTGGAACAGCCCACCCACCATGCCGAGGCCCTGCATCGCCTGCGTCACGGCGTCGCCGAGCTGGCGCGCTGCGTTGCTCCGTGCGGCGCTCAGGCGCGTGGCTTCGTCCCGCCAGGCCTGCTCGGCCTGCGCGATGGCGAGCTCGAGTGCCGCCACGTCGGTGGCCGCATCGAGCGCGTGGTCGGCGACGTCGAGGCCGTGGTGGCTGGCCACGGCCTTTCCCGTGTCGTTGGCCCGGAGCAGGTGCGAGCTGTAGACGGCGGAGGGGTGCTCCTCGGCCAGGTACTCGAACTCCGCGCCCGCAGTCGCACGGGCAGCGCCATCAAAGCGTTACTCAATCTCGCGCCGCCCACGGCGCGGCTGGTCGCACCGGGAGGCGACCGTGAAGTCCCGCTCGATCAGGTGAAAGTCGGCGACCGGTTGCGCGTGGTGCCTGGCGACAAGGTGCCGGTCGATGGCGACGTGGTTGAAGGTCACTCCAACGTGGAAGAGTCCATGATCACCGGCGAACCGCTCCCGGTGGAAAAGATCGTTGGCGACACCGTGACGGGCGGCACCGTCAATGGCCCCGGCAGCTTCATCATGCGCGCCAGCACTAGCGCCCCGTGCCCCGTGGCGGCGGAGTTGGCGCTGACCAGCGACACGCCATCCTTCGGGCCCAGCGCGATCGGTTCCAGGCCGGCCAGCGGCACGGGCGCGCCCGATCCGCCTGCCAGAGCGATGGCGCGCAAGAGCACGCGCAGAGCCACCTCGAGCGGCA
>CALMQI010000383.1 GCA_937871935.1 uncultured Burkholderiales bacterium
GCTGGCGCCACGATCCGGAGGGCATCTACGATCTGGCGGACCGGATGCGGGCTGACGGCGTGGGCGAGGTCGCGTGTATCTGGCCACGACCGGCTCGGGCGACGACTTCGACGTGAACGACGAGATCCGGGGTCGGGCCGCTGGCGCTCCCGCGGATCCTTCGATGCACGTTGTCCCGAGCGCCGAGCGCGCCCTTCAGCTCGACACCGAGATCCTCGCAGGTCCGGGCACAGTCGTTCGTCTGGGGGCGAGATCCGGTCGCGGGCCTCGACGAGCGCCACGCGCACCAAGAGCTCCGGGGAGAGCCCACCGGCATCGTGGAGGTCGTCGCCCCAAACTGGCGGCGCTGATCGGGTGCCGGCCGCGTGTCGTGAAGGTGACGGACGGGTGTCCTTCGCGGCCGCGTCGGATATGCTCCCACGCACTCGGCCCCCTGGGCCGACAGTGGAGCAGCATTGGCACATCCGTTGAGCGAGAAGTTCCTGCCGGGCATCGGCCCGCAGCGCCTGAACCAGTTGGCGGAGGCGGGAGTTTCGACGCTCGAACAGCTCGGTTCGGCCCGAGCCGACCGACTTGCCCGGAAGACCGGCTGGGACCGGGATGCCACTCGGGCCTTGATCACCTCCG
The DNA here is from genome assembly GCA_937871935.1 of uncultured Burkholderiales bacterium. Classification (GTDB taxonomy): domain Bacteria; phylum Pseudomonadota; class Gammaproteobacteria; order Burkholderiales; family Burkholderiaceae_C; genus JAEUPI01. The sequence continues at coordinate 628 of CALMQI010000383.1, forward strand.
CTCGAGCGGCATTGCGGGCTCCGGCAATGGAAGCCGTGATCCCGAGCGCAAGGCCGAGCATGGCGATTGCGATCAAGCCGCGCCGCGCAAAGCGTTCAGTTATGATTGGCAACGTGTGAGCCCACCGTGACCGCCGCCCTTGCTCACGCATTCCGCATGACCGGCCAGCCCGAACGATCGACTGCCGTCAATCGCTCGCAGGTCGGCGTTGAGCGCCCTTAGCGCGAAGCCCGACATTCGTTCGCGATATCCCCCGGACCGGCACTCAGTTCTTGCAGAGCGTGACCTCGACGTGGCAGATCTGACCGGCTCCCCCGGCCGAGCATTTGCTGGTCAGCTTTCTCACGGCATAGCCGGGCGCCTCACCTATTCTCTGGCTGGTGGACACCCAGGTTTTCCACAAAGCCGGATCCGTGGCTCTCAAGATTGTCTCGTAAGCCTGGCGCAACGCCGCGTCCCGGCTCGGGCCCGATGCCCGCGTGGTATTCTCTACGCAACCCTGCGCCGCAGCCGTGCCCGGATTGACCAGCAGACCAACGCTGGTGAGCAGAATTGCCGCGCGTGCAGTCGCGTATGCATTGATCCTTGGCATGGGTATCGGGACTCCAACTTCAGTTGAGCTGCAGCGTGCCACTATCCTGCACCTGCATCAAGTTGAACCTGACGTGTGCGAACCTGATCACTTCGGGTCTGCTGGCCCGCTCTCGTCGTCGAGGGCACGCCAGCCTGCACCTTCCAGGTCGTCGAGTTGTCCCGATCGCAGCGACCAAAGGAAGGCGGCAAGCCCGATACCGCCGAGCGCCAGGGCGGCGGGTACAAGCCAGGCGAGCGCCGTCATCGCACGGCCTCGCTGCCGCTGCGCGCCAGCCGCAGTGCATTGAGCGTCACCGCAATGGACGAGGCGGACATGGCAACCGCCGCGATCAGTGGCGTCACCAGGCCGGCGACCGCCAAAGGCACGAACACGACATTGTAACCGATTGCGATCGCGAAGTTCTCCAATGCCCGCCGGCGTGCCGCCTTGGCAACTGCCAGAATTGTCAACACAGGGTGCATCGCTTCGCCCTGCAATACGGCATCCGCCGCGGTCTGCGCGACGTCGGCGGCGTTGGCAGGCGATATCGACGCATGCCCGGTCGCCAGTGCCGGCGCGTCGTTGAGGCCATCCCCGATCATGAGAACCTTGCGGCCTTCCGCCTGCAGTTTCGCGATAAGCTCGATCTTGTCCTGCGGGCGCAGGCCCATGTAGGCCTTCAGGATGCCGTGGCCCTGCGGGTAGTTGATGGTCTGCACGCTGTCCCACTGCTCGAAGCTCGACGCGAAGGCCGACAGATAGTGGTAGTACAGCGGCGCCGAACCTTGCTGCTCCTTCAACCGCCGCTCGACGCGGCCGGCCGCGATGCCGGTGGACTGGTGCGTGACCGACGGATGCAGCGCATCGAGCTGGTTCTCCATGAAGAACTTCCAGTTCGAATGCTGCACCACGCGGTGGCACACCGGCACCACCTCGACCTCGCCGACCGGCGAGCGGTCGCACATGTCGTCGAACGCCACCTTGGCCTCGCCGAGAAAGTCGAGCAGCGGCTCGCCCTCGGCGGCCAGGCTCGCGAACACGAAGCCGCGGTAGCTGTCGACGCGGGCGGCGCGCTTGAGGTTGCAGTCGGGGTTGCTGCGGTCCATGCGTGTGCCTTCGTAGCCCTTGGCCAGCGGGATCGCGCGCACGCTGCCGTCGAGGTGGAAGCTCCACGCGTGGTAGCTGCAGACGAACGCGGCGCCGGTGTTGCCGTGGGTGTTGCCGACCACCTGCACACCCCGATGCGGGCAGCGGTTGTACACCACGTGGACACGCCGGTCGGCCGCGCGCACCATCACCATCGGCTGGCGGCCGATCGTCACCGCGACATAGTCACCCGCATTCGGAATCTGCGATTCGTGCCCGCAGTACACCCACACGCGCTCGAAGATGCGTGTCATCTCCTGGTCGAAGATCTGCTGGTCGGTGTACACGCGCTTGTGGACACGGTCAGGCTCGACGAACTTGGAGAGGTCGAGGACGCTCTCTTGGGACATGCGGTTCTCCTGGGTCATGCGGCCCGCTGCCTGGTGGCGACGAGTCCCTGGTCGAGGTTGGTCTTCATGCGCACCAGCGTGGTGTGCAGGGCATCGACGGCGGCGGACGACAGGCCCTCCAGCGCGATGCGGTTGACACGCTCGACGGTGGGCCACAGTCGAGCGAACAGGCGCTCGCCGCCGGCCGTGGGGATCAGCCGCGTCACTCGCAGATCCGTTGCGTCGCTCAGCCGCGTCACCCACCCGGCTTGCTCCATTCGATCCACCGTGCGGGTCAGCGTCGTGCGATCGATCGTGGCGAGATCGGCCAGTTCGCGCATCGTGCAACGGCGTCGGGCGCACAGCGAGGCCAGGACGCGCCACTCCGGTACGCGCAGGCCGAAAGCCTTCAACTCCTGCGTGAGGCGGCGGTCGCGACTGCCGATGGTCTGCGTCAGCCAGAAGAAGGCGTGCCGCTGGAGAGCGAAGCGCGGATGTTGACGAGCCACGTCGGCACCGTACCGCGACTTAGGTGCATTTGCAACTGTCTGGAAAACCCGTACTCAGGTCGCAGCTGTGCGCGCGGTGCTCCGCTGCGCACCGACCGGGACGCTAGCGCCGCCGCTGGTGCTCGCGCCAGCCGCCCGGCGTGCGGCCAAAACGCGCCTTGAAGCTGCGACAGAAGGCGGGGACATCGCGAAAGCCGTTGGCGATGGCGATCTCGGCGATCGGCCGCGATCCCGATGCGGGATCAACCAGCATCGCGGCGCAGCGCGCGAGGCGTTCGTCGCGCAACCACCGCATGACGCCGGTACCCTGCAGGGCGAACGCCCGCTGCAGCGTGCGCGCCGAGACGCTTTGTGCGCGGGCGATCGCGTGCAGGTCGAGATCGGGATCGGCGAGCCGAGCGCGCGCGTGGCGTCGAGCACGTTCGAAGAGCGTGTGCTGGCCACCCGGGCCTGCCGCGGCAGGTGCCCGCACGGCCGCACTGTGGGCGGCGAGCAGGTGGAACAACTCGTCGACCAGCACCGCAGCCTCGCCGTCGTCGGTGTCGGGCAGCGCCTCGTCGAGTCCGCGCACGAAGCCCTGCAGCAATCGGCCGAAGCCCACGGCGGGCCGCACGGCCTGGGCCAGGCAGTGCTGCAGGTCACCTGTCATCGACCCGAAGCCGGTGCGTGGCGCCTGGACGACGGTCTGCCGGAAGGGTCGATCGAACAGCAGCCGGTACGGCTGCGAGTTGTCGAACAAGAGCATGTCGCCGGGCAGCAGCATCGCCCGCGCGCCGGCTTGCTCCACGTCGCAGCGACCCTCGCGTTGCAGCATGAAGGTGTAGATGTCGCGCGACTCGGTGCGCGCGATCTGCGCCGCATTGCGGCTCACGCGCTGGGGCCCCGCGTCGACCGCCGAGTACACCCGACCGCAGGCGGCCCGTACGTCCATGCGGGCGTGGAACGCGTGGCGCACCAGCGGCTCGGCGTTCATCGGCACGTATACCGAGCAGACCACTTCGCGCCAGAAGCCGGCCCGCTCGCCGGGCTGCACCCGCGCGGTATCGAACTGGATGTTCATGGACAGACTCCTTGGCGCAATGCGCACAGCGCCTTGGCGCGCCCTGCACACGCGAGTGGCCCATGGCGCACCTAGCATGGGCGGCGCCGCCGAAAGGTCGCCTGCGGTGAATCCCACTCTACTGCCGTTGAAAGGAAACGTCATGCCCAGCAAACCCGGCAAGCCGGTGCTCGGCGGCCACGACAAGGTCAAGGTCGCTGTCGCGCAGAAGTCGCCCGTGTTCATGAACCTGGACGCCAGCGTGGAGCGGGCCGAGGCCATCATCGGCGAAGCCGGCCGCGCGGGCGCCCGGCTGCTGGTGTTCCCCGAGGCCTGGCTCGCCGGCTACCCGTACTGGACCGAGGGCTGGGATTCGTCGCTGCAGCCATGGGCTGGCGGAAGAATCCTGTTTCGCGACAACGCGCTGGTCGTCCCCAGCGAGCAGGCCGAGCGCATCGCCCATGCGGTGCGCAAGGCGGGCATCTACGTCGTGCTGGGCTGCAACGAGATGGACCCGCGGCCCGAGGTCGGCACCATCTACAACAGCCTGATCTTCTTCGCGCCGGACGGCAGCGTGCTCGGGCGGCACCGCAAGCTGATGCCCACCTTCACCGAACGCATGTTCTGGGGTCAGGGCGATGCCGACGATCTGGTGGTGTTCGATACCGACATCGGTCGCCTGGGCGGGCTGATCTGCGGCGAGCACCTGATGACGCTCGTGCGCGCCGCCATGATCGCCCAGGGGGAGGACATCCACATCGCGGCGTTCCCGGGCGCCTTCGAACTGCACACCGGGCCGCGACTCGAAGAGCCCGAGAAGATGGGCTGCTTCTGGGGGCACTTCGAGGTGCGGTCGCATGCCTTCGAGGCGGGCGCATTTGTCGTCTCGGCCTGCGCCGTGATCAACGACGACGACGTGGCGGCGGACTTCCCGCACAAGGGCCGGATGAACATCGGCTACGCCAATGGCGGCAGCGAGGTGATTGCGCCGCTGGGCCTCGCGCTGGCGGGGCCGACCTACGGCGAGGCCATCGTCTATGCGGAGCTCGAGGCCTGGATGATCAAGGCGACCAAGGCCATCGTCGACACGATGGGGCACTACGCGCGGCCGGATGTCCTGCGCCTGCTGATGCGGCGCGAAGAGGGCTGGGTGCCGATGGGCAATCCGCGCGATCTGACGCCGTTGCGCGCGGTACTGAACGACGACGCGCTCAAGCGCGCCGCCGAGGCGCGCGACGTGGCGCCGGACAAGGTGCTGGAGATCGCGGAGGGCGTGCGCCGGGCGACCGGCTGAGGCCTCTCAGTCGTGCTTGATCGCGATGGTCTTCAGCGTCGAGAAACCGTACAGCGCCTCGAAGCCCTTCTCGCGGCCGTGCCCTGAGTGCTTGACGCCGCCGAAGGGCAGCTCGATGCCGCCGCCGGCGCCGTAGTTGTTGATGAAGACCTGGCCGCACTGCAGCTTGCGCGCCATACGCAGCGCGCGGCTGCCGTCGCGTGTCCACACACCGGCCACCAGGCCGAACGGCGTGCCGTTGGCCTGGGCGATCGCGTCGGCCTCGCCGTCGAAGCTCATCACCACCTGCACCGGGCCGAAGATCTCCTCCTGCGCCAGCCGATGATCGTCGCGCACCGGCGCCAGCAGCGTCGGTGCGACGTAACACCCCGCCGGCGGCAGCCCCGCCGGCAACTCGGCCTGGCCGGCCACCCGCAGGCCGCTGTCGCGCGCGATGGCGAGATAGTTGCTGACCACCTCGCGCTGGCGCTGCGAGATCAGCGGGCCGACGTCGGGGTCGTCGATCGCCGGACCGACGACGAGCCGCTTGTAGCGCTCGGCCATCAGCTTGACGACCCGCTCGAAGATCGACTGCTCAACCAGGATGCGCGAGGCCGCCGAGCAGGTCTGCCCGGCGTTCTGGATGCCGGCGTTGACCAGGAACGGCAGCGCGGCATCGAGGTCGGCATCGGCGAACACGATCTGCGGGCTCTTGCCCCCGAGCTCGAGTGTCACCGGCACCGCATTCTTCGCGGCGGCCGCCTGCACGAGCTGACCGACCGCCACCGACCCGGTGAACGAGATGTGGTGGATGCCGTGGTGGCGGGTGAGGGCGGCACCGGCTTCCTCGCCGAGCCCGGGCACGACGTTCAGCGCGCCGGCTGGCAGGCCGCAGTCCTGTGCGATGCGCGCGAAGGCCAGCGCGGTGAGGCAGGCCTCCTCGGCCGGCTTGAGCACGCAGGCATTGCCCATCGCCAGCGCGGCGCCGACCGAGCGGCCGATGATCTGCATCGGGTAGTTCCACGGCACGATGTGGCCGGTGACGCCGTGCGGCTCGCGCAGCGTCAGCGCGGTGTAGCCGTTGGCGAAGGGAATGGTCTCGCCCATTACCTTGTCGGCGGCGCCGCCGTAGAACTCGAGGTAACGCGCCAGCGCCATTGCATCGGCCATGCCCTGCTTGACCGGCTTGCCGACGTCGAGCGCCTCCATGCGGGCCAGCACGTCGGCCAGCTCGACGACGCGTGCGCTCATGCGCAGCAGGATGCGACCGCGCTCGGCCGCGCTCAACAGGCCCCAGGGCCCCTCGAGCGCGGCCTGCGCGGCATGCACCGCCGCGTCGATCTCGGCCGGGCTGCCGCGGGCGATGTGCGTCAGTTCGCTGCCGTCGGACGGGTTGATCAGCGGCAGCGTGCGGCCGAACGAAGCCGGCTGCCAGATCCCGCCGATGAACACCGAGCGGGTGTCGAAGTCGATCGTCTGCATGTGAGTGCCCCGTGGCGTCGTCGCCGCCATGCGCGGCGCCGTCCCTTGCTCTTTGCGGCATGATAGTCCGCATGATCGCCCTGCGGCGCCGTCGTCGCCCGCCAACCGACCGATGAGCCTGTTCCTGCTGAAGCGGGTGGCGACCTTCGTCGCCACGCTGCTCGTCGCCTCGGTCGGCGTGTTCGCGGTGCTCGACCTGCTGCCCGGCAACGTGGCGCAGGTGATCCTCGGCGACACCGCGACGCCGGAGTCGATCGCCGCGCTGGAGGCGCGGCTCGGCCTCGACCGGCCCGCCGCCGCGCGTTACCTCGACTGGGTCGGCGGCCTGCTGCAGGGCCGCACGGCGAACAGCTTCTCGTACGACACGCCCACCGCAGAGCTGATCGTCGAGCGGCTGCAGGTCACGCTGCCGCTGGCGGCGCTGGCGATGGTGTTCACCGTGGTCATCGGCATCGCGCTGGGCATCTACGCCGCCGCGCACCAGAACCGGCTCGGCGACGTCGGCGTGATGACGTTCAGCCAGCTCGGCATCGCGGTGCCGAGCTTCTGGTTCGCGATCCTGCTGATCCTGCTGTTCGCGGTGCGGCTGCAATGGGTCAGCGCCGGCGGCTTCCCGGGCTGGCGCGAGGACGACGGCGGCGGCCTGTGGGAGGGCTTCGTCGCGCTGCTGCTGCCTGCCGTGTCGCTGGCCGCGGTGCAGGCCGCGGTGCTGGCGCGCTGGACGCGCTCGTCGGTGCTGGAGACGCTGCGCGAGGACTACGTGCGCACCGCACGCGCCAAGGGTCTGTCGCGACGCGCGGTGTTGTGGCGCCACGTGCTGCGCAACGCGATGATCCCGGTGCTGACCATTCTGGGCTTGCAGTTCGCCTTTCTGATCAGCGGCACGGTGGTGGTCGAGAACGTCTTCGTGCTGCCCGGCATCGGGCGCCTCGTGTTCCAGGCCATCGCCAACCGCGATCTCGTCGTCGTACGCGACGTGGTGCTGCTGCTGGTGGCGCTGGTGGTGGTCGTCAACTTCGTCGTCGACGTGCTCTATGCGGTGATCGATCCGCGGCTGAAGGCGAGCGACGCATGAACGACGGCGCCTCGCTCGCCGAGCCGCCGGCCGCGCCGTCCGGCGACGGCTTCCTGCGTCGCGCGCTGCGCCATCCGAGCTTCGCGGTCGGCGGCCTGCTCACGCTGGCGCTGCTGGCGGCGGCGCTGATCTCGCTGGTGTGGACACCGCACCCGGCCACCGAGATCGATATCCCGGGCAAGCTGCAGGGGCCGAGCGCCGTGCACTGGTTCGGCACCGACAGCCTGGGTCGCGACATCGCTTCGCAGCTGCTGGTCGGCGCGCAGGCCTCGATCATGGTCGGCGTGCTCGCGGTGCTGATCGGCTTCTCGTTCGGCAGCGCGCTCGGCCTGCTCGCCTCGGCACGGCGCGGCTGGGTCGAGGAGGCGGTGATGCGCCTGTCTGACTTCACCTTCGCGTTCCCGGCGCTGTTGTCGGCCATCCTGCTCGGCGCGATCTATGGCCCCGGCCTCGTCACCGGCATCGTCGCGATCGGGCTGTTCAACGTGCCGGTGTTCGCCCGCGTGACACGCGCGGCGGCCAACGCGATCTGGGCGCGCGAGTTCGTGCTCGCCGCGCGCGCTGCCGGCAAGGGCCGCTGGCGCATCACGCTCGACCACGTGCTGCCCAACATCGCGAGCGCGCTGATCGTGCAGGCGACCAACCAGTTCGCCACCGCCATCCTGGCCGAGGCGGCGCTCAGCTACCTCGGTCTCGGCACCCAGCCGCCGACGCCGAGCTGGGGCCGCATGCTCAACGAGGCGCAGACGCAGATGTTCCAGGCGCCGATGCTCGCGGTCTATCCCGGCGTCGCGATTGCGCTCGCGGTGCTGGGCCTCAATCTGATGGGCGACGGGTTGCGCGACCTGCTCGATCCCAAACTGGCGCGCAAGAGGTGAACCCATGAAGATCGATTTCGTCTCCGATGTGGCCTGCCCGTGGTGTGCGGTCGGCCTCAACGCCCTGGAGCGCGCGCTCGAGCGCGTCGGTCCTGACCTGCAGGTGGAACTGCACTTCCAGCCCTTCGAGCTCAACCCGACGATGCCTGCCGAAGGCGCCGACACGGTGCAATATCTGTCGGCCAAGTACGGCATCGACGCCGAGCAGATCGCGCGCAACCAGGCCGCGATCCGCGCGCGTGGTGCGGCAGTCGGCTTTACCTTCGGCGCGCGGCCGCATGTGTGGAACACCTTCGACGCGCACCGGCTGCTGCACTGGGCCGGTCTGCAGGGCGGCGACCGGCAGCGTGCGCTCAAGCATGCGCTGCTCAAGGCCTATCACGGCGACGGCCGCAACCCCGGCGCGCACGACGTGTTGCTCGAGCTGGCCGGCGCAGTGGGCCTGGACGTCGAGGCGGCGCGCGAGGTGCTGACGAGCGGCGCCTACACCGACGAGGTGCGCGCGGCCGAACAGTACTGGCAGCAAGCCGGCATCCACTCGGTGCCGTCGATCATCATCGACGACCGCCATCTGATCCAGGGCGGCCAGCCGCCCGAGGTGTTCGAGCAGGCACTGCGGCAGATCGCCGCCGAAGCGGCGGCTTGAGGTGGGGCTGCCGCCGTCGAATGGGCAGAGGTCGCTTATCGGCCGGTTGTGGGCGTTCGCGAGGGACCGCTTCTGGACCGAGTACTTCGCATCGCGCCAGGCGGTACCCGGCCGGGGCTCATACTGGGTCGGTGCTCGCCTG